>JAHHGS010000159.1 GCA_019359715.1 Aphanocapsa sp. GSE-SYN-MK-11-07L | reverse complement strand
TTCGACAATCAAGCCGTGGAGGTATTCATCAAATGTGCAGCCCTCAACCGAATGATCCAAATCGCTAAGCCTGAGAGTTACCCAGTCCCAGCTTAAAGAGTTCTCTATCTCAACTAACCTCTTCCTTTTTTGAATCATGCAACAAAGCCCTTCTCCACCCAAAGCATCAACGAGTAGTTGTGCACCAAGACAAACACCCATGTAAGGTAAACGAAGGGTTTGGACAGCCTTGCGGATCAAAGCTTTCTCTTCAACCAACCAGGGAAACTCCGCCTCATCATTGACGGGCCACCCATCACCCACAGCGCCGCGTAGCCGTCCAACTGGGGAAAGGAATCGCCTTTTTCAAGTTCTACGGTATCGACTGTAATCCCCGCATCACGACAAAACTGTTCAAAAACTCCGAGTCCTTCTACAACAACATGCTTGATCACTAAAAACTTCATTACCCTACCTCCATTAAATTTTGCCAGTTCAGCGAGTGACAAATCTCGATTACAGTTCACAAAATCAAGCTGCTCTATATCAATTACCTGCATAGTTCCTGGGTCACTCCGTTAAGCGTGCAAAGATGTTTTTCGATGCGCTCGATCACTGCTGCTTCAGGCGTATGCCCAAACCATCCATCTAGCAATTGCAGGTTTTGGTCAACCAGTAGAAAAGTTGGTGTTCCTGGTAGATGATTCAGGGTAAAGGTTGTTGATGTTTTGGTGTGCCGCTGCAAATAAGCGTTCACCTTTTGACGCAGTACTGCTTGCTCTGATTTGGGCAGCCGATCAAAATCAGGGATTGCTTCAATTAAAGTCTTAGTGTTTTCAGGTGTTGCGATCGCTGCACCTGTGGTAAGTTGATCGACTGCAACGGGAAAATCGATCGCTTGAGAGTAAACTTCTCCTAACGCTTGCCGAGTGGCTCCAATCAGTTTCCTTTCAGTCAAAAGCAACTGTGTATTGGCAGCAGTATTGTACTCAAAATCCTCGAAAGCCGTTGAAAGCCCCAGGACATTTAAGCCGGACTGACAATACTTCCGGTGCAGCTTGTTGACGAGGGGAAAACCGTAGATGAAGCAACCGGGACAATTAACTTGAAACACAAACAGAAGATTCAGCGCTTTGGGGTCAAAAGAACCTTGTAAGACGCGATCGATCTTGAGTTGGATTGCCATGATCCTGCTCCTAGGCAAATTGAGTAGAGTTGCCGTTGACAGAGATCAGGCGATCGAGCCGAATCTCAGTTCCGTCTTTGAGCTTCAAAAAATCGGCTTTGTTCGCAGCATACACATCCACAATCTGATCCTGAACTTCAACGATTTCTCCAGTTGCAGTGCAGTAGGAAATCTGACAAGTTTGCCGCAGCGTTGCCAGGGCTTCTAGCTGATCGTGAAAACCACAGTCCACTAAACAATAGTCATCCATGGTTGCCTCCCTATCTCGAATATTGCAAAACTCCTATGAATGTTAAAGATGCGCTTCCAGAAACCACAATCGCTTGTCGATCGCCCGTGAGATCTCGACAAAGAGATCGTTGGTGTCCATATCACCGAGTTGATCGGTTGCATCGATATTCTGGCGGAGGGATTTAGCATAAATTGCTAGGCGATCGGCGAGTGCAGCAACATGCTCCATGCCATCAACCGCATTGAAGGGATATTCAGGGAGTTCCGATCGCTCAGCCGCAATTCGAGCCGTTCCCAATGCTGCACCCCCTAATGTCGTAATCCGTTCAGCAAGCAGATCGATGAATTCTTCAACCTCAGCCGCAATTTCGTCAAATAGCTCATGCAGTTGATAAAAATTTTGACCTTTGACATTCCAATGTGAATACTTAATTTGGGTCTTCAAATCGATCGCAGTCGCCAAACTTTGATTCAGTAAAGTATTCACTTGTGATCGAACTTTTGTAGGAAGATCAATTCGAGTTGTGTAGGTCAATGATTGTGCAGTATTCTGCTGATGGGTTATTGCAGTCATAGTTTTCCTCCAATAGGTTATATTCCAGTAAGAAAGAAATTCATTCAATAGCTTTGAAGAATTACTTGCGCCAGTAATTATTTGCAGCGGCGATCGTGCCAAATTCTGTCGCGACAACCTGACCTACAGCAATCAACATCATGGCATCGTTACCATAAACTTCCCGTAGCTGTTTACGTTTCTCTTCATCAGGTTGGGTCAGCTTGATAATCAGCCGCGCCAGTTTCACGGCTAATTGCCGTCCTTCCTCAGGTGTTTCAGTGATCAACGAGTTGTTAGGAACCAATTCAATCGCATCCATTGTTTGTTCTCCTGTTGGTTGCCAAGGGCGATCGCCTGAAGTCACAAGCAATCTAATGAAAATAGGCGTGATGCCAAGACCAACAGAGCTGTAAGAAAAATAATCCCATCGCCAGTGCGACAATACTGAATACTAACAGGGCGAAAACTAGAAAAACACCAACAAATTCCATGAGTCCCTCCAGATTAGAAATATGCATCCTTGGCATAGGGAGCACACCAGAGCGTCACCTGTAGCGTGATTGATTTGAACCAGGCTTGATACATGTTTTCAACGTCTTCCGCGCTGTGTCCCTTGTTTGATAGAAACGGCTTGACGGTAGCTGTGATTGGGTAGATAAAGGCAATCATGTACCGCATCCCAATATGCGGAGCAGCTTCAACCCGATCAGTCTGGTTTTTCTTGGCGTAAGTGTGGCGCAAACCGATTTCCTGCTGATAGTTCAACCAGTCCTGGTCATAAGGTCGATTACAGGTGTCCAGAATCCATTGGTGAAAGCGTGTGCGAACCGCAGTAAGGTACTCTGAGTTCAGTTGATGGTCGGTGCTGCTGAAATAGTAGGCTAGATGTGAATGAGAACCCACAAAGGAATACCACACATCCAGAACCGCATCAATTTGGTCTGCTCACACTTCTCCAGCTAAGCGAAGATATTTTTCATCATCTTCCGTAAGTAAAACGGTTTGCTTGAGTAAGTTCAGATCTTCAAGCGTTAAGGGTGAACGGGCAATGTCAGTGGTTCCATAGGTGTAGCCAGCTACTTGAGTTGTCATCGTTGTGTCTCCGTTTAAGGTAAGGTTTGATGGGCTATAGCTCTAAAACTAGCGAAAATACTCGTCTCAGGAAAGCAGGTACAATTTGGTCAGGCACTTACTTTTTGGTTTGGATTATGGAAATTTCTGATCCCGAACAATTGCAAAGTTTTGTAAAGCCTGATCCGGTTGCTGGAATGGTAGAAAGCATCATTGGCTGCAAGTGGTCGCTGAGCGTTCTGCACCTGGTCAATCAGGGTATCAATCGACCCGGCGCAATGGAACGATCGATCGATGGTTTGACGACAAAAGTGTTGAACGAGCGATTAAGAAAACTGGTTAATTACGGAATTTTGCAACGAGATGCCTATCCTGAAATTCCTCCTCGTGTTGAGTACAAATTAACTATATTCGGTGAAAAGTTTGTGCATATTCTCAACGAAATCGAGAAGCTCAATCAAGAAATACAACCCGGTTTAGTTGAACACAGTCTAGAGGAGAACTAAGTTACATCCCGGCTGGGTGCAAGAACAGCCACCCGATTTCATCATATAAGTCCACCATTGATAACCAAAAGTTTTCTCGTGATGTAGCTGGCAGCATCAGAACGCAGCAAAACAACCCCTTGAGCAATTTCTGTTTCTCATTAGATCCGCTTTGCTTGAACTATCTGAAGTGTACTGAGTTCCAATGCTCAACGTCTTTCAGATTCTTACAACAATTTGTCAAATTCTTATGGAGTTTAGCGAACCTGTTTTGGAGTTACCCCAGTGAATCGCTTAAACTGTTGTGTTAAATGGCTTTGACTGGAGAAGCCCACCTGTAAGGCAATATCTGCGATCGCTAAATCCGTTTTCGATAACATCAACTTCGCCCGTTCCACCCGCTGTTGAATTACATACTGATGTGGCGTAATCCCCATTGCCTGTTTGAATAAACTCGCGAAGTAAGTGGCGCTAATATTGATGACTGCGGCAAGTTCAGCCAGTGACAAATCGCGATTGATGTGTGTGAATATAGTCGATCGCTTGCTGCAACCGAACACGAGTTAAGCGGCTGTTCTCAGACGTAATCTTTCGCGTGACGGTAGAGCTGGCAATTGATCCCGCTCAACGACGGTGACACAGTCAAAGCGATCGCTCACCACCCTCGCTGCCAGCAACCCGGCAATACTGCCGCCAATTACAATCGCATGGTTTTCAGCCGAACAAGTGATATTCATCCTGAGCCAGAACTGATATCAAATAATTCCAGCAGCCGTTCGTCTTGCTGAGCCATCACCCGATCGCGCAGTTGGGCATTCAGTTCGGGCAGGCGATCGCGCATCGCTAAGTACCAGTCTCGGCGCTGCCGAAAGTGCTGGGCCAGCAGCCGATGCTCTTTCACCCAAGCGTAAGCATTTTGGGCTAACCGCGATCGCAGGGGCGGATTTTTAATCAATTCGGTCAGCTTGGCCTCAAATTCTGCTGGGGAATGGTAGAGCAATCCAGTTTCAGCTTCAGCGATCGTTTGTCCGTAGACGACTGGACTGGCTAAAGCCACCACGCCATGCCCAGCGTGCTCTAAAAACTTGAGGTCAGACTTCATTCGATTGAAGTGAGTATCTTCTAGCGGCAGTAGCCCAATATCGCAACTGGCTAGAATTGCCTTGTACTGCTCGTAGGGGCAGAGCGGATAGAATTGCTTACTTTGGCTGGTTAGGGCTTCAAAAAACAGTTGGTCATGAATCACCTTCACTGCTACGTGCGGATGTTGAGCCAAAACCCGATTCAAAGCTGGCATAATTGGCTGCCAGTCTTGTTCTCGATTGAGGGCCCCAAAAAACAGCGTCACTGATGGACTGGCCCCATTCACCCGTGGCGGCGGCAGGTGGGCCAACTGATTTGGAAACACCTGAATATGCGGGTTCAACTGGGCTAGGTGTTGAGCCAGCGATTCGGTACTGGTTTGAACGCAGTGTGAACTCCAGAACACCAAGAACTTATTTTCAATGTTGATCTGCCAGAAATAAGGGTCATCATCAAATTCTGTCACGATCAAATAGCCCTGCTGCAGCAGCGCCTTTTGCTTTTGAATGTCTTCTGGGTACTTGAGCATGGCCCGCTGCCAGATAAACACTTTCTCTTCGGCGGCGTTGGCCAAATTGAGATTAATCTGCTGGGGAGCCGGAATGCTAAGGGCGCGGGTGTGGGGCAAGGTGGCAGTTAGGGCATCTGGTTGGAGCACGCGCACCGGCGCACAGCCGGTCGGAGCAGCAATGTAGGTTTGAATCAGCAGTTTGCGCTCAGCTAGGGGGTGCTTGGTTGCCCGCACCAAGTACTGGATCGCTTGGGTTTGCACCGCGAACGCCTGCAAATCAATGCCTAGCTGATTTAAGGCTGGAGCCAGCACCTGCTGGAACCGCTGAGCAGCCTGGTTGGCGACGCCGCGAGTCTGAATGTCGTGAATGATTAGCCCTGCTTTGGCAAACAGGTCTTGAATGCTACTGAGCGTAAAAAACCGCAGATGAGTGCGATCGAGCAGGCCTTCATCTTGATAGTCCCATTGCCCTTGCAACAAGTTGAGCAAAACGCTCCAGTGTTGAATGTTGGGAATGCAAGCCACGACTAATCCATCTGGCTTTAACCATTGGCGATGCTGCTGCAACACCTGCCAAGGATTGACTAAGTGCTCTAGCAGATCGCCGTAAACTAAGCAGTCTACCGACGCTTCAGCGATCGCAAAATCTAAAGCAGCTTCGACGCTGCCGATCGCCACCTGATCAAGCCGAGTCCGAGCCACCTGAGCTGCTTCTGGGTTGAGTTCAATCCCAATGTATTTGCAGTGCGGATTCACCTGCTTGTAGGCTTTACCCAGCGCCCCGGCGCCACAGCCCACTTCTACAATCAGCTTGGCATCGGCTGGGATTAACCGCAGCAGGTCGGGATTAATGCGATCGTAATAATCAGGAATAGTGCCCATAAGCAGTTCAGTCAGTGCGCAGCGATGCTCGATCACGTCTCCGACAGATCATGGTTAAGGGAACTTGCTCCGAAAGCTTGGCAAAAATAACGATGATTCTTCTAAGCATAGAGCGCGGTGGCGATTGCAGACTGCTCCTGTCTCTCAACCGATAATCTTATCTCAATTTAATCAGGAGTTTAGCTATGGCAGGGTTGGAGGCAAACGAGTGATCCGCTAAGGCAGTTTTGAGCAAGGTTGTCTGAATGGCTTGTTCGCAAACCGACGCATAATTGAGATCAGCCTAGATGAGGACGGCACAAATGATTCAGGCAACTCAACAACGCAAGAAACCTTTTTCTAACTTCACCTACAACAATACTCCGGACAGTTTTTAGAATAAACGCTGAAACCCGCATTTTACCGTTGGCATTTGGCTTTGTGAGAGAGGCTGGAATCCTCACTCTATCGTTAGCGATTTAAAACTGTCTGAACTATTGCTACAAAGAAGCCTTTAAGTATTTGGGCGTGTCGGATCTAGAGCGGTGGACAATTCAGGCTGAGCCAGTGCCGATTAGCGATTTTTTTAAGCAGCGTCTCCAGCGCCTGCAGCGGTTTGATCTAGAGAGTCTAGAGGTTTCTAAAACGCTACTGATTGATGCGATTTGCGAGGAAGGGCTAGAAGGATTTGACCGACTTAAGGTTTGGAAGGGGGCCTATCTGGAGGGAGAAACGGTTTGCGGCAATCCAGATTACCTGATTGCTGAGCGCCGAGCCTATTTAGAAGCTCCGTTTGTCTGTGTAATTGAGGCCAAAAAAGATGACTTTGAACAGGGGGCGGCTCAGTGTTTAGTGGAAATGCAAACCTGTCAATCGATCAGACAGCAGTTGGGTAAGGGGATCGCAATCTATGGCATTGTCACAAATGGCGAGGGTTGGAAGTTTTATCGGTTGACAGTGACTGGCCAGGTGGGCGAGTCCTTGCTCTATGGGATTGGCGAAATGTCAATCTTACTGGGGCTACTCCGATCGATTTTTCAGCAATGCGAACAAAATTTGACCTAGATTTGTATTGACCCTTCAGCCTCCAAGGTTTCTGCGATCGCATGTTAGGCTGTGGTCAACTGGTACGGTGCCAGTCCCGCTCTCTTCAGTCAAACTCATGAGCCAACCAACCACCAGTTCGAGAATTTTACTTGTTGAGCCAGATTTAACCCTGGCTGCCTCCGTGAGTACCGACTTAAAGGCCTTGGGGTACGACCCTGTTGTGACGACGACCGCCGAAAGCTGCCTTAGCCAAGTTGCCCAGCTCCAGCCCGCTTTAGTGGTGGTCGATCGCCTGCTGCAAGGCACCTCAGGCTTAGAGCTTTGTCAGCGGCTGCGGAATTTAGGGGCGCGGATGCCGCTGCTGCTAATGCTAGACCAAGACAAGTTGGCAGATCGGATTGAGTGCTTAGAATCTGGGGCCGATGACTATTTCCTCAAACCCTATCGCACCGATGCGTTTATGCGGTTTGTCAATCTTTACCTCAAGCCCTCCGATCAGCCCGGCGAGCAACTGCGGTTTGAGGGACTCACCCTTGATTTAGACACCCGGCGAGCGGAGCGAAATGGGCGAGTGATTGACCTGACAATGAAAGAATTTGAACTGCTGAAGTACTTGATGGAGCATCCGCGCCAGGTTTTAAACCGGGAGCAAATTTTAGAGAACGTTTGGGGCTACGATTTTCTGGGCGAGTCCAACGTGATTGAAGTCTACATCCGCTACCTCCGCCTTAAAGTAGAAGAAGATGCCGAAAAGCGTCTAATTCATACGGTGCGAGGAGTCGGTTATGTTTTACGGGAAACCTAGAAGCTGGATCAACCAGCCCTATCTCTGGCTGGGTCTTGTCGTCTTGCTGCTGAGCTGTAGCCTGGGTTGGCAGCCTGTCCAAAGTGAATCGCCGCCGGGTGGCCCAGCGATCGCTGGTCAGCCGCAAAGCTTGCCAATTGAAGCCGTAGCGACAATTGACACGACCCGGATTAACTTAGAAGTGGCTCGGACTCCAGACCAGCAAGAACTGGGTCTAATGCACCGGACTGCTTTGGCGGACGACCAAGGGATGCTGTTTCCGTTCCAGCCCCCCCGCCCGGTTGGGTTTTGGATGAAAAATTGCTTAATCTCCCTCGATATCGTGTTTATGCGGCTGGGCAAGGTGGTGGCGATCGCCGCCAATTCTCCGCCTTGCACCGAGGAACCTTGCCCGATTTACCCCTCTGGAGCGCCGATTGATCAAGTGATTGAACTCCGAGGCGGGCGGGCGGCTGAACTGGGCTTAAAAATTGGCGATCCGATTGGGATTGAGTTTCTTTGAGTCAATGAAGTCCATTAATCAAATAATCAAAGTAAGCACCAACTTCACTCGCATCTTCTCCAGACATGATCGTAGTCGTCGCAGTCTTCATCGCCCGGATGCTTTCGGCAACGGCATCAATGGGTGTGCCCAGGGAGTTATACATCTGGCGGACTCCAATCAACCCAATTTCCTGAATGGGTGTCGTTTCTCCAGCCGCCACGCTGTAAGTGATCAAACGCAGGTAGTAATCCATATCCCGGAGGCAAGTCGCGGTCATTTCTTTACCGTAAGCGTTGCCACCCGCAGAAACTAGGCTGGGTCGCTGTTGGAATAACTGGTTGGCAGCTTGCTTGACAATCCGATCGCGGCTGCTCGTTAAAGTTTTAACCAGGCCCAAGCGGCGATCGGCACTGATTGCAAAGCTTTTGACTTGCTCTAGTTCGCCGGGACTAAGATAGCGGCATTCAGCATCCGCATTCACAATTAGTTTCTTGATAATACTCATTCACAAGTTCCTTAAAGATTTGAATGAGGATTTAAGGCAATTGGCTTACCGAAGATTATCCTCACTCGTTGGCTCGTCTTACGCTCTAGACTTACCAATCACAATGACAGATCAGCGTTTGATTTCGTGATTGACTTGATTGACTACCGGATACAGGCTTTTGCTTGCAGGCTACACTGGTGATTAGATGCTACGTCGTCCGATAAATAAGTTGTAGACAATGCCATTCAACATAGTCTTCCTCTTCCATTCAGATAAAAGTAATGAGCCGAAAACCCTCGTTTTGCCCCCCTAAGTTTGAGCAAACGCAAAAATCTGGGCTGCCGTTAACTGAAATCCTGGTATCACTTTTGATTCAATCCGGCTTTCACCTACAAACAACTTGTCCTCGTACTGTCCCTCCACCCATTCACATACCGTAACCCGTTGTTCTTCCAAATCAATAATCCAGTATTCGGCAATGCCCCGGGCCGCGTATTCTGTGCGCTTATAGCGATAATCGCGACTCCGATTGGCAAAGCCAGGAGAAACCACCTCAATCACGAGGGCAGGCGGTGGCATATCTCGTGTGATCATCGAACGGCTGGCGCCAGATAATGCCGCTGCCGATTCCTCAGTATGAATTAGCAAATCAGGAATACGACAGGTTGCCCGTCGTCCTGAAACTTCAACTTCAGTATCTTTATGAGCAAGAAGCACTAGGGGAATGAGTTTAGCGAGTTCCAGGAATAGACCTCTGGCAATCCAATTATTTTCATTCGATTCCGTCGGCACTTCTACGAGTTCTCCATCTACTAATTCATAGCGTGTATCCGTGCCATCATCGTAGGCCAGGAATTCTGCAAACGTTAGCCGTTTTAAAGTCGTAGAAATGCTCTGGGTCATTGGTTTAGCCTCAGGTTGCTTCTCTTTAAGCTTGCTTTTCTCTATCATGCTCCCAAAATCACTTTCTTGCGATTAAAGGCAGTTGCAAAGTGTCCCAAAAGGCTATCGCCCAATTGATGCACCACCTCCCCGTCACTGCAATATTATTGTGGTCATAAACAACCCGTTAACAGGGGCCCAAACGATTGAGCAGCAGCACCATCTGGTCGATCGCCTGCCGCACTATAGGATTGGGTTGCCCAGACTGATTGACAATAAGGCTGAAGACCACTGGCTCGTACTGAGGTGGCTTGAGATAGCCAGATAGGGCAACCACACCGGTCAAAGAACCAGTTTTGACCTGTAGCGACAGATTGGGCAGTCGTCCGGCCAAGGTGCCATTTGTGCCAGCGATCGCCAGAGAATCCCGAAACACTTTGGCGGATGGGGTTTGCTGCATGGCTCGCAGAAGTTGAACTAGGCTGATCGGGCTGACTAAGTTGCGCCGTGATAGCCCCGACCCATCCGCTAGCTGGTAAAACTGGGGATTAATTCCTAGCGCTGAGAGCGTAGCGGCTAAAACGGTCAATCCGGCCGCAGTGGGTTGATCGCTGGGTTGGGCTGATGTCATTCCCAGCCGCTTCAGCAGGGCTTCGGCGTAGAGATTGTTGCTGTTTTGATTGATTTCCTTGAGAATTTCTGCCAGGGGTGGAGAGGCGATCGCCGCCAGTTCTGGCCCTGCAACTGGAGTTGGCTGAGTCTGAATCACGGTTTGACCGACTTGAATCTGCTGGGCACTCAAAGCTTGCCGGAAATGCTGGGCAAAGTTCTCAGCCGGGTTAACCACGGCGACACCGATTGTTTCTGGGGCTGCGCCTGTCTGTAATTGCCCACCAATTTTAATCAACGAGGCTTGACGCTCAATCGTAATTACTTCTGGCTGATCGGCGTTCACCGTCCGGGTAGTGTTTGCCAACTGCCACTGCTGCGACAGGCGCGGGTCAACGAACGCCAATTTGAGCGGTTGTCCGACGGTTTGCGGTCTGGCCAGAATTTCAAACTGATTTTGATCGACAATTAGGCTATTCACGGGTGCGCCATCGCCGGACTGGGTATCTTCCCATTCCCAAGTCGGGTTGATGCGATCGCCCTGGAAGTAGCTATCGTCGAGTACCAGGGTTTGGACTTGGCGAACACCCTGCTGGTGAAGCTGCTGGGCCAGAGCATTCAACTGAGCCTGACTCAAACTTGGATCGCCCTGCCCAGCAATCGTTAACCGACTCAGGCTGGGGGCGCTGCCTTGCCCATACACAGGAGTCCGCCAGCGAAAGTCTGCCCCCAACCGCTGTAAGCTAGCCGCCGTAGTCAACAATTTAGCGGTAGAAGCGGGCAGGAAGTATTTTTCGGCATCTTGGGCGTACAGGGTCGTGCCAGTGGCCAAAGTTTGAACCGCAATTCCCCAGCGGGCCGGCTGAAACTGGGGTTGGTTGGCGATCGCCTTTAGTCCATCCCCAACTTGAGCTGGGCAAACTCGCTCGGCAGGCTGGACTGCATCCTTTGCCAGGGCTAGGTTTTGACCAATTGCCAAGCTGAGGCATGAAATGAGGGCAATTTGGGCACAATAAGGCATACGCAAATTCTTGAGTTTGGGTAAGGCTGCTCTGGCTAGCCAAGCAGCTAGATTTAGACCTCCGTCTTGCCTTGGCGAGACAGTTCCCTGAAGCAAATCATCAAAGTCACTATGTCATCTCCGGCTGACCTCTTGCAAGCTGGGCTTGTTGCCCTCAGCGCCAAAAACTTTTCCGAAGCAATTAATCTACTCGTCAACTGCTGCCAAGCCTGTGAGCCAGACGCTCCAGAATACATGCAGGCGCAAATGGCTTTGGTGAAAGCGTACCGGGGAGATGGACAAATCCCCGCCGCGATCGCCCTGGCAGAAGAATTAGCCAAGCATCCCGACTTGCAAACCCAAGACTGGGCCAGGCAAGTGCTGAAAATTCTCGCTGCAGCCACGCCACCGACGACTAAACCGAGCCGGGCCAAACGGCTGTTGGCCGGCAGCGCAAAACTAACCCTGTCTGCGGCGGCTGGCAGTTTGGCCCTCGCCTCTGGGGTGACGATCGCCCTGCTGGTAGGCATGGTGCTGGTGTTAGTGCTGGCGCTGCTGCTGATTGTCAATTCTGACCAGCCTGGTTTAGGGTTGGCGATCGCGGTTGCAGTCACGCTGGTTTTTAACCTAGCAGTGTTTTTCATTTCGCCCTGGGTGATGGATTTGATCCAGGGGTGGCTCTACAGCACCCGCTGGGTCGAGCTGAGCGAGTTGGCCCGCCTCAGCCCAGAGTCAGCCCAAATCATTCAAAAAGTCTGCGCTGAGCGGAAGCTGAAGCAGCCCCGCTTGGGGATTATTGCCGATCAAAATCCAACCGCGTTTACCTATGGGTCTTTGCCCAACAGCGCTCGGATTGTGGTTAGCCAAGGTTTGTTCACCTACTTGGAAGACGAAGAAGCGGCCACGGTTTACGCCCACGAGCTAGGGCACATTGTCCACTGGGACTTTGCGGTGATGACTGTGGCCGCAACGCTGGTGCAGATTACCTTTTTGCTTTACATCTCGATGCGAGAGGCCGGCAAGCATTTCGATGACAATAGTAAAGCCGGATCAACCTTAGCCAGTGTGGCGACCACGGCTTACATCTTTTACTGGGTCGGGACTTACCTGGTGCTCTATCTCTCTCGCACCCGCGAGTATTTCGCCGATCACTTTGCGGCAGAAACGACAGGGAATCCAAACGCGCTCTCACGGGCGTTGGTCAAAATTGCCTACGGAATTTTGGAGCAGGGAGAACAATCAAAGGAGCAGAGCAAGCTGATCGAAGGCACCCGCACCCTTGGCATTTACGACCCAAAAGCCGCCTACACCACCGGCACAGCTTACCGACTAGCCAGCAAGTCCGAAAAAGTTGGTCGCGTCTTTCTGTGGGATATGTTTAACCCTTGGGCTGGGTGGATTGAATTGGGTTCCACCCATCCGCTGACGGGCAAGCGGGTGCGGGCCCTCAGCACCTACGCCGAGCAATTGGGTCTAGAAATTGAGTTTGATATGGCTAGGGTAATGGCGGAAGGCAAGCACCTCGATAAAAATCGGCTCTACGGCAATTTCTTTCTAGATCTGCTGCTCTACCTGGGCGAATTTTTAGGCTTGGCAACAGGATTGCTGATTGCCCTAGCGATATTTTTAATTTTGAAAGTGCAAACCTGGCAACTGTTTGCCACCTGTGGGCTAATGGGGTTGGGGTTTGGCATCCTTGCCAAGGCAATGGTGATATACCCTGCCCTCAGCCGGGCCCCCGCCACAGATGTGCTGACGATGATGTCTGACCCCTACGCCAGTCCGCTGCGGGGACAACCCGTCCGCCTCCAAGGTGAGTTAATTGGGCGTGGCGAAGCTGGCTATGCCTTTGGTTCTGACCTCCAACTCCAAGATGCAAGTGGGCTGATGTTCTTGCGCTATGTTTCTCGGTTTGGCAGCTTGGGCAACTTTTTGTTTGGGATGACCCAAGTTAAAAAACTGATTGGAGAGCGGGTTACTGTTGTTGGGTGGTTTCGGCGCAGCATTGCCCCTTGGGTCGATTTGGTCAACCTGCGCGGCACTAGCTCAGAAGTCGGCAGCTACCCGCGTTTTTGGACGCTAGTTTCAGGCTTGGGAGCGATCGCGATCGGGCTATTCATCCTCTCGATTCATTAGGCAGGATAGAGGGGGTTCCGCTGTTGGGGGTGGAGGTATCACTGATGTTATTGAGACAGGTTTTTAGAAAGCTGCTGCACAAAAGCTGCATGTTCAGGCGATTGCAGCCCTGCTTGCAGCACTGCTAGCACCTGCACCATTTGGCTACTCAACAACGGATTGACCGCTAGCCATAAGCCTGGAAACACCTGACTGCGTAGAATTCCCTCTCGATCGGGCATCATTGGCTGATACTCACCCCCTAGAAGTTGAAACCAATCCAGTCGATTCTCGAACGCTTGCCAGACGATATATTCTAAAACCCCGTTGCGACGATAGGCTTGCTTCTTGCTGCTCATGTCGATCGCCGCGCTGCTGGCAGCAATTTCAATGACTAACTCTGGGGTGCCCTCTAGGTAGCCATCTGCTGTTAACTTGGCTTGTCCCCCGACGGCTTGGTTCAGAATTAACACGATATCAGGCTGGGGTTCATTGTCAAAATCTAAGTGGACGGTTGGCTCAATCCCGGCTAGGGTTCCTGGCGTAAAGGCAGCGTAAGTGCCCAACCATGTCACCAAGCGACTATGGGGTTCTGCATGGGGAGTAAAACGTAAGGAAGATGCCACGTAAACGGCTCCTTCGATCAGTTCTGCCTTGCGGATCTGGGGGGCAGCTCGATAACGGCGCTCAAATTCAGCCCGACTCAAGCGATCGCCATTTTCAAGGGGCGGCAAGCGATCAAGGCCAGCTTGGGGCGGTAAATGAGTGGTCATGGCAGCTTGCCCAATCCTTCCATCTCAGCAACAAGGGCGATCGGCTCTATTTTAGCTGAACCAGAAAAGCCCTAGAGAGTTGCCCACAGGCGTTTTCCAAAGTAGCGGCCTTGTCGATCAGTCAGGATGGCCAAATGCAGGATTGGTGACAAATGACTGATCGGTCAAGCTCTGCAAAAATGCGAGTAAATCCTGTTTTTCTTGCTTACTGATCTCGAAGCCAGAAATGAAATGGCTTTTGTAGGGATTCAACCGCCCAACTCCAGCATAGGCTCCCGTCTGGAGGGTGCGTCCGCCGACCCGGTAGTGTTCAAGCGCAGCTTCTAGGGTTGCGATGCTGCCATCGTGCATGTAGGGAGCGGTCAGGGCGATGTTGCGGAGTGTGGGGGCTTTGAATCGCCCCATATCAGAAGCGCGCTCCGTAAATTCGTAGATGCCCTGATTGTCTGGTGGATACTTCCCTTTGCCATCAATGTTGTAAAGTCCGGTGTTGTGAAAGGCAATTTCGGTGAAGGCTGATCGTTCGTGTTTGATTGAGTCAGAAAAATTGAGGCCGCCATGACAGTGGAAACATTCCAACCGCTCACTGTGAAATAATCGTTCTCCGCGTTTGGCAGATGCCGAAATCGCAGTTTTGTCGCCGCCAAACCGATAGCGATCGTAGGGAGAATTAAAAGAGATTAAACTGCGCTCAAAGCAGGCCAGTGCCTTCGTCAAATTGCTGATCGTGATTGCCTTGTCATTCCCTTGAAAGGCGGCAGCAAACAACTGCCGATAGGTTTTATCCTCAGCTAGCACAGCCAAGATTTTGTCTTCTTGGCCTGCCATCCCCATCTCGATCGGGTGTTCACCAAACAGGGGCACCAGAGCTTGGGTTTCCAGGCGAGTCATGCCCGGATTGGCCCAGGTAAGGACAGAATTGTAAGCAATATTAGCCAGGCTCATGGAATTACGAGGGTGCAGTTCTCCAGTCGCGCCAACCCCAACCAGTTTGCCATCGCTAAACGCGCGTTTTGGCTCATGGCAGGAGGCGCAGGTATAGGCTCCTGTGACCGAGAGGCGCTTTTCGTAAAACAAATGCCGCCCTAATTCCACTTTTGCCGCTGTCATCAGGTTGTCAGCAGGGACAACAGGTTTCGGCAACCCGGCTGGTAGATGCCAGTCATAGGAAGACGAAGGAGGAGCCGCCAAGACTCGGCTGAGGGCGATTCCCAGAAAAAACACTAACGCGAGGGCGATCGCCCGTGCCCATCTGCCTTTTTTCTGGAA
This sequence comes from Aphanocapsa sp. GSE-SYN-MK-11-07L, assembly GCA_019359715.1. Taxonomy (GTDB): domain Bacteria; phylum Cyanobacteriota; class Cyanobacteriia; order Thermosynechococcales; family Thermosynechococcaceae; genus JAHHGS01. The sequence goes on along the minus strand of JAHHGS010000159.1, from coordinate 7,067 downwards.
GAGTCTATTCAACACGGAAGAAGGTTTGGGATGAAGCAGGTTGATTCATGAAGGGTAATCCCAGCTTAGCCATGATGCCAAGACAATCTTGATCCTCTGGCTCTGACATACAGCCTGGAGCAGTTTTGGCTTGATTCTGAGTCAGGTCAGTGGCCGCAACTAGTCGCTCTAAATCGGCCACCACCAAGTTTTGATTGAGATTAAAACCCGTCAAGACGACCGTTGCTCGATTGGGGTGGTTGCAGCTTTTGGGCTGTTCGCTGCTGGTTTCGCTTTGGCAACCTGTGCTGCCCAAGTGAATCGGAAAGCCGGCCCCATGTCCCTGGTGCTGGCTAGCCATCGTCTGCATGGCTGGACTTTGCAAATCAATCCGGGCGAACTTATAGCCCAACTGCCAGTTCCACCACAGCCCGGTTAAATTAAGTGGCGATCGGGCCAGAGCAGCATCGCTATGGTTGAGAGCAAACGGAATTCCGAGCGTGAATTTTAGACCCCTGTAGTTGCCCTTCGGAACGCTGCCGGTCACGCGATCGCGGATTTCGGTTGTGCCATTTGCACAGGCTCCGGTCTTGTCTTCAAAGTCGAGCAGCGCAACGGTTTGATATTGCCACTTGCCATCCTGAGCTAGGGTGACGGGAATGGTCTTGCCCGCAGCATCAATCAGGGCCAGGTCAGAAACATAAAACCGAAAGTCCGATAGGGTCTGGGGGGTTGCCTGTTTGCCCAGCGGATAGTTTGAGCCACAGGCGAAGGGTTGATCGCCGACTTTGGCTGCAAATCGAATCGTCACGGCTTGGGTTGACTCCGCTCTGGCTGGGAAATTTAGCGCTAGCCCAGGGACAAGGGCAGCGAGACTAATCAGCGATCGCAGGGTAGCTTTTGTCGTCATAGGAATCAAATCAAGTTTGGTTAGAAAAGTCATGCTGCGGGTTAAGCTCAAAACGTCGATCGCACCTGCACTCCAAAGGTGCGGCGATTGCCATAGGAAGCCAAGTCAGCAAAAATGCCCGAAAAAGCAGTCGTGATATATTCCTTATCAAATATATTATTGACGAAAAAATAGATGCCGACCTGCTTCCATTCGTAGCCAATTCGGGTATTGACCAGCGCCAGCGGATTTTGCCTGAGAATGTTGGCATCGTCAAAAAAGTAGGTGCCAATCCCCTGCACATCCACCCGCCCAAAAAAGCCGCTTGGACTGCGGTACTGCACCCCCAGATTGAGCGTAAATTCCGGTGCGTAGGTGAGCCGGTTGCCGTTGAAGTTTTGGCCGCTGAGCGGGTTTGTATACTCGGTGAATCGGGCATCAGTGTAGCCAAACCCGGCCATTAGATCTAAGCCTTTTAGGGGTTTGGCGCTGAGTTCCAGCTCTAACCCCTTGGTGGTGACTCCGCCGTTGGCAATGAAACTGGAAAGACCTGTGGTATCGGTCAGCAGGACTTGATAATCATCAACATTGCTCCAGAACAAAGCCAAATTGGCAGTAATCCGATTGTTAAGCCAGGTGGATTTGAGCCCCACTTCATAGCTCCACAATTTTTCTGGACTCACAAACAGGTTGGCCAGCGTATCGGCGGAGAAATTTTGAGTGCCTGGTTTATAGCCACGGGCGGCGCTACCGTAAATAGCGAAGTTGGGATTAAAACGATATTGAATGGCCAAGCGCGGCAGAAGAATATTACCGCTGATGGTTGAGTCTTGCAGAGATAAGCCAGTCGGTGTGACACCTGAAACTGAATCCTTAAAAAAGCTGTTTCGGTCTAAGCTTTCCGTAAACCTTTCGTAGCGTAAGCCTGCCGTTAAAGTAAGCGCCTTAATCGGCTGAACTTCAACCTGCCCAAACACGGCATAGGTATATTGCTGAAACTGAGCATCAGTCGTGCTGATGCCAACTGGAAAACCCAAACTACTCACTAAAGGAGTGTACTCGGTGAAAAGAAATAGGTCAAACGATCTCGATTGATAGTAGCCGCCGACCAACCAGCGAAACCGCTCAGCGGTTTTGGGAGACTGCACCCGAATCTCTTGACTCCAAATCGTGGAAGGAATATCCGCCTGACTCCGCAATAAATCTTCCGGCGTATAGTCGGTATCTTGGCTGTAGGTCAACCCGGTTTGGTTGCGAGCGGTAATTGATGTGACGTTAACTTCCGCTCCTTCGTAAGCTATTTTGAGCGCCTGCGTATTGATCGAAACATCCAGAGAACCGGGAATGTTGCTGGCATTGCGGAACCGATCCGCCTGGGTAATCGGGACAAACGTGTTGTCCCCGTCTTGATTTCGCCCGCTGAAAGCATTAAAAGAAACGGTCAGATCCTGAGCTGGCGTCCACAAAATACTAGCCCGCCCAAATAGAGAGTCCTGCGGATTGGCATCTTCCCCCAGCAGCACATTTTCGGTAAATCCATCCTGGGCGCTATAGGCACCCCCAAATCGAAACGCCAGCTTATCCTCAATTAAGGCATCGCTGACCGATAATTGCACCTGGCGCTGATTGTAGTTTCCGTAACCTCCTCCAATCCTAATTTCGCGAAAATTGGTGGGTGGACGACTGATGATGTTGACGACTCCAGCCTGACTGCTGCGTCCATAGAGTGTACCCTGTGGCCCCCGCAGCACCTCAACTCGTTCGAGATCAAACAGTTCACCGGGTAACAACTGGTGAATATTTTCGTAGGGCACATCATCAATGTAAACACTAATTGCATCTCTGGAAAGATAGTTACTGTTTCCTAACCCTCGAATCGTCTGGAAATTGAACGAGCGATCGCCGACACTGGTAAAAAAGTTGGGCGTCAGCGCCGCCACATCCCGAATCGAGTTAACATCAGCATCTTGAAGTTGCTGCTGACCAAGCACGGTCAAACTAATCGGCACCTGCTGGGGATTTTCCGGTCGCTTCTCAGCCGTGACAATGATTTCTTCTTCAGCGTCTTCGGCTAAGGTCAGGCTGAGGGTTAAACCGCAGGCGCTACCCGGCGGACAGTCCCCCAATTTCACCGCTGCGGTCGGTGCGCCATCAACCCCAGTTACACTGACTCGCACAGTGGTTGAGTTCCGCTGCGTCAGACTCACGGCTGCCACCCCGTCGGTTGGATTTTCAACTTGGAATGCTTTTCCTTCCGGTAGGGCCAGCACTGCGTCGGCGATATCTGCGCTCACCGTCTGGGTATCGCTAGAGATGAGGGGCTGAACGACCAATCCGGCGGATGTGACCAAAATTACTTCTAGCCCATTCAGGGTTGGGTTTAAACGTACCCCTGTGACCTGAACTAAATCAGGCGGTGCGTCTTGGGCCAGCCATTCCTTGAGGCTGGTGGCTGGGTGAGCAACATCCTTGATCGTTGGCACCTGGGTAACAATTCCTGGCGCTTCTAAATCTGGCGGCACGTCTGCTTGAGCAGGCTGTCCGACCAGTAAAAACAGTGATCCGGTCGCCACCAGATCAATCAGCATTTTTAACTTTTGCATTCCTCACACCCAGTCCAGCGATCGCTCTGGCATACCAACCGATTAATCGCCTCCGGTTGAACAACTCCTCGCAATAGTCATCCCATAGGGCAACTGGGAATGTCAAACGACAGCCTGTCAAACTTCTCAGTCAGTCCAACAATTCAGTGGGCGATCGCATCACAGCACCCGTGTAGGGGTTAAAGGTAGCAGAAAGCCATTTACCTCTTCACACCGTTACCCCATGATTAATACGGTATTTGTAAAGGTCGTTCAGCTATAGTACACTTCCTCAAGATGATGAGGGAAAGTGGTATGCGACGTGACCATTGGAGATTCGGGTGATGTTAGGACTGGATTTAACCCAAGAGCCACGGGCGATTCGGGAAGCCAAGGAAGAAGGACGAGAAGAAGGAGAGCGATCGCTAATCCTTCGCCTATTAACCAAGAAGCTGGGAACTTTCGAGCAACTCTTGCGCGATCGCGTTTCGGCTTTATCGGTAGACCAACTCGAATCATTAGGGGAAGCATTACTTGATTTTTCCAATGTTGCAGATTTAGAAGCTTAGCTGACAGAACAAAATTAGAGGAGCAATCGCATTAAGTCATTGAGCGATCGACAGTTTGAGAAATGATAGAGCGATCACTACAACTTTCAATCAGAGAAGATCGTTAACATTAAAATATATCCAAGTCTTAATTCAAAAAGCCTATGCGAACTCTGCGCGAGATTCAAACTCAACTCAGCCAACTCAAACCTTTCCTCCAGAAGGCGTACCAGGTTGCTCAAATTGGCATATTTGGCTCCTATGTGCATGGTGAACAAACTGCTACCAGTGACCTGGATATTCTCGTCGAGTTTACTCCCGAAGCTCGCTTCGGTTTGGTCAAATTCTGCGAACTTGAAGACTATCTCAGTGAAAGCCTGAATCTCAAGGTCGATCTTGTGATGAAAGCTGGACTCAAACCTCGTATTGGCGATCGTATCCTCCGCGAGGTGATTTATCTGTGACTCAACGAGACATTCGGGACTACCTCCAAGATATCCTGGCTACGATCGATTTGGCTGAATCATTTGTGACAGGGATGACTTTTGGGGAGTTCCAAGCTGATGCCAAAACTTGCTTTGCTGTCATTCGCGCTCTCGAAGTCATTGGCGAAGCAACAAAAAATATTCCTGCATCTATCCGTGACCAATATCCAGCAATCCCGTGGAAAGGCTTTGCTGGAATGCGCGACAAACTGATTCATGCCTACTTCGGTGTCAACCTTGAGGTCGTTTGGGATACACTTCAGCAGGATTTGCCTCAACTCCGCCCCGTCATCTGTCAGATTTTGCAGGGACAAGGATAACAGATTGCTTGTTTGCGATCGCGCTAAACTCATCTGTAGAAATTTTAAGGGCAAAGTAGGGCGATCGCCCTAAATCATTAAGCGATCGACATCTTGAGGAATGATTGAGTGATCGCACAAACCATCGAGCGATCGCTCATCCTCCGCCTCTTCACCCGCCAAGTCGGAGAACTGCCAGAAGACGTGCGATTGCGTATCGAAACTCTGTCATTAGAACAGCTAGAAAATCTGGGGGAAGCGTTGCTGGAGTTTGCGGCGATCGCTGATTTGGAAGCCTGGTTTGGAGCGCTAGAGTAGCGATCGTGATCTCAACTAAGAGCCAAAACTGATTCAAGTGGGTCTGCAACAAATCGATGGATTTCTTCCTGAGATTTGTCTATTAAGGCTACCAATTCGGCGCGGGTGCAGTTACTAATCCTGAACCAAATCAGCTATTTAAGGCGTTGAACAAAAAATTACCAAGCTAGAGCGTCTGGTGGGACAGTTAATGATTCAATTTACTGTCCGAGGGGAACCTGCATAATTCCCCACACCTAAGTAGGTAGGCGAGATTAAGTTTAAGATAGAAAAGATTTGCTATTACAACGAAATGCCTGCCCCTGTCCGAGTTGTTTTGACCCCAGAAGAAGACCGTACTCTAAGAGAGTTGCGATTGGCAACTACCGTTGGGCAAAGGACGCGTGACCGTGCTCACATGGTGCGTCTGAACGCTCAGGGGTGGAATGCCCCTGCCCTAGCTGAGATCTTTGAGAGTTGTGAGCATACGGTTCGAGCCACCTTGAAGCGGTGGCAAACCCATGGGCTAGGTGGGTTGTGGGATGCCCCTAGTCGGGGAGACAAACCCCGTTGGCAGGAAGCAGACCTGGCCTACCTGGAGCAGTGCTTAGAGCAAGAGCCTCGGACGTATAACAGTCAGCAGTTAGCCCAGAAATTGAGGGAGGAGCGACAGGTAACGCTTAGTGCTGACCGAGTGCGACGGTTATTAAAAAAAAGGGCTTTCGCTGGAAGCGCACCCGTCACAGCCTCAAGAAAAAGCAAGACCCCGTCGCTAAACGTCTCAAGCAAGCCGACCTCGACACCCTAAAGTTAGCGGCACAAGAGGGGCTGATTGTGCTCAAATACCTGGATGAATCGGGGTTTTGTCTGTGGAGTCCTGTCAGTTATAGCTATAGCCGAGTGGGTGAGCAGAAGCGGCTAGAACAGACGCTACACCGATGGGGCAAGCGCATCAGCATCTTGGGGATCTGGCAACCGAATCAGCAGTTTGACTATGCCCTGGCGCAAGGCGGATTCAAGACTTCCAGTTACCTCAAAGTGATGGCAGCACAAGCACACAAGGCCGCTCAAACGTTGGCTCAGACCGGTCAGATTACGGTGATTGTGCAAGATAATAGTCCGGTTCACACTAGTCTTGCCGCTCAAGCCGAATGGCAGAACTGGCAGCAACAAGGACTTTTCTTGTTTATGCTCCCGAAATATTGCTCAGAGATGAATGACATTGAGACGGAGTGGCATCAACTCAAGACCCATGAAATTGCAGGACAAATGTTTGACAATGAATATGACTTAGCAATGGCTGTAATAGACGGCATGAGTGCTCGTAGTCAACAAGCAGGATACTCGTTGGAGCGTTTTAAGTTTAATTCCGCCTAGCTACTTATGTTCTAAAATTCCCAACTGATAGAGCCAGTAATTGTAAATGGCGCACCTCTTTGAATGAAGGTTCTACCGTAGGAGTAGCTGCCATAATCTAGGTCAAAAAGATTACGTACATTGATCGCTGCATTAAATCTACCTCGACGGTAATAAAGTGCTGCATCAGTACGCAACTAGATAACTTAAAAGAGTTTGCCAAATCTCCCTGTTTATCACCAATGTAGAACAGCCCTAGCCCAAAACCTAGACCTTTTAAGTTACCTGTTTGAATCTCATAAGTTGTCCAAAGGCTGGCTTGATTAAGCGGCACATTTGCGAATCGATTGCCAACGGGAGTAGCATTGTCTTTAGTGACTTCTGCATCAGTGTAGGCGTAGGAAGCAATAATTTTCCACCCTGGCAAAATTTCACCTGCAATAGGCGTTGTTGCATGAATAGGGGTTGCGGAGGGATGTGTCATGGTAAGTTTGAATCGCCAAAGGGCTTTGTTGCATGATTAGTGCAAAAAAACAGGTTGGGCTTCTTGCAGAGTGCTGTTAGCGAGCGATTGGATGACTCTCCGGCTTAGCGATCTGGATCATTCGATTAAGCGCTGCACATTTGATGAA
>JAHHGS010000158.1 GCA_019359715.1 Aphanocapsa sp. GSE-SYN-MK-11-07L | reverse complement strand
AAATCCGACAAAAATGCTTTTCCTGCCGGGTTTTACAGGCTTTAGAAAAGGTTGAAATATCCATCTTAATCCCGGCATGATTCAGGCGATAAAATAGGTCTCTCATGCTGGTCAAACTTTGGTCTAATACCAGTTCTCGTCAGCACTGCACTGAATTAGATACCTGTAATGCTTGTCTTACAAAGATTTATATGATTCATGCTCATGAAGTTTTGGTATAACACGAATGTTAGCCAAATTTCAAAAAACAGTCGCGAGTTCAAAACAGGGTAGTCACTGGGAGAGAGTCGCTTGAGTAACGATTTGACAATGGTGGGAAAGGACGATATCATCAGATATTATTTTTGTATTTCTTGGGGACAGAATACTACATTCTGCCCCCATTTTTTCTGCGTTAAGCTATCTTTCAACACTTCTGGTAAAAAATATTCCAATAATTGTTAAGGTAATAAATTTTGACCAATTTATGCCAACTTCAACGCCTTTAAAGTTTGCTTCAGTTAGAACTGCTCTACTAAAGTCACATCCACGAATATTGCTATCACTAAAATTAGCTCCAGTGAGGTTCTGTCCCTTAAAGGAGCATTCTCTCAAATCCTTATTTAGATAGTCAAATGTAGTCTTGTTAGTCATGCTGGCTGATTTAATTTTTAGATAGGCTAATAAGTCTGTGTCTGTAATCTTAAACCTTGACTCCGTTGCCGGGATTAGGTTGCAGTTAGCCAACCATTATTGCTGTTAGTTCTTCCGTCAGCTAGTTTAAATCACCCAAGCTGATGTCGTTGATCCTGCAGGTGCTACAATTTTGAACGACCAGCCCGATCGCCCATGCACAAACAAAAGCCAAACAAATTAAAGCAATCACTTTCGGCACACCAACAGGGAATAGGAAAAATCACCCGTAATCTAGCACGAGTCCTAACAGTCAATTGGGATCAATCTTTCAGCGTCAGCAATCGCCTTCCACAAGGCAATCACCAACTTCTGGATCGGAGGTTGAGATAGATAGAGCGATCGCAACCCCTTAGATCGGGCAAGCTATTGTTTGTTCATTAGACCTGTTGCTTTATAAGCCACAAAAAGCCATGAAAACCAAGCAGGGCAATCATTCTAGACGATTTTCACGATCGATGGCTGTAAGTCAATAAAGATAAGGGTTCCAGCGATTTTTTACGTTATAAAGCAACAGGTCTATTAGATTTAAATCTTTTGCTTAACAGGGACTAGGGACTCGATGATGACGTACCACACAAGAATCAACGATGCTTAAGCAAACCGAAACGCGATCTTGAGCCAACATTGAGAACTGATCAACACTTCTTTTTGACAGTAGCAGAAGTCTCTAATCGGATGCAAGACTGATTACATCATTTTTACTTATTTAATTCTTTTATTAGATTCAAGAGCAAGCCCTGGCAGACGCTCAATCAACGTTTAGGAATGGTATTTAGGGCGATCGTCTGCGGTAAACAAGACCATTCCAAACAAACGGGAGCAATCCGCTAGGGCATGATCAATTCGCGGGCGAATGGGGAGCATGAGCTTGAACCCAAGCCCGAAGTTCCACATAGGCGCTGGTTTCACCTGCGGTTTGACACTGCTGAAGAAACTGGTAAAACAAATCGAGCGGCACCCAAGGAAAGGTCGGGCTAACTGGAACTTCCTGATAGTCTGTTTGTTGGAGTTGATATATTCTCAGCCCTTGACCATCGAAGCGCCAGAGTTCCGGTACTCCCATTTGGGCATAGAGCAAATTTTTGTCGATATCGGAATGCGAAATATCCACTTCAACCACCAAATCAGGCGGTGGGTCTTGATCAAGATTAACGGTGCGTCCTCTGACTACAGGTTCATGCTGGAGGTAATAACACTTGTCTGGTTCTGCACCTTTAAGCAGCGCCTTGCGACGCAGGGTTGTTGAGGCTAGCCCCTTGATGGTGAAGCCAGCTTCAAATGCCAGGGTGCGAATAAATACTCCAATCAAGTCACTGGGGCTTTCATGGGCTTCCAAGGGAACCATCAGCTCTAAGACTCCCCGGTCATAGTGAAAGTGAACGGCTCGATGCTCTCCAAAGGCGGCTAGCAATTGGTCATAGGTGTCCCAGGAGACATTGTGTAGGGTTAAACGCTGCTCAGCAGTTGCTGTCAAAGCTGGATTTGTAACTGGAATTTGAGTTTGCATGGTTGGCAATTCCCGATTTTGAATTCAATCTCTAACTGAACTCATCAACCCTGAATGAAAAGCGACATTCACAGATCTCATTCTAACCAGATCGATATTATATAAAGAATGTGTAGAACATAGCGATCGCTCCGATTAGTGATTCACTTACAACTTGATTTCTACTCTGACTCAGCAAAACTTGTAACAAGTTCAACCGTAAAAAATAGAAAGGATGCAGCAAACTTAGCTGAGCTAGGATTGTCATGTTTGAGGTTTAGCCTCAACCGACAGCCCCCAAAACATTCTCGGTCAAGTGTCTGTGATTTCTACAATTGCTACTCCTGCCAGTCAAGGCTTCTGGCAGCCCGCCGAATGGGAGCCGCATTGGGCTTGCTGGCTGGCCTTTCCCAGTCACGCTGATTTGTGGGGAGACCGTTTGGCAGGCACACGGGCTGAATTTGTTGATCTCTGTCGGGCGATCGCTGACCCCAATCCAGCCACAGGTCAACTTCAGGGTGAGCAGCTCGAAATTTTAGTCTTAGATCAAGCCGGTCTGGCCACGGCTGAACAAATGCTAGTCGGGCTAAACCCTCGCTTTCACATCATGCCGTTCGGTGATATTTGGCTGCGGGATACGGGGTCAATTTTTCTCAAACATGCTGAAGGGGCGATTGCCACCGTCCGCTTTCAGTTCAACGGCTGGGGTGGCAAGTACAATCTGCCTGGTGATGAACAGGTTGCCAGCCAAATTGCCCAAATCACCGGACTGCCAGAATTTGAGCTACCGTTTGTGCTGGAAGGCGGCGCGATCGAAACCGACGGGCAGGGCACCTGTTTGACCACTTCCCAGTGCTTGCTCAATCCTAACCGCAACCCTGGCTTGAGTCAGACCGAGATTGAACAAGCCCTGCAAGCGGGCTTAGGCGTCCAAAAAGTGCTCTGGCTGCAAGCGGGGTTGCTGAACGATCATACCGATGGTCACGTTGACACCTTGGCTCGGTTTGTTGCTCCTGGCGTGGTGATGTGTATGCAGCCCCAAGTCGATGATCCAAACGCCCCCGCCTTAAATCAAATTGCCGCTGATTTAGCCACGTTTAGCGATGCTCAAGGTCGTCCGCTCCAGGTTGTCGGTGTGCCCTCACCGGGGAAGGTGTTAGACCAAACCGGGGAAATTATGCCCGCGAGCTATATGAACTTCTACATTGGGAATCGAACCGTTGTGGTGCCGACCTACGGCTCTGAGTTTGACTCAGCCGCCGTTGCCAAAATTGCCGAATTCTTTCCGACTCGTCGTACCGTTGGGCTGTCTGCCAAGCAGATTCTGTTTGGTGGCGGCAGCTTTCACTGCATTACTCAACATCAACCTTGACCCCCGATGCCAAGATGAACATGATTACTGTTGCTGCGATTCAAACTGCCCTGGCTGACAATCCAGCCCTCAACATCAAACGAATTAGTGGTTGGGTGCGAGATGCGGCGGCTCAAGGCGCCCAGGTGATTTTGCCTTCAGAACTATTTGAGGGACATTACTTCTGCCGCGAACAGCGAGAGGAGTTTTTTGCCCTCGCTAGGTCAGCGATCGCCCACCCCACAATCACCCACTTTCAAGCCCTGGCGGAGGAACTGGCGGTGGTGATTCCCGTCTCGTTTTTTGAAAAAGCTGGGCCTGCTTACTACAACAGCGTGGCGATCGTCGATACCGATGGCTCAATTCTCGGCACCTACCGCAAGAGCCATATTCCAGACGGGCCAGGCTATGAAGAAAAGTTTTATTTTCGACCGGGCAACACTGGCTTTCAGGTTTGGGAAACCCATTTTGGCAAGCTAGGCGTTGGCATTTGCTGGGATCAGTGGTTTCCAGAGTCTGCCAGAGCGATGACCCTGATGGGGGCAGAAATTCTGTTTTATCCAACTGCGATCGGCAGTGAACCCCACGACCCTGACCTCGACACCAAAGACCCCTGGCAGCGAGCGATGATTGGTCATGCGGTTTCCAACGTGATTCCAGTCGTGGCGGCCAATCGAACCGGGACGGAAGGCGGACAGGTTTTTTACGGACACTCGTTTATTGCCGATCAGCGCGGTGACAAAGTGGCGGAGCTAGGGAGAGAGGAAGAAGGCTTGATTTTAGCCCGCTTTGACTTGGATCAAATTGAGCGCACCCGCGCTGCCTATGGCTTTTTTCGCGATCGCCGCCCCGACCTCTACTCAACGTTGCTGACAGGAGATGGCCAAAAGTAACAGCGCCGAGCAGAGGCGGCTGAATCAGTGATTGCCGCCAAGGTTAGGATAATGGCAGTCATGTGGTGAAATCATGAGTTTTCAGAAAATTCTCATTGCTGTTGATCACTCAGATTTGGCTCAGGCGGTGTTTGGGCGCGGCTTAGAACTAGCTCAAGTCTGTCAGGCGCAGATTTTTCTGCTGCATTGTCTGCGCAGCGAACTGGGGATTGACGCTGCTGTGTCCCCAGTTTCAGTTGGCATGTCGGACTTGGGGGCGTATCCCCGCCTGCTGAATAACTCAGTTTGGGAAGTGCAAACCCAACGCCAACAGGCGATCGCTCTGCTCCAAAACTATTGTCAAACCGCCAGCAGCTTGGGAATAGCGGTTGAATTCGACTACAAAACAGGCGAACCCGGACACTGTATTTGCCAAATCGCTCAAGATTGGCAGGCAGATTTAGTGATTGTCGGTCGGCGAGGCTTAAAAGGTTTAACGGAGGCTGTTTTGGGCAGCATTAGTAACCATGTTGTGCATCATGCCCCCTGCGCTGTGCTCGTCATCCAGTAGTTGGTTATTTTAATTAAAATCCTGACTAAAATACCACCGCTCAGTAGTCTAGAGTGGAGTTTAAGTGAGCATAATCCGTTGATTTAAGCATGAGTCAAAATTCTACTGATGATGAAGATTTTTTGGACTTGGCCGAAATAGCCCCAGAGCCTGAACCCGTGCAGATGGTTCAGGCTCGGCAGCAGGTGCTCAAAACTCTGATCATTGTCGAGACAGCTTTTTTGGCCAGCACGGCCACGCTAATTTGGCTGATTGCGATTTATTTGTATCTCAGTCCGCTGTTGCGCGTTTTCTTCCCAATTCCGGTGGCGCTGGCTTATTTGCGTTGGGGTAAACGCACGGCTTGGATGACGGCTCTAGTTGCTTTCTTGCTGTTATCAATCCTGATGGGCCCACCCCGCAGTTTGCAGTACTTAATTCCGCATGGGCTACTCGGCATCCTGTTTGGGGGCTGTTGGCGGCGGCGCAACAGTTGGCTCGTCTCGATTGGTTGGGGAACCCTAATTGCCACCGGTGGGCTGCTGTTTCAGCTCGTGCTGCTCTCTTTACTGGTGGGCGAAAACCTTTGGGTGTACGTTAATCAACAGGTAACAGGCGTTTTAGATTGGATCTTTTCACTGCTGGGACTCCTGGTGCAACCGGAGATAGCGGTGGTACAGGCGATCGCGCTGTTGATGATTGTGGCAGATGCTCTGATCTACGTATTCGTGGTTCATTTGGCCGCCTGGCTGCTGCTGGAGCGGTTAGGCAACGACATTCCCGACCCGCCAGAATGGGTGCAAGTAATGCTGGATTTTCGAGACATGTAAGGGGGAAAACAAATGTTTTTAGCCCTGCTCGGATCGACCCATTATTCCCTGAGAAAGATTGTAGCCAGTCCTCTAAGCAATGATTGGTATCATGCTGAGAGTCTTTCATAACCGTGTTTTGCTAAATCTTCTATCGCTTCGGATCAGGGCATCGGGGCCGCAGCCAAGTCAATTAAACCCAGTTTGCCATTGCCAATAGAGCCTAGCGCCGCCGTCGCTCCCGTGCCCAAGTTGATGGTATAGAGGGTTGAACCGGAGACGGCAAAAGCAGTATTCTCGCCCGGCTGACGCGAAAAAATGTCTAAGCCAACAGTGGGGCTGAAATTAACATTCAGGGCCCCAATGGTTTTCAGTCGCCCATCGTTGGGGGGATTTTGTTGAACCAAGATATTGAGAGCTGTATCTAGGTCAAACATTTGGGCTGTCCGAGTCGGTGGGGTGACGCCAGCCGGAGAGGGCGGCCCGATAAAAGCATTCGTATAGGCGATCGCCGTAATCGCTGGAGTCTTGCCTGCATTCGGGTCATCAGCCATGTAGCCCAAGGGCTGATCGGTGATCATTTCACCCGTGTCAACATTGACGCGGAAGTTACCTCCGTTTGAATCTACTAAACGCAGGCGGTCAGGAACAGGGTTAAAGTCAATGCTAACTTTGGCGTCGCTGCTCAGCGGTTTGGCTAGGCTGCTGACCAAGGTGGCTGCCCCGGTTTGGGGGTTAATCGTATAGAGCTGACTGCGGCTGGTTAAGCCATAGAGCAGACCGTTGGCCGGTCGGTGGTCAATCCCAATCAGTTTGCCATCAAGGCCTGTCACCTGAATGGTTTTAATTTGGGTCGGAGCTTTGGCCGAAAATGAGACTAAACCGTTGGCTGAAGTCAACCCAATCAGTTTAACGTCTGCACCAGTGGTTGATTTGGGAATAGTTGATTTGGCAATATTAGTGCTGGTAAACAGCGTCGCGATCGCCAAGCAAGAAATGGCAACTGCTTTCTGACAGCGTTTCATGAGTTTATTTCCTCCCAGTAAAAGGACTGCTTATCCACTTCTACGCTGGCAGTGTTGAGATGGATTTCTGCTGCGCTCTGATTGGGCTAATCAAACAGGTTGATCCGGGCGCTCCAAAGGCAACCCAACTTGCTTGCCCTCAAAAGTGTGAGAAGACGGTCAGGCAAGATTAGGATTAAATAGGAGCAAAGATTCCAGATTGTAGCTGTTTATGTCTAAGCGTTCATCCTCTCGGCGATCGCCGCGCCAGTCTGTCAGCCCCAAAGGGCAGCAAGATGAGCTATGGCAGCAGCGGGTGGAGCTGTTTTCAGAAGTTACCCTCAAGATTCGGCAGTCGTTGCAGCTAAAAGAGATTTTGCGAGCCACTGTGACAGAAGTGCAGCGGATCCTGCGGGCCGATCGCGTCCTGATTTACCAAGTCTTAGCCGATGGCACGGGCAAAGCGATCAGCGAAGCCGTCCTGCCCGCCTATCCGCCCATCTTGGATCGAGAATTTCCGGAAGAGGTGTTTCCACCGGAGTATCAGCAGCTTTACAGCGAGGGGCGAGTGCGGGCGATCGCTGATGTTCATGACCCGACCGCGGGTTTGACAGATTGTCTGATTGAATTTGTTGATCAATTTCAAATCAAAGCTAAGCTGATTGTGCCAATTCTGCAAAGCCTGAACGCGCATCAAAATGCCGCTCGCCCCCGCCAATTGCCGCAGCAGAATCAGCTTTGGGGCTTGCTAATTGCCCATCACTGCGATCGCTCCCACCCGTGGGTAGAGTTTGAACTGGAACTGATGCAGCAACTGGCCGACCAAATTAGCATTGCCCTAGCCCAAGCGGAACTGCTGGAAAACTTAGAAGAAATTGTCGAAAGTCGGACGGCTGAACTGAAAGAAGTCAACCGGAATCTGCAACAGGAAATCAACGATCGAATGCAGGCAGAAGACGCCCTCCGGCGCAGCGAGGAACAACTGCGGCTGATCACCAACGCCTTGCCCGTCTTAATTGCCTATGTGGACGATCGCCAACAGTATTGCTTCAATAATCAGGCTTATCAAAATTGGCTGGGTCAACCTCCAAGTGCAATTCAGGGTTGCCACCTCCAGCAGGTCTGGGGCACCGATTGCTACCAGCGGATGCAGACCCATGTTGAAGCGGCCCTGGCTGGGCAGGTTGTCACCTACGAGAATGAAATCACCCTCAAGGACGGCAGACTGCACTCGGTTAACATTACCTATATTCCGCACCGGGATGAGCAGAATAAAGTCAAGGGCTTTTTTGCCCTAACCAGCGATATCAGCGATCGCAAAGCAATTGAACGGATGAAAGATGAGTTCATCGCGGTGGTGAGCCACGAACTGCGGACGCCGCTCACCTCGTTGCACAGTGCGCTGAAAATTTTAGCCACCCGGCGGCTGGGCACCCTCTCGGCTGACGGGCAGCAAATGCTGGAAATCGCCGATGAAAATACAGAGCGCCTTGTCCGCTTGGTTAACAATGTGCTGGATTTGCAGCGGATTGAATCGGGCGAAGTCAAGATGGAGAAGCGAGCCTACAGCGCTGCTGATTTAATGGTGCAGGCGATCGAAGCAATGCAGCCAATGGCCCAACAGCACGAGGTTAGCTTGGAAACCCAGCCCGTCAACATTCAAATTTGGGTCGATTCTGACTACATTGTGCAAGCGCTGACCAATCTGCTCAGTAATGCAATCAAATTTTCACCCCCTGGCGGCACAGTCCGGTTGACCGCCCAGGTGGAAAAGGCACACGCCTTATTTAGCGTCCATGATCAAGGGCAGGGGATTCCGACCGACAAGCTGGAAAGCATCTTCGAGCGCTTTCAGCAGGTCGATTCGTCAGATTCGCGCAAAAAGGGGGGGACAGGTTTAGGG
The DNA here is from genome assembly GCA_019359715.1 of Aphanocapsa sp. GSE-SYN-MK-11-07L. GTDB lineage: Bacteria > Cyanobacteriota > Cyanobacteriia > Thermosynechococcales > Thermosynechococcaceae > JAHHGS01. Next base: position 13,885 of record JAHHGS010000158.1, on the reverse strand, counting down.
CTAGCCATCTGCCGCAAAATTATTGAGCAGCACGATGGCAAAATTTGGGTGGAAAGCGCGATCGGCAAAGGCAGTACCTTTGCCTTTACTTTGCCAACTTTGCAGGCTTGAGAGGCGCAGATGACGACCAAACGGGTTTTAATCATTGATGATGAAGAAAGCATTCAAACCGTCGTCCAATTTGGCATTCAGATGGCGGCGGGTTGGCATGTGCTAACTGCTGGTTCCGGTTCTCAGGGAATTCAAACTGCCCAAACAGAACAGCCAGATGTAATTTTGCTCGATGTAATGATGCCAGAAATGGATGGAATTGCCACTTTCAAACGCCTTCAATCTCATCCTCAAACAGAGCAAATTCCGGTCATTTTTCTAACAGCGAAAGCTCAAACTTCCGAAAAGCGCCAATTTAATGATTTAGGGGTAAGTGGCGTGATTACTAAACCGTTTAACTCTCTAGATTTGCCCGATCAAATTGTCAAAATTCTGCACTGGCAACAGCAATAAGACACCTCGAAAGATTCCTCTGAATCAGGGTTTAAGCCCCAAAACCTACTCAAAATCTGTCTGGAGTATTGTAACTTTGCGATTCGGGTTTGAGGCGATCGCTCTTCCTCATCAATTGCCTGAGAGGGCGATCGCCTCTCACCCCCAAAAGCCGTTCTCTCGTCGGGCGGTTTTTGAGTAAAGATCAACTGCTACAATTTCTCCATGTTCGACCCTACCTGTAAGTTCCTAGCAGAAACCTTTTCCAGCGATTTTGCCTCCTGGCTGCTCGGTGAACCCATTGCTCTCACCCAACTGAGCCCAACCGAACTCTCCCTGGAGCCAATCCGGGCCGATTCGCTAATTTTACTCGCTTCAGACGAAATTATTCTCCAGATTGAATTTCAGACTGACCCCGACCCCACCATGGCCTTCCGGATGGCAGATTATCGCTTGCGGGTGTATCGCCGCTTCCCAAATAAACAAATGCGCCAAGTCGTGATTTACTTGACCCCTTCAAGCAATGTACCTGTGTTACAATGGTGAGATTTTGCTGCTGGCTGAGGGGCTAACCGGAGATCAGATGACCAACACTTTGTTTGATGACGCGGCCCCTGACCCCATCGACTTAGGCTCAGCCCCCTACACTGGCAGTTTTCAGCCCCAGGGAACTGGATTTGGTCTCATCGAAACCCCGACCATTACCACGCTGGCAGGATTGAACGGTTTAGACCCGAATGGCACTTGGACATTACGCGTGTACGATACCTTACCAGATAGCCGTGTGGGTGCCCTTGAGTCAGCAACCCTAAACATTACGTCGGTACCCGTTCCCCCCCAAGTCTTAGGAACACTTCTGGTCGGGGTTATTGGTGCAGCCAAGCAGTGGCGCAAACAAAGAACAAAAACGTCCTAATTTCAATTTTTTTAACAAATCAGCCATCGGTTAAGAGCCTGCGTCGCAAGCAATCTAGAGCAGCGCAGGCACTTAGGCGTCGAATCCAGGCTCGGCCGCGGATGGCGCTAAACCGAGCTTGATGGCTAATCACGCCATCGGGCCCAGCCAAGCCAATGTAGACCAACCCGACGGGTTTTTCGGGGCTGCCGCCCTCCGGGCCAGCAATCCCGGTAACACTCAAGCTCCAAGTGGTGCCCAAGCGCGATCGCACCCCCGTTGCCATTTGCTCCGCCACCGCGCCACTGACCGCACCGTGCTGAGCTAGAACTTCCGGTTCAACCCCCAGCAGGGCTGTTTTGACCCGATTGTCGTAGGCGATCGCGCCGCCCCAAAAATAGCCAGAGCTGCCCGGCACTTGGGTAATCATTTCGCCCAGACCGCCACCCGTGCAGGATTCAGCTACGCTCAGGGTTTGATGACGGGCCTGCAAGAGTTGACCGACCACGCTAGCTAAGCTGTCATCGTCGCCACCATAGCAATCTAAGCCGGTAATTTGGCGAATCTCACGTTCAACCGGTTGAATCAGGGCATCCGCTTCTGGTTCAGACTTGGCTTTAACCGACAGCCGCAGGCGAGCTTCCCCGTTGCCAGCGTAGGGGGCAACGGTGGGGCTAGTTAAGTCAAACAGCGGTGCCACTTTTTCCGCTAGCTCAGACTCGGCAATCCCCCAAAACCGGAGGACGCGGCTGTAAATGCTTGCCTCGCCCCAGCCATGCGATCGCAGGTAGGGCACCGCTGTCTGCTGCCACATCTGTTTCATTTCTGAGGGCACACCCGGAAAGGTGAGCAAGGTTAAACCGGGGCGAGGCTGCCAAATCATGCCGGGGGCACTGCCAATCGGGTTAGGCAGAATCGCTGCTCCCTTGGGTAAGAAAGCCTGTTTGCGATTATTGGCAGCGAGAGTCCCACCGCGATGGGCCAACTTGCGCTGAATGTCCGCCAGAACTTCTGGATGCTCAACCAAGGGAAGATCAAAAAATTCCGCCAGGGTTTCTGTGGTCAAATCGTCAGGCGTTGGGCCCAGCCCACCGGTAAAAATTAGAATTTGGGCGCGGTTGCAGGCGATCGCGACGGCCTGCTGCAAGCGAGTCGGGTTATCGCCAACCACGGTTTGATAGTAATGGGGTATCCCCAACTCGGCCAATTGACCGGCTAAAAACTGAGCATTTGAGTTAAGCACCTCCCCCAGCAGGAGTTCCGTGCCAACACAAATAATTTCTGCACTCATGAATTACCGCGCGATATTTTCCAGGCATACCAACTGGCATAAGCCATCAGTGCCGTTGCCCCAATCGCATAGATACCTCCACCTGGCATGCCCGAAAAAGCCATCGCCAGGCTACCTACCCAAAGCGTAACTGCATAGATAAATAAAACGCTGGCCCGCTGCGACAGCCCCGCATTCAAAAGTCGATGGTGGAAATGGCGTTTGTCCGCCACAAACGGAGACTTGCCGCGCCGGAGGCGATCAAAAACCACTGTTGAAGTATCGAGAATCGGCACTGCCAAAATTAAAAACGGCAGCAAGACTGCAACCGTTGTGACGCTTTTAACTAAGCCAATCACCCCGATCCCGGCCAGGGTGAAGCCCAAAAAGTAAGCTCCGCCATCCCCCATGAAAATTTGGGCGGGGTTAAAGTTGTAACGCAGAAAGCCCAGCGCCCCACCCGCCAAGGCTGCTGCCAGCAGGGCTGCGCCCGGCTGATTCATAAACAGGCTGACCACCAGCATCACAACGGCGGCGATCCCGGATACTCCAGCGGCCAGACCATCCAACCCATCAATAAAATTAATTGCATTCGCCATGCCGACCAGCCAAACCGTTGTGAAGGGAAGACTGACCCAACCGAGGGCAAAGGTGCCGAGCCAGGGAATCGAAAACGTGTCAACCCTTACGCCTGCCCACCAAGCCAGCGTCGCGATTGCAAATTGCAGCCCCAACCGCAGCAACGGGGGCAGCGTAAACAGGTCATCGGCCAAGCCAATCAAGAAAAACAGCAGCCCGCCGATCGTTACGCCCCAAATTCCATACTCAACGGGCTGGGGTAAGACGCCGAAAGCACCCAAGTTCCAAACGATCAGCAGGGCTAACAAGTTGCCCAAAAAAATCGATACCCCCCCCAACCGCACCATCGGCCGCTTATGGACTTTGCGGGGATCGGGCAGATCGACGTAGCCGCTCTTGAGACCAATCGATTTAACGATCGGAGTCAGAATCAGAACGACCACGGCGGCTAGGACAAACGCAACCAGATGATAGGGGGGCATCTGTAGGTAATCTTAAAGAGGACGCAAAACAAACTATGCAGACTCTACCCTATATTTTGCCCAATTCTTAAGCCAAAACTGGCAAAGGAATCTGCAAATGCGGATAAAGCGGGAACCGATCGCACAAACTAGCCACCCGCTGGCGGCAGCTTTGAGCGATCGCTGCATCTTCCGGCTGAAGCAGGCGATCGGCAATAATATTGGCGATTTCCGTAAACTCAACTTCACCCATGCCGCGAGTCGTCATCGCGGCTGAGCCTAAGCGCAAACCGCTGGTCACAAAGGGCGAAGCCGGATCAAACGGAACCGTATTTTTGTTGGCGGTGATATTGATTTCACTCACTAACTGGTCAGCCAGTTTGCCCGTCATTTCAATGCAGCGCAAATCCACCAGCAGCAGGTGATTATCGGTGCCATTCGAGACAATCTTGAACCCGCGCTGCTGCAACTGTCCGGCTAGGGCTTGGGCATTTTGAATCACTTGCCCACAGTAGGTTTTAAACTCTGGGCGCAGGGCCTCCCCAAAGGCAACTCCCTTGGCGGCAATCACATGCTCCAGCGGGCCACCTTGGCTACCCGGAAACACGGCTTTATCAAATTTCTTGCCCAACTCTGGGTCACGGGTCAGAATTAACCCGCCTCTGGGGCCGCGCAGCGTCTTGTGGGTAGTCGTGGTGACGACATCGCAAACGGCCACAGGGTTGGGGTGGTGCCCCGTTGCCACTAGGCCAGCAATATGGGCAATATCCGCCATCAAATAGGCACCAATTTCGTCGGCGATCGCCCGAAACGGGTCAAACTGAATAATGCGTGGATAGGCAGAGTAGCCGCAAATCAGCAGTTTGGGGCGGTACTGAAGTGCCAAATGCCGAATCTGCTCGTAGTCAAGCTGTTCGGTGTCTGGGCTAACCCCGTAATGCACGACCTTAAACCACTTGCCAGAAACGTTGACCGGCGAACCGTGGGTCAAATGCCCGCCATGGGACAAGTCCATGCCCATGATCGTGTCGCCTGGTTCTAGCAGCGCCAGAAAGACAGCAAAGTTGGCCTGAGCACCAGAGTGGGGCTGGACGTTAGCATGAGCCGCCCCAAACAACTGCTTGGCCCGATCAATCGCCAGTTGTTCGACTTGGTCAACAAACTCGCAGCCGCCGTAGTAGCGCTTACCGGGTAGGCCTTCGGCATACTTGTTGGTAAGGGCTGAACCTTGGGCCGCCATCACTGCGGCAGAGGTAAAGTTTTCGCTTGCAATTAGCTCCAGGTGATCGCGCTGCCGCTGCAATTCTTGGTCAACAAATCCAGCCATCACAGGGTCACTTTCTGCCAGGAAATCTAGGTTGGTTCGATTCACAACGCTCATCCTTTAAAACTCACTCCCTAATTGTAGGGCTTCCTCTAGTTCTGCTAGTTTTCTAGAATTGAAATTGTTATTCGTTGCTAAAACTGTGATTACGCTGCATGTAAATGGAGAAGCAAAAACCTGTCCTCGCCAGGTTCTTTTGTCAGAGCTTTTAGAACAGTTAAGTCTCAACCCGCGCTTAATTGCAGTTGAGTACAACGGTGAGATTCTGCACCGCCAGTTTTGGGCCACAACTCAAATGCAAACAGGCGATCGTCTAGAAATTGTCACGATTGTCGGCGGCGGATAATTTAAGGCAGGTTGGGCGATCGTTTCGGTGATCCGTCCCTGGAACGACGGCTCGATTTTGCTAGGAACGGTAAGCTATAGGTACGTCGTATCATAACGAGTTAGCTGCAATGAGCAGAACACGTCAATACCTATTTACTAAATTTCAACCCCTGTTGCGGGTTGCTTTGATTGGAGCTTTAGCCTTTAGTCTCATCCTCGACAGTGGGGCTGCCTTGGCCGCCCGCAGCGGTGGTCGAATGGGCGGGAGTTCTTTCCGCTCTCGCCCAGCCCCAACTCGGCCCTATAGTTCTCCAAATCGGGGGTATGGCGGTGGGCCAGTCTACCCAGGCGGTGGCTTTGGCTTTCCGTTTCTGATTCCCTTCTTTGGGTTCGGGGGCGGCTTTGGCGGTCTATTTTCAATCCTGGTCTTTATTGCGATCGCTAACTTTTTGGTCAAGAGTTTTCGGGGAGCTGGCCGAAACGAGGATGGCGAATTGGGCGGCTACTCCGATCAGGGTTACGATAACCCAACCGTTTCGCTGAATTCGCTCAACATTGGCTTGCTGGCTGAAGCTCGTGACCTACAGCCAGAGCTAGACCAAATTGCCCGTACCGCCAATACCGGATCTCCAGAGGGTTTGAGCCTGATGCTGCAAGAAACCAGCCTAGCTTTAACTCGCCATCCTGAATATTGGGCTTATGCTAGCGCCGAGACGCAGCAAACTCGCTTACAGTCAGCCGAAGCTCAATTTAACCGCCTAACTCTGGCCGAGCGCAGTAAGTTGACGGCTGAAACCCTTTCTAATGTCAACCGTCAGCTCAAAGAAGCTCAAACCTTAACGGCTGACACGTCAACTCAAGCCTTAGTAACTCAAGACGCTCCCGGAGAGTATATTGTTGTCACCTTGATCGTGGCTTCCCAGGGCAAGCTAGCGCTACCCAAGGTTAATTCACCCCAAGATTTGCGTCAGGCCCTAAATCAATTGGGATCAGTGTCGAGCGATCGCCTCTTAGCTTTAGAAGTGCTGTGGCAACCCCAAGCTGCTGGCGACACGCTCACGTCAGAAGATCTTGTCGGTGCTTACCCGAACTTAAAGCTGTTGTAGTCGCAGACAATATTTATGCTCAAACCCGCTTCAGCGGGTTTTTTAATGGTGATTTTTGATCTAGCATCCCCTAGAACTGAGAGCGAATTTTAAAAAAATAATCTCCGCCGGGTTCAAGCTGATAATCTTGCCGCTCTAAAAATCTGCCCAGTGGCTCCTTAATTAGCGATCGCCCCCGGGAAGGAGAAACAAACAGCTCCCCGCGGCGAAAGCACCACTGAAACTGCCAAACATAACTGCTGGCGATTACCTCACCAGCAATTTCTCCCTGTTGCCAAGACTGATGGGTAATGCGGACGTGGGCGATGGTTTCGGGCAAACGCTTAGAACTCACGGTAATCGCAAACAGAGTCGACAATAGATTAGAGCCTAACATCTGTTGCCCGAGGTTGAAGCAACTTCGAATACGATTAAAAATTGCAATGTTGCAAGCATCAAAATGCCAGTCATGATTAGCATCCAGCATTAGCATTTAGCTTGGAAGCGTTCAGATTAGAGCCAATTTATAAATTTAAGACAGCCAAATTAGAAACTGGCAGGAGCGTGACTTGAAAGACTTCAGCAAAGGCGATCGCCAAGGTTTGCTGAACCTGAAGCAAGTTGATTTCTGGGATGAACTGAACCAGGCTGCCGACGGGGCGATCGCCAATCCCGCAGGGGACAATTTGCTCAAACCCGGTCATATCGGGGCAGACATTTAAGGCAAAGCCATGCATTGTGATCCAGCGACTGGCCTTAATCCCGATCGCTGCCACTTTGTAGCCCTCTACCCAAACCCCGGTTAGCCCAGCAATCCGATCGCCAACCAAACCATAAGCTGCCAAGGTTTGCATCATCACCTCTTCAAGCTGGCGCAAATACCAGTGCAAATCGGGCTGATAGAACCGCAGGTTCAGAATTGGGTAGCCAACCAGTTGACCCAGGCAGTGATAGGTAACTTCACCCCCGCGCTCAGTCCGATGCACCTCTCGATGGGTCGTCTCAGGATCAAACTTGAGAAATTCTAGACTGGCGGCTTGGCCAAGCGTATAAACAGGCGGATGCTCCAGCAGCATTAGCGTATCGGGAAGCTGAGGATTAGCCCTGCGATCGCTGACTAACTGCTGCTGCCAACCCCAAGCTTGCTGGTAGGGAATCACCCCTGGTTCGTAGATCCAACAGATTCGGCCAGCCTCGACCATTACGGATTGCAAAATAAATTAAAGACAAGATAAAGCCACCTGTTGTCCACATTACATCAGTGTTAGGGTGGGCTTAGGATTGAAGTACCAGGGGAGGAAACCCTATGAAAATTGTGATTCAAGGCAAAAACATTGAAATCACTAATGCAATTCGAGACTACGTGCACCAAAAAGTTGAAAAAGCGGCCAGTCACTTTCAAAGCCTGACCACCGAAATTGATGTTCACCTCTCCGTCGCCCGTAATCCTCGCATTAATACCAAGCAAACGGCCGAAGTGACTATTTATGCTAATGGTTCAGTGATTCGGGCGGAAGAAAGCAGTGAGAGCCTTTACGCCAGCATTGACTTAGTTGCCGATAAAATTGCCCGTCAGCTCCGCAAATACAAAGAAAAACGGCAAGACAAAAACCATCCCCGTAAAGATGAGCGGGTGGCAGATTTGTCCTCTGTGGTTGCGAATGATTTAACAGGCGATCGCAGTCCTGAACTCCCGGAAGAAGTTGTTCGCACCAAATACTTTGCGATGGCGCCGATGACAATTCGGGAAGCCTTAGAGCAGCTAGAACTGGTTGATCATGATTTTTATATGTTCCACAATGCCGAAACAGGTGAAATCAACGTTATTTACGAACGGAATCACGGCGGATACGGTGTGATTCAGCCTCGCCGGAATGGAGCCAACCTGAATGGCAGCAGCAAAGCTGTTTACCCCCACAAAGCTGCCATCTAGAATCTGGATTGCCGCTGGCGATCCTGTTACCTTAAGAGGCGCACTCGATTGGGGTGCGCCTCTTAAGGTAAATTCAACTAAATCCTACCGCTTGAAGTCACAGCCTGAATGATTGAGGGTGCGACTGTCTCACTCTCTTGAGGTGGACAGACCGGATCAGGCTGATCGCGATCGCCCTGATCAAGAACCTCCCGCTGGAGCCGATAGTTTGCTAGCTCTTGCTCAAGATCAAAGATTTGAATATCTCCTAAATTCTTGACCGCACTAAGGTTGAGCAAAGATAGAGATAAAGCGGTCTCTGGTGTAACTTCTGGGATTGAGTCTTCCGACGTGAGCGAACTCTTAGCCAGTGAGGCCAGGCTGATGCCATTGCCTGGAACCCGGTACACCACCAAAAAAGTTTCGCTGCCGACGTTAACCGTTTTACCCTGAGTGTAAAAGGTATGGTTAACCAGCACTTCCATCAGAGAGCCAAGAAACGGAATCAGGCTAGCGAGGTCAGATTGCTGCTCTCCCAGGGTCAGCCGTCGCCAGTCTGAGTTTAACTCTTTTAGCTTTAGGCTGAGCGGAAGGTTCGTCCCAGCCAGCGCTTGACTCAAATCGGCAGTAGGTTGAATTGCAGAGGGAACGCCAGCTTGGGCAGGCTTAATGGGTGAAAACAACACAGGGGTGGCGATCGCCAGCAACAGGGAAACAGTCGAACGGATTTTCATCGCAGGGTCAGCCTCATTGGCTATAACTTCTAACCTGAGCGTACCCAAACTGCTGGATCATCAGAGCAAACCAAGCTGAATCGCTCACCAGCACTGGTATTCAAAACCTTGCTCCGTTTAGGGTAAAATGCAGTATTTTGATCTGCATGGGCAATAACGATGGCAAACCGCTCGTCCCTCACCTCTAAACTGTTGATTGCTTTCTATCTCTCAACCGTAATCCCATGCTTGCTTTCGGAAGCAGCCAAGGCTGAACAAAGCAGAGCCGCAATGGTTGCCAGATGTAAAGGAGTTGAACATCGGATAATGGGAGAACTTTTATCTCAGTATCCAGAGGCAATTGCTCAGGCTATTTTAAGAATGAAGGCTAATTCTGGGCGAATTGCGGTTGGAAATGCTGTAGATCAAGTCATTGAGAGCAAAATTTTCAAGGATAACGGACTGGCAAGCAGTTTTTGGTATGGCAAGTACGAGAAATCTAACTGCCTTGGTGTGACAGCCTGCGAAGGGGGACAGTGCTGGATTACCAAAGATCCAGCAGACCCCTATCTTGTTAAAAAAATACCGACAAAATAAGGTTGTGGAGGCTAAAAATAAACGTGCTCTCCTAATCACTTTAGCTCTATCAACGTTTCACCAGGTTACTCAGGTTGTGCTTTAGTCCAGACATTACGCCAAATGATTGCAAATTAGGGCTACCAAGCGATCAAAGTTGAAAAGTAATTTGAAAATCATCAATAATAAGCCAAAAGATAGATGTGCCGATCGTCTTTTGAGCGGAAGCATTCTTTATCTGACTCTTTAGCTTGAGCGAATGAACTCTCAGGAAGCCCTCGACGTTATCAATCAAATCCTGAGTCCCCAGTCACTGAGTCATATTCAGGAGCTAGTATTTCATCATTCTTGGAATCAAAAAACCTATAAAGAAATTGCTGTCAATATTGGCTACGACAGTGACTATGTTAAGGAAATTGGCTCTGAGCTTTGGCAAATGTTGTCTCATGCCTTGGGCCGACGGGTGACCAAAAAAAATGTGCAAATTATTCTGGCAGAGCAGACCAGTGGCTTAGATACCCCTGCGATCGCCAACCCGCAGCCATTTCCCTTGCTGAGTTCGCCATTTCCGATCGTTGAGTTTGCGATCGGCTCATCCCTGCAAACTCCAGATTGGCATCATTTTGAGAATTACCTACATCAGGAATGGCAACAGTTGCTGGCAGATGCGGCAGTCTTGTCTGAGCTAATCCCAACGCTGACTTCTCTGTCGCTGATTTTGTGCGAAGTTGACCGCCTTCAAGTTGAGCCTAACGTTGCTCAAGCAGCAAGTCATGTTTTCGTGCAGCAAGTTGCTAATGTTCTTGAACAGCAGCTCAAGCGGCCTAAGGACTTGCTAGGCTATCATCCAACCGGCAAATTTGCGATTTTGCTCCCTCAAACCCAGGCTAGAGGGGCTGTGCATTTAGCTGAAACCATGCGAGTCGCGATTAAGCAGTTGAAGCTCTGCCAACCGGGCTTCGCCGAGCCAATCACCCTCAGTCTTGGCGTTGCGACAACTTCTCCGAACCCGCAGTCTACGCCCAACGATCTACTGATCGCAAGCAGTCAAACGCTCCAACAGGCTCAGCAGCAAGGCTGCGATCGAGTCATATACAAGCCGATTTAGCTTTTACTAAGCGATCGCCGAGCATTTAGATGAGGCAACCATTTAAGTTAAATGCTCAGCCGCGTTCGGTTCTACCGTCCCGGAAGGAATCGTCGCCTCCGCTTGCTGCGCTTAAATGCCCAACAGCAATTGCTCTCCTAAATTGCAATTGTCCACTGGTTAAGAAACATGGCGGTAGGATTTAGGGTTTAATGTCGAAAGACCCTCAAAGCTAATTTATGGGCGCACCGGAGTCGATTTTTCAGCTCACAAATCAAGAAATTTTTGTCGTCACAGCCGCCCATAACGGTCAGTTGGGTGGCCAAGTCGCAACTTGGGTCATGCTAGCAACATTAATTCCAGAGCGCCTGCGAGTCATTATTGCCATTTCCCCCTTTAATTACACCCAATCTTTGCTCCAGCAGAGTCAACGGTTTGTGCTCAACCTATTAGCTGCCGGGCAGGAAGATTGGCTAGTTTTGTTTGGGCTACACTCTGGCCGAGACATCAATAAATTTTCTGAGATCGACTTTACTCTGTCTCCGACTGGAATCCCAATTTTGCCCCAGACCTGCGGTTGGGCAGAATGCGTGATTGGGCAATCCGTTAATTTGGGCGATCGCATTCTCTACATTGCTGATGTGGTTGAGCATCGCGTCTATCCAGAGCGTACGCCAATGCGGGAAGTAGCAGCCTTTGCGACCTTACCTGAAGATGTTCGACAAGCCTTAGCCAGCAAACTAGAGGCTGATATTGAGCGATCGCGGGGGCTAATCAGATCTCTGTCAAGTTTCACTTAGCGTTGAACCCGATTGCCTGCGCTCAGGTTATGGCAGCCAAGATGCAGATTAAAAAAATTATTATTTCATTGATTGGTTTTTGTCTCGTGATTTTAAGTGGTTGGGCCTGGATCAGCCAATCGATTATCCCTTCAACTCAGTTCACGGCTGAAAATTTAGGCATAATTGTGAACGAGGCTGACCCCCTTAGCGTGCAAATTGGTGACTACTATCAACGTCAGCGTTCGGTTCCAGAAGCCAATGTGATTAAAATTTCTTTTCCGCCCCAGCAAGTTGAGTTAACAGCGGAAAAGTTCAAGGCATTAAAAGCGATCGTCGATCAAAAAACTCCCAGTAGAGTAGAGGGATATGTTCTGACCTGGACAGTTCCCTATCGGGTAAGTTGCATGTCAATCACGAGCGCCTTTGCCTTTGGTTTTAACCCCTCTTTTTGCGCTGACGGCTGCGGCGAAACCGCAGTTAACCCTTATTTTAATCAAAAGACAATTCATCCTTACAGAGACTTTAAAGTACGTCCAACCATGATGCTAGCCGCAACAACTTTTGCCCAGGCAAAGCAGTTGATTGACCGTGGAGTTAATTCTGATAATACATTTCCAAAGGGAACGGGCTATTTAATGGATACAACAGATGCCGATCGGAATGTGCGATCGCAATTTTATAAGTCGATTCAAACTTTGCTCAATCATCGTTTTTCAATTGATGTTGTTAAAGGGAATACGTTGGAAAATAAAACTGATGTAATGTTTTACTTTACAGGGTTAGCCAATGTTGACAAGTTAGACACGCTTCAATTCCGTCCCGGTGCCATTGCTGACCATTTAACCTCTTGGGGCGGACAATTGATTGATAGTAGCCAGATGAGTAGTTTGCGCTGGTTAGAAGCAGGCGCAACTGGCAGCTATGGGACTGTCGTAGAACCCTGTAACTATCTACAAAAATTTCCCTATCCGGGCATCGTGATCGAAAACTACCTCAACGGCAATACCCTCTTAGAAAGCTATTGGAGAAGTGTGCCTTGGCCAGGACAAGGCGTCTTTATTGGCGAACCCTTAGCTCGACCCTTTGGATTAACCCTATGGCAAGGACTTTAACTTTCAAATCCTTGGTTTTTTGCGTAGGATTTAAGCACTAACCTGGAGGGGTAGTTGATGACATTACCGATTAAATACCCGGTTGAGCAAAGCGACCCACCGCGATCGCCGAGAGAAACCTTGCCCACCATGTACGACCTACCCAGCGAAGATCCGCAGGAGCCAGGTTTGCCAGACGAATTTCATGATTATCAGCCGGAAGTGCTGCGGCTGACCTTCTGCCCGCCCAACTATTCGCCAGATCAAGTTTTTAGTGGTTCTGACCTCAACCTTTACTACGATATTCGTCACGCCAACTGGTATAAGCGCCCAGATTGGTTTGGGGTTGTCGGCGTGCCTCGACTATACGATGGTCAAGATCTCCGCCTGAGCTATGTAATTTGGCAAGAAGGAGTCAGCCCCAACCTGGTGGTTGAATTACTTTCACCGGGTACAGAGCGAGAAGACCTCGGACAAACCAGCCAAGAACCTGGAACCCCACCTAGCAAATGGCAGGTTTACGAGCAGATTTTGCGCGTCCCTTACTATGTCGTGTTTGACCGCTACACCGATCAGACTCGCTTTTTTCAATTAGTCGGCGATCGCTATGCTCAGCTAGGGTTAAGCCAACCTCGCCTGTGGTTGCCAAGTGTTGAATTAGGGTTAGGACTATGGCAGGGCACTTATCAGGGCATCACGCGCCAATGGCTACGCTGGTACGATGCTGAGGACAATTGGATTCCTCTGCCAGCCGAGAAGATTGAGCAAGCAGAACAGAGAGCGATTAGCGCTGAACAAAAGGCGAATCAGCTTGCCCAACGCCTGCGCGAACTTGGGATTGAACCCTAAGGGCGATCGCCTAGTTTTTCTTCCCAATTGGGATCACTTGGGTCAATCGTGATCATCCGTCCAGCCGCTTTTGAGCGATCAACATAAGCTTGAAATGCTTGGATGTCTTCTCGATGAGTCAACATGTAACGCCTTAGCTCATCCAAGTTCATAGCACCATAGTCCACAATCCTCATGGCGCGTATCCTCCTGATCGCTTAATCTCAAAGTCTAAATCGTCTCCTGAATAGAGGTATAGATTACCCGTGCGTTCATTAATCCGAATAAGTTCAATATTTTTGCATTGCCATCCTGGATAAATAACGTTAGTCAGGCGATAACAAAGGGGAGCATCTCAGTTTTGCGATGAGTAAATGTACTTAAGGCAAAAAAATCAAACCCATGGGACATTCAAGGAGTCATCGTTGGAGAGTGAAGCATGACCCCTGAAGAAGAACAAATCGTCAAAGCC
>JAHHGS010000157.1 GCA_019359715.1 Aphanocapsa sp. GSE-SYN-MK-11-07L | reverse complement strand
AATGCTCACAACTTCCCGCTCGACTTGGCTGCTGGTGAAGCTGCCCCTGTCGCCCTGACCGCTCCTGCCATCAACGGTTAGTCTGCAATGACACAACTGCTGAAGCTCAGAAAGCTAGGTTGATAGAATAGTTTGGAATGAAAAAGCGCCCCCAACATGGAGGGCGCTTTTTCCTGCATTAAGCTGAGACAAAGACTGGCAGATTGCCCTAAATTAAGAAATCAAGTTTTATCCAAGTGATAAAAAAATAGGCTCACGAATCACATCTTGTCCTTTAAGCTGCTCTTCAACCAAGATACGATTAGCTTCCAAGACTAGCTCGATCGCCTCTTCAAGACTTTCTCTGGCTTCTTCTAGCGTATCTGCCTGAGTATTGGCTCCGGGTAGTTCCTCAACAAAGCCAATATAGCCTTCTGGAACTGCCTGAAAAACTTTGGTCAGTTTAAGTTGCACGAGCGAACTCCTGGGACTACAGCTTAAGTATAGGAACAATATGTCCTAGCTGAAAGTTGAGGGGCGGCTGACCTGGCCCGATTAGTAGGCAAAAGGGTTGGCTGGTTCGGCGATCGCCTCTAGTGAGTCAGCTTTAATGACCAGTTGCCGCTTGTTGTCTAGGGTTTCCGTGATCATCTGTCCCTTGACTTGATACCACTGATCTTGCTGATAGGCTTGCCGGCTTTGGCTCAGTTTGACGGGGAGTCCGATCGGGTAAGCATCGGCAGCGCAGCAGGTAATCACAAATCGGGTGAGAGTAAAATACTGGTCTGGCAAATTGGGGGTATACACCACAAATCCCTGCACGTTTACCTTCTGACCTGTATAGGCATCCGGTTCTGGATAAACATCCAATGTCCGCACCCAATCGATCAGCGTTCTAGTCTCCGGGCGCATCGTGGCTCGAAAGGACTGGGGACGGGAGCGAGTGACGGTGAATGCATCCGTTAAGCCGCGCTGAATTGCCGTATCGCTGTTAAAGGGGCGGGGGGTAATCACTAAACCCGCGATCGCGGCCACTAGCAGCACCCCACTCATCCAGCCGGGTGGAAATAGGGTAATGTGGCGCACGCCGGGCACATTTTCGGTAAACAGCAGCTTAACTGCCTGCAAGCCAGCAATCAGCAGCAAGGCGAACCCGGCCGCGATCGCCAGCCAAAAATAATTGGGGTGAATCAGCAAGCCCAAGCGTCCGCTCAGCCAATAGTGCAGCATCAGCACACCCCACGCCCCTAAAGCCAGCACGTCTAGCCAGTCAACATTCCAAACCAAGCGGGGCAAAGTACGAGAGGACATGGGACTCAACTCAAGCGCAGGTTAACAAACAGAGTCAGCAAAAACGTCATCTGAGCCACAATTGCCACAATGTAAATCATTGCTCTGGGGCGAAAAATCGTCAGCAGCAAACCGAGGCTTTTGAGGTCAAACATCGGCCCAAACACCAAAAAAGCCAGCAGCGACCCACTCGTAAAGGTAGACGCAAAGGCAAGCGCAAAAAACGAGTCCACCGTTGAGCAAATCGAAATAATCCCACCCAACAGCATCATCGTCAGAATCGAAATCACCGGCCCTTGCCCCAAGCCCAGCACCACTTCTCTGGGCACAGCAACCTGAATGACCGCCGCAATTAGACTGCCCAAAACCAGAATTCCCCCCAGTTCCCGCAGCTCTTGGACGGTATTTTCGAGCAGCAGTTTCAGGCGATCGCCGACAGGTTTGGCTTCTGGCATGATTTGCGGAAGCGAGGCATCTAGACGCAGAGGTTGCCCTGGCTTATCGAGCAGGTAGCTGCCAGACACCAGAAAACTCGATTCCACGACAGGGGGACGCGGCATCGCGGCGGCCACAGCCGGCTGTAGAAACGGTTTTAGGTCTGCTTGCGTGCCGAATATACAGCCGACCAGAGTGGCGATCGCTAGCGAAAACACGACCCGCAACACCACGATTTCTGGCTGATCGCGAAAAGCCGTCCACGTTACCCACATCACGACTGGATTGATCGTGGGAGCCGCCAACAAAAACCCAATTGCAACTGGAGCCGACACTCCCTGCATTAATAAACGGCGAGCCACCGGCACATTGCCACACTCACACACCGGGAACAAAAACCCCATCACGCTACCTGCCAATGCTCCCAGTAAAGGGTTGCGAGGCAGCAAAGCAATTAACTTGCGTTCATTCACAAACAGCAGCAGTAAGCCAGAAACGACTACACCCAACAGCAAAAACGGGATAGCTTCGACCAGCAAGCTCAAAAACAGCGTAAAGCCGCTACTGAATTGGTTAGATAGACTCATTTATTAGTGCTAGTACCATTGATCAACTATGGCTGCTGTTGACAAATTTCTAAGTTCTCCAGGACGTTAAAGTTAGTGATACGCTTCAATTTAAACCTTGGTCAGCCTCTGCATCTACTCCCAAATCATCAATTCCTGCTCAGTCTGTGGGCAACCTCTGTCTAATCAGTCTATCCTGAGCAAAGTTGAGTATTCGTTACTTGACCCTCCTCCTCACCCTTACAGTCAAATTAATACTTTTTTGCCTGTGAGATAATATTGCCTGATGCTCGGATGAAGGATTCTCAGATTGAACAATTACCGCAACTTTTTCTGACTGCCCGCTCAGCTCAGTCGGTTGATGCCCAAGGCCGGAGAAAAACAAGTAGCTCCACACCAGCCGAAATGGAGTTGGTGAGAGCGCTGCGGGGGATTTTAGACCAGCCGGTAGAACTGCCAGACTTGCCCAAAGAGAACCGTGTCTCTTACCTGCGGCAACTTTTAGAAGCATACTACTGCCTGTTTCCGCGCTGCCTGGCAGGCATTACAGAAGCTCACCTGCTGCAACAGTCCTTGGCTCAGACCGTCCAGCGCTTAGTCCAAATTCCTAGCCAAATTATTCAAGAAGAATACGATCGCCTGAATCGGAACAATTACAATCAGCCTCTCAAGCAACTGGTGCTGTCCTTCAGTCGCCCTGGTTTGGCTCAGCGGTCAAGCATTCCCCTTTTAAGCGAAGCCGAGTGCCTATTGGCTTTATTTGTGCAGTGTCTGCGCCAGCAGCTCGGAGCAGTTGTGCTGCTGGATGAGCGCTTTCGGACTGAATACAGAGACTTGCTGCGGAGTGTCTGTGTCGGGGCCCAAGACCCAGAACTCTGCCAGAGCAACGTGATTAGCTGGCTGTGGGAAGCGATGAAGTCCTTTGACCCCCTGAAGGCGTTTGGGGCGAGTGGGCATGGGCGGCCGACCTTTGAAGCTTGGGTACGCACCGTTGTTAACAACAAGTTGGCCGACGAAAAACGCAAGCTCCTTAAGCGGGAAGCCGACGAACTGCTGTTCTATGAACCGAAGGCAGTCCAGATGTTTCAAGAGCGCTATGCTGCCCTAGCCAGCAGCGTCCAAGCAGAGATGGACTTGGGGGATTGCATCAAGCTGATTCGGATTGTTCAAACCGAAATTACTGACCCGCGCATTCGAGCTTCGACCAGTCGTCTGCGCCAGCGGATGGCCCAATTGCTGAATTGGACAATTGTGCACACGCGGGAAATTCATCAGCAGGTGCGGCGGATTCTCGGTCGCTATGTCCAGTCCACGCGATCGCTGAATATTACCTCTACCGACAGCAACCAAGAGTGGATTGACAATTATCCTGATGCCCGCACGCTGACAAACCCTGCTCAGCAAGAGCTAGACTGCATTGTCGAGTTTTTACAAGATCAGCAAACTCCAGATTGGGTCAGAGATTGGTGTGAAAAGCGCCGCACCCAAGCTGAAATTGCCCGCGAGCTATTTGTCAGTCAGCCGACAATCTCTCGCTGTCTCGGCCGTGAATATCGGCTTTGGCTCTATCGTAAATTCTTTACAGATGCACAAACGCCTATATGGATGAAGCGATGGTATGACACCCAAGAAATAGCCAGCCCGCATCGACGGAGACAACTACGACGGGAAATCCATGCTGAGTATGCCCAAGGACATTATTCAGCCAAAGAGATTGACGAGCAAATTGAAAATCAATTAACTGCTTGGTGCAATCGCAACAGCATTTATTACTTGCCTTGAGGCCTAATCTGCTTGTCAGATGACAAGAAACCTATGACTTTCTTTTTAGCCCCCACGTTCCCCATTGGTCGAACCGAGCTAGAGGCAGCTTCTGAGGTGCTACGCTCTTGTACTCCACTTCGCCGGAAGCAAGCTTTGCCTTATCTGATTGCCCTTTACAGCTTTATCAACTGGTGGGAAAATCACGCTGAATTGGATTGTCTAGTTGACGACGCAGCGAATTCTGAAGTTCCTAATCCGGAAACTTTGCCCTGGGAGATGGGCCTATCGACTGCTTGGTGTGAGCGCCCAGAAATCGTTGAGTTAATTAACATTGCCGATCTGAGTCTGCAAGATGTCCGGTTGGGGATTTATCCAGCCAACGCTCAAGATCAACTCTTGATCCACTGCCCAACCCTACTAAGCATGATCCAAGCCGACCTATGCGTGGGCGTGTGCTTAAAAGCGGAAAAGCAGCAGGCAGCAATTCTCGGTTTTATCCTAATGGCGGACTTGGTTGACCTATGGCAGGTTCAGCCGCCTAATCCGCAAGGGTTTTACCATTTGGCCGCAAGCGCTCTTCAGCCTCCGCACCTGCTACCGCAGACGGTGTATCAAATTCAGTTGGGTCGTACGGCTTTGCCTCTGGAAACTCAAACCGTCAGCTCCCAGGGAGCAATGTCTGAACGCAAGAGCAATCGCAATTTCACCACTCCCACTCCGACGTTGACCTCCGAGAAAATGGTGCAAATCCTGCAAAAGTTAAGCGCAATTGGCGTTTCTCCATTTGCAATTCAAGATTGGGATCAGCAAACCGCGCTCAACATTCTCCAAGATCCAGAAATTTGCCAAAAGGTGCTGGACATTCATCACTTGATTAAAGGATTTCAGTCTTACGGTGAACAGGCAACTGAGCAGTCTTCTCCGGCCTTGGGCGATCGCTAGCTCCATATCCTGCTCTAATTTCTGAGCATCAAATCAGATCCGAAAAAGGGTTCCGCCAGAACCCTTTTTCGCATAAATATTGCGACTTCTAAGCTAATCCCAACTCCTAGCGGACTTGCACTAAAGGCTTGTGCCACCAGGACTGAGGGTTTGCCGACTGCGGATACTCCTCACCCAGCGATCGATCACCCGCAGGGTCGGGGCAATTCGTCCGTTCGCCTGCGCTTTAGCGATATCCCGATGATAGACAGCAATAATTTCCGTGTCTGGGTGGGCTTGAAAGGCGGGAATATGAACTTTTTGACCAAACCCTGTCCCGATAATCGCTACCCTAATCTTTGAGGCTGTGACAGACATGGGCCTAGGAATTGATCACTGCGCCATCAACACTGCCCTGATGCACCGTCTTTATCCACTTGAGGCGCTTTGGTCGGACAGAAATTCGGGCTGTGACGCTGGCGATCACGGGCAGCCAGTGCAGCATATACACCGTCCCCTGGAAAGCGTGAAGCAGGGTAATCAGGGGCAAAGTTTTACTGCCTTGGCGGGACTGATTTAGCCCCCGCACCATGCCAATAAACGACAGCACCACCGTCAGGCTGGTCACAGGCACTAACATCGGGGGGCGGCTGCGAGCGATCGCCATTAGGAAATCTGGAATTGCAGCAGCGGGTAGAAAATACTTGATTAGCCAAAACGTAAACAAATCAATGCTTTTGCGAGTTCCTAACTGATTGCGGACAATCAGTCGCCAGTAGTCAAGATAGCTTTGATAGCCACCTTCCGCCCAGCGATTGCGCTGATGCCAAAGCGCGATCGCCCGTGTTACTCCTTCTTCACCAACAGCGGGGTGCATCAGACACTCAATATCCCAATGGTCAAGCTGAAGGCGCAGGCTTAAATCTAAGTCATCGGTGATTGTTTGCTCATTCCAGCCCCCGCAGCGCTCTAAAGCGCGACGGCGGACAAACTGCCCATTACCGCGCAGTTCACCAATGCCCCCGATCGCCACTCGCTGCTGCTGGAAAAAGGCATCCAATGCCATTTCTGTCCGCTGTCCCTGAGTCCAAAAGTTGGCATCAGCATTAACAATCGATTTGCGGACTTGCACCGCCCCCACCTGGGGTTGTGCAAATAAGGGCAACACTTGGCGCAGCATTTGCTTGGGCACTTGGGCATCGGCATCAAAGACGCCAATAATCTCCCCTTTGGTTAGCGGCAGCACCTGATTCAGCGCTCCCGATTTACCGCCGCCCGCCCCTGGCAAGCGTGACAGCACCCGCAGTTGCCGATACTTCTTGCCCAAGCCTTCTAAAACAGTCAGCGTCCGATCGCTGCTATTGTCATCAATGATCCATAGCTCATAGCGATCAGCCGGGTAGTCGAGTTCACACAAAGCTTGCACCAAGCGGGCGACCACTGCCTCTTCGTTTTTGGCCGCAACCAATAGCGAAATAAACGGATAGGGCTGCTCTGAATTGTAGTCAGCTTGAGCTGCTGGGTCTGAGGCTTGCTCATCCGGCGCAAGCTGTCTTTTGGCTAGCAGTAACCGCACTGACTGCACCCCCAGCAGCGTTGTCAGGGCCCAGACAATCCACACCCCGACTGAAAACCAGTGGAGGGCGATCGTGCTCCCCCAGACCAGCGCCAAGGCAACAGCCGCCTTCTGACGCCGCCCAGATTGTCCTCGATCTAATTGATTCTGAAAGTATTCGACTTCCGGTGACTCAATCAAATCCGCTAGCAGAGAGTCGAATGACTCAAACTCGTTGTAAGAACTGTTTTCGGGCCAGGAATTCTCCGGCATAAGTCACCTGATTCAATAACCAATACTTGTCAATCCCCTTAAAGAAGCTGGGAATGAGGTAGCACCAAACCGTACAGCCTTCACACACCGACAGTTTCCCTTGCGACTGGCGATACTCTTCCACCACTTCTGATTCTCGGTACAGCTCGTAGAGGCGACCCTGAATCGGGACGCCGGTTTGGGCAAAATGGTAGCAGGGGAGCAGCAATTCATCATTCGGCGAAATCGCAATTACCGCATCGACGGCTTTACAGCGCGGATTTTGCGTGTCGTTGCCGCCCGCTTTAATAAAAGCCAGTGCCGCCTTATTGTAGCCAAGGTTGCGATACTTCTTGGCGCTGCTCTCAATCGCGTCAGCAATCTCGGCCGTCGGATTTTTCTTGTTGTTGTAGTTGCTGTGGGCCGTAAAGGCCGGATTCAGCCACACTCTGGCACCGAGCTTTTGACCCAGCTCTGCTACCTCGCCGATCCGCTGATAGTTTTGAGCCGTCACGGTGTGGTTCAGCACCGGATACTCGCCCAAATCGCGGGCAAGCTTGACTGACTCGACTAGGGTGTCAAAGATTTTGACCCCGCGCGACTGATCGTGAGTTTCTGCATCGGCCCCATCCAGGGAAAAATTGAGAAAATCTACCAGCCCTTGGATTTCTCGCGCTTTTTGCGGATAGAGAATCGTGTTGGTGGTCATGCTGGTTAAAAACCCCAGCGCCTTGGCTTCTTTGTAAATTTCTCCCACATCCGACCGGAGCAGCGGTTCACCGCCGGTGAAGTCTACGTAGTTAACGCCCAGCCGCTTCAGGTCTTTTAGGTTATGTTGAATCGTGGAAAAGTCTGCTTCTTTACCGGGTTCGATCGCCCAAATATCGCAGAAATGACAGCGAGAATTGCAGCGATAAGTCAGGTAGTAGTTTGCGACAAGCGGTGCCATGCTGCTGAACATCCTTGATTTTTTTCAGGCAGGGGCAATGCTGATCACTAGACTGGCGATGCTAACCGACAGGCTAGAATTTGCCCGATTGATTTAGTCATTCTATGACAAAGTTAACGAAATTTAGCACAAAAAATATTTGCCTCAACAAAGCAAGTTTGTTCTCTCTAGCCCTTAATCGGCATAGGTGAAGCAAGTGAATCGCAGTTGCCAATCCCTAAGTGCTTGGGGTCTAGATTAAGATTGGATCAGCCAATACTAGTGGGCGATCGCTGGTCAGCCAATCTGTGCGTTGGTGTCGTTGAACTCAAGCTGAGGAAATTGTGTGTATGGGTGTCTCTCTAGATCGAATCCAGCCTGCTCAACCGAAGGACGTAAACGTTTACTTGCCTTACTACAAAGATGTCCAAAAGCGAAACCTCCTGCCCTTAGCGATTTCTCTTTATCAGCAGGGGAACTTTGAGGGGACTCGCAGCATCGAAGGCAGCGAAAATATTCCCTTCATTGCGACCTGGAATATTTCTACCCTACCCGCCGATCTATCTCGCTGCGCGGTTCAGTTTGATAGCAATGCTGACCTCAGCTACGAAATTACGATTACCAATTTTGAATTTATCGGTTTTTTAATTGACGTGTTGACTAGCTATAAGCGGGCCGGCGTCGCTGACTTTTCTAAGCTGTTTTACCGCAAGCTGCTGCGATTAGATGACTAGAGGGGGGTTGATGGCGGGGGAATTGGGTCAGCTTCTGCTGAAATCAACAGCCCAATCTGAAAAATTACTTCATTAGAATGGGTGGGTATGCTACCGTAACTTAACCTCTGGGTTAAGTTGTGTAAGGAGTTGAGGGTGCAAAAGGCAATTAAGCATTTGCTGGTCGGATCGGTTGAGTCCTATAGCGGTAAGTCAGCCACTATCTTAGGGATGGCTCAGCAGCTTCAGCAGCGTAGATTTGATATTGCTTACGGCAAGCCTCTGGGCACCTGCCAAAGCGAATCTCCCACAGATGGGTTAGATGAAGATGTCCGATTTATTGCCCAAACGCTCAACTTGAACCAGCAGCACCTGCGCCCAACCCTGCTCTCGCTGGATTCAGCAACCATTTATCGGCGGATTACCGGCGAAGACAAAGCTGATTATTGTCACCAGCTCGCCCAGTATCATCAAATGCCAGGCAATGATTTAGTGGTCTTAGAAGGCCCAGGCTCTTTGGAAGAAGGGCGACTGTTTGATCTGGCATTGCTGCAAGTGGCAGAGATTTTAGATGCTCAAGTTTTACTGATTGCTCGCTACCATTCACCCTTGCTGGTCGGCAAGCTGCTGTTTGCCCAAGATCATTTGGGCGATCGCCTACTCGGCGTGATGATCAACGATATTCCGGTCGCGCAACTCCCGGAAATTCAAACTACGATAAGGCCCTATCTAGAAAAGCGGGGCATTCCAATTTTGGGCATGTTGCCCCGCAACCAGTTATTACGCAGCGTTAGCGTCCAAGAATTGGTGCATCAACTGAAGGCAGAAGTCCTCTGTCGCCCCGATCGGCTAGACTTGATGGTCGAAGAATTGACGATTGGGGCGATGAACGTTAACTCGGCTCTCAAGTATTTTCGCAAAGCCAACAACATGGCGGTAATCACCGGCGGCGATCGGACGGATATTCAACTGGCAGCCCTAGAAACGTCTACCCACTGCTTAATCCTGACCGGACAGATGGCGCCCAACGCCATGATCTTAAGTCGAGCCGAAGACTTAGAAATTCCTGTGCTTTCGGTTGATTTAGATACCCTAACCACGGTGGAAATTGTCGATCGTGCCTTTGGCCAGGTGCGGCTACACGAAACGGTAAAAGTCGAGTGTGTGCGCCAGATGATTGCCGAAAATTTTGACATTGATCGCCTGATTGATCGCCTGGGGCTAAAGTTGGCTGCCCCCTTACCCTAAAGGCGATGGCTGAACGTGGGTAAGCAAAAGTTTCCGCACTTAGTCGGTTCTAAGTGGACGGCTCAAGAAAAAACCTTCGGCTGGCGACATTTTCGAGTTGTCAACCGCCAAGCTGAAGGCAAGCTGATTTTTGCTGAATTGGTTGCGGCCTGTGACCCCAGCGCGAGATTTTGGGTCAGTGCCCAAACGCTACAAAATAAAAAACTTTGGCAACCCGGCTGGAAGTCGCTGGCTGAGCAAACGCTTTGATGTAGCCTTCAGATGAATGTGCTGATCTAATCTTCAGGGGTCAGTTTCAGCATTAAGTAGCCCAGACTCAGCCCCACCAAGACTAGGGTGAAGGACAAAATCGCTGCGTTAAAAATTTCACTCATGTTTTTAGGTTCTCAAACTGACTCCCAGCCATCATTGTAATCCTGAAAGGGGACTGGAAAAAAACAGGATCGCTAGTTCTAGCCCAGCGGCGGGAAATATTTCCTAATCAAGGAACATCGGAAAGGGAGACAGTTTCTCGGATCGGGGGAGCGAAGTCAGAAGCGGGCGAGGCTGGCATCAGGGGAGAATGAGGCGCTGATTCATCCGGTAGCCAGTGTAGTAACGGTAAGGGCAACAGCGTACTCAGGTTGGTGATAATCACTAAAATCCAGAGGCTGGCAAATTGGCGATCGCTAATGCCCAAACTATGCATCAGCAGCGCCCCGGTTTCGTGGGACAGCAGACCCGCTAGATTGCTGACGGACATCAGCAGCGCGAATAGGGTGGCTTCAATCCCTGGTGGGCAGAGCCGAGCCGCTAGCACCAGCACCGGCATGTAAGCAATTTGACCCATCACGGTCAGAATCAGGCTATCGCCGAGGCTAAACCAGTGGTCATCAATCCCCAAACTGCGATTGGCATGGGTGACTAAAATCAGCGTCGTCATGCCTAACCCCGCCGAAATCAGCGTACTCCAAAGGAAAATTTGCCGGACGGGAATTGCTTTTAAAAATCGCTGAAAAATCCAAATCCCCAACAGAGCCGCCAGATTTGTCACCAGGCGCACCCGCCCCAAAAATTCTGGTTCAAACCCTAAGTCATTGGTGGTGAAAAAGAAAAAAGCAGAGTCTGAACTGGGTGTAGCTTGCCACAAAAACAAAAAGGCAACGGGCAACCAAATTTGCTTTTGAGACAGCGCCTGCCGAACTTGGCGAATTTGCTGCCAAGTTGCATTTAGGCTGGGCTGCTCTAGGACTCTCACCTCGCTAATTAAAATTGCCACGGCTGAAACAATCAGCGGAAACGTGGCCGTGATCGCGAAAATTGTCCGGGTCGTGAAATGCTCTAGCAGTAAACCGCTCAGGTAAGCTGTAATCACCCCTCCGACAGCGGTTGCTCCCCAGCAAAGGGCTTGCAGAGAGCCAGCATCACTCTGAGATTCTTGACGGGCCCGCTCGACCACCAACGAATCAACAATCACATCGCTGACGGCGATCGCTAACGAACCCAGGGCGATCGCAGCCGTTGCCTGCCAAGCCCGGTGCACCACCGTGGCCAGCAGCAGCCAAGAAACCGCTCCCAGTAAACCAGAAATAATCAAATAAGACCGCCGCCGATAGCCAAACAGCGGCAGGCTATCAGACAGAAAGCCAAACAGCGGCTTAATCACCCACGGAATCGCCACAATCCCCATTAGAGCCGCGACTTGGGCTGGCGATAGCCCTAATTCATCCTTAAAGAAAAAGCTGACGGCCAGGCGAGCTAGACCCAGTACCCCTTGCACAAAGTAAACTAGCAAGATCGCAAGCAGCTCTAAGCTGGGTTCTTGGTCAAACAAAACTGTTTGTTGAAGCCAGCGCTTCCAAGTCGTTTCAGTCGTGACTTCTGGGTTCATCAACAATTGTTAAGAATTATCAATGTCTCCATGATAGGCCGATTACTTGAGGCTGTCCGTTGAGATGAGCGATCGCAGGGCTAAGCTGCTGGCACTCTAGAGCTAAATCAATCATGACACAGCCGTAATCCCCGTATTTTTACGATTGTCGGCAGAGCTAAACGTTTGCCATGCTTGAGGCAACTTCTCACGGTTGGAATATTACTTATGGTTTCTTCGCTGCTGCTCTTGTCCAGCCAGATGATTTTGACTGCCATCTTGCTGAGCCAATCCGTTCAGCCAAAGCAAGTTCGACTTTGCCGCGTCACCGTCGAAACCAAGCGCTAATCGTTTATGATTGCAGGCTAAATAGTTCAGAAACGGTCTTAAACTGATAGCCTTTGGCCCGCAGGCGCTGAATGATGGTTTCGGCTGCGGCAACCGTTTTTGAGCGATCGCCCCCACCGTCGTGCATCAAGACAATCGAGCCAGGTTGGACGTGGTTAACCACATTGTCAATAATGAACTGAGCATTCGGGGCACCGTAGTCTACGGAGTCAACATCGTAGATTACCAATCGTTCGCCCCGCTGGTGCAAAAGGTAGGGCAGCATCAATAGCCGTCGCCCCCACGGCGGGCGAAAAGAAGGGGGACTGCTCATTCCAGCTTGCCTCAGCAGGCGATTCGTGGAATCAATTTCCGTGGCTAGAAACTCCGGCGATCGCAGCCACATGCTCT
Organism: Aphanocapsa sp. GSE-SYN-MK-11-07L; assembly: GCA_019359715.1. GTDB lineage: Bacteria > Cyanobacteriota > Cyanobacteriia > Thermosynechococcales > Thermosynechococcaceae > JAHHGS01. Next base: position 10,369 of record JAHHGS010000157.1, on the reverse strand, counting down.
GATGAGAGTAAGAATGGTTGCCTAACTCGTGCCCAGCCGCTAGCACTTGCCGACTTAGTTCAGGGTGCTCCTGAATCCGTTTGCCAATTTGGTAGAACGTCGCTTTGACGCGATTGCGCTCCAAAATTGCCAAAAGCTCCTGAGTGTAGGGCGGATAGGGGCCGTCATCGTAGGTGAGCGCTACCACTTTGGCCTGAGTATTAACCCGACTAACGCCAAAAAAAGCCTGCACCGGCGGCAGACTGGCCACAATAATCACCAGTGCGACCAGACTACTAATGCCGATCAGCCAGACTTTTCTGGTAATGCGAATCTTCATGTGGGTGCTGCCTCAGATTAAGCTTGCCAAGGATGAAATATTGCCTAGACCACAACGCTTTCACAAAGAATATTACAGGTTAATTTACAGGCAATCTAAATAGCTGGCTAGACAATCGGCGATCGCTCTTGATCCACCTGATTTACCCATCCGCTCCATCCCATTTTGTCGGCAGAGTTGGAGGTAGCTAGCATCGGCTAGCGTTGCTCGGACTCGCTGAGCGGCTTGCTGGATAATTTCAGCATCGGCAGGGCGATCGCCAATCACCTGAATCGATCGGCCAAGCAGCCGCATCTGCGCTTCCGCAAACCGATAGGTAAAGGCGGGCCCGACTCCAGGCAGAGTAATGACGGGTTTACCCAAACCAACCGCCTGCTCGATCGCCGTTCCGGTCATCCCAATCACCAAACTTGCCTGTTGGAGAATATCGGCAAAGGCATCGGTGGCAAAGTTAATGACCACAGTGCCAATCTCCAAGGGATAGACCAATCGATTCGCTTTGACTTTCCAGCCCTTCACCTCTGCAATTGCCGCTAGCTCTGTCATTAAATCGGGCACCAGAGCCGCCCAGAATTGAACTGGCTCTGCTTGCGCAATCGCGATCACCAGTTGCAGCATTAAGTCCAGGTTATGTCGCGCCTCTGGCAGCCGCGAGCCGGGCAGGAGGGCAATCATCGGCAGTTTTGGATTGAGCGATAAGTCTTTGCCTTGGGGCAGCACTGCATCCATGACTGGCGTGCCAACAAACTGCGCCTTGGTCAATCCCTGCTGATTTAAATCGGTAGCAGTGCGCTGATCTCTGGTAAAAACAGCCAGGCACCGATTAGAACTGAGGCAGCGCCACAGCAGCCAGCCCAGCTTGACTTCACCTTCGTAGTAGCTGGAATGAGCGCATAGCATCACCAGGTAGGGGCGACCTGTGAGCTGAGCGATCGCCACCACAACAATATCGCCCGTCACTAGCAGCCCATCACAATCGCGGGAATACTGCCAAACGGCCCGCAACTGCTGCCAAGTTAAACTCACCAAGCCTGACCACAAATCCCGCAGCAGCATCAAGGGGTTCATGTAAAATACGCCGCCAGAAGGCATGGTTTGCGTTGGGCCAATGATTGGCACTCCCAATTGTTGATAGACAGCGCCGCTGCCCACAATTGGCATCACCGCCATCTTGATCTGAGGATGATTCTGATCGATTGCTCGAATGATCTGACCCGCGATCAGGTCTTCACCGTGACCATTACTGAGGCAAAGGATTTTCTTGCTAGAGCCAGACAAGCCGAAATTAACTCCGCTTTGAAAATGCGCGATCGCCAATTAGAACAATGTCAGTTCTAATTACCACAGTTCTAATCACCACAATCCTAGCTCAACCCCTGAATACATTGATATAGGCTTGAATCAAATCTGGTTTCCGATCGACCGTTCTGGATTGAGATTGGTTCTAGAATTTTGCATACTTTTACTCTCCAACTGATATGTAAGATTGTGAGCGGACAGCAGGGGTTGTAACCTTCTGCCTGTGCCACCTGTGGGACGAATGGATCGCTGGCAGCGTTTGACAGAATTGCCTCCAACCCGCAAACTTTGGAGGATAAATCTATTGGCGTTTTGCGACGATCAATTTTCTCAGCAACTCCTACAATTCAAGAGTTGCTGCTATGATTACCCGTGTAAATTTGAGGTGTGACGTGTGAAAAAGCTGCGACAGATAGTGCTCAACCCTGTAGATCTCAGTGGTAGACCCGTCCACTTTATTGGGATGGGTGGGATTGGGATGTCTGCCCTCGCCTATGTGCTGGCAAAGCAAAATTTGCCAGTTTCCGGCTCTGATTTGCGCTCCACCAATATTACTCAGCATCTAGAGAGCTTGGGAGTGCGGTTTTTTTCACAGCAAGTTGCCAGCAATTTAGGGGATTGGATCGCTCCAGAAAGCAACGGGCATCTGGTTGCAGTCAAGCACCGAGAGTTGCCGCAAGTAATTTGCTCAACCGCAATTCATGCTGACAATTTAGAGTACCGAGCAGCCGTAGAGTTAGGCTGCCCAATTTTTCACCGCTCGGATGTGTTGGCGGCTCTGATTCAACAATATCAAAGCATTGCTGTTGCAGGCACCCACGGCAAAACGACCACGAGTAGCTTAATTGGCTATTTATTGTTAAAAGCTGGTTTAGATCCAACCATTATTATTGGGGGTGAAGTTGCGGCTTGGCAGGGCAATGCCAGAGTTGGCAACAGCCCTTATTTGGTCGCAGAAGCAGATGAGTCGGATGGCTCTTTAGTCAAGCTAGCTTCCCAGATTGGTGTGGTAACAAATATTGAGCTTGATCACCCCGATCACTACAGCACTCTAGATGAAGTGGTTAGCATTTTCGAGACGTTCACCAATCAGTGTCAGCAAGTCGTGGCCAGTTGGGATTGTCCAACCATTCGCGATCGCCTGTTTCCAGCCATCAATCATCCCAAACTAGTTAGCTATAGCCTGGATGTCAGGGTGCAGGCAACTTACACCGTTGATCAAATCACCTACAGCGCCACCGGCACCACCGCCAGAGTCTGGGAACGGGGAGAAGTATTGGGGCAGATCCACCTCAGCCTATTGGGTGAGCATAATCTGAGTAATGCCCTAGCGGCGATCGCCGTCGGACGGCTGTTGCAGCTCGACTTTGCCACGATTGCTGAAGCAATGACCACGTTCACAGGGGCTAACCGCCGGTTTGAAGTCCGCGGTGAAGCCAACGGGATTCGGTTTGTCGATGACTATGCCCACCATCCGAGTGAAATTAAGGCCACCCTGGCGGCGGCGCGGCTGCAAGTCCAAGCCGGCTCAGACCGCAAGCGTTTGGTGGCAGTGTTTCAGCCCCATCGCTACAGCCGCACCAAGACCTTTTTGAGTGAATTTAGCCAAGGCTTTAGTGACGCTGACTTGGTTGTGCTGACGGATATTTACTCTGCCGGAGAGCCTGATCGCGGCTTAATTAAGGCCCAAAACTTGGTTGATAGCACCAGAGAGCATCATGATCAGGTGGTTTATCAACCCTCACTGCTCCAGGTGACGGACTATCTGAAGCAGTCCCTGCGGCCCGGAGATTTAGTCATGTTCTTGGGAGCGGGCAATCTTAACCAAACGATTCCAGACTTGCTGGCTCATTATCAAAAACTAGAAGCAGCCCAGATGCCGGAGGTCGTCGCTCGATTATGTTGAGTTGTGAGCCGATCGCCGATCAAGCTTCGTTTTATTTGCCTGGAACAGACTGTGAAATTTTGCCCTCGGTGTCTCTGGCAGACTTGACTAGCTTTCGGGTGGGTGGCCCAGCCGAATGGTTTGCCACTCCCCGCACGGTTGCAGAGTTCCAGACCGGTGTCCAGTGGGCCAAAGCTCAGGGTTTACCCGTGATGGGTTTGGGCGGTGGCTCAAACCTACTGATTAGCGATCGCGGCTTGCCTGGGCTGACCCTTTTGACTAAGCACCTCCGCTATCTCAAGTTTGAGCCTGAAACCGGACTCATGACGGCTGGAGCCGGTCGGCTGCTGCCCCAAATTGCTGGACAAGCCGCCAAGCGAGGGCTGGCTGGCTTTGAGTGGGCCGTCGGCATTCCGGGCACGATTGGCGGGGCGGTGGTGATGAATGCTGGCGCTCATGGCGGCTGCACGGCCGATTCCCTCGTTTCTGCCCAAGTTCTAGAACCCGATGGCAGCATCAGCCAACTGTCTCTAGCCGATTTGCACTACAGCTATCGCAGCTCAATTCTCCAGGGCAGTCAGCGCTTAGTCTTACAAGCAACCTTTCATCTCCAGCCAGGGGTAGATCCAGAAGTCGTCAAGGCACTAACCCAACAGCACTTACATCACCGCTTAGATACCCAGCCTTACCATTTGCCCAGTTGTGGCAGCGTTTTTCGCAATCCGAGTCCGCAGAGCGCCGGCTGGCTGATTGAGAACGCTGGCCTGAAGGGCTACCGGATTGGGCAAGCCCAAGTCGCAGAGCGCCACGCCAATTTTATTTTGAACTGCGGCGGCGCTACAGCCAGCGATATTTTTCGACTGATTCGCTATGTTCAGGCCCGGGTTAGCGATCGCTGGTCAGTTCAACTCAAACCAGAAGTCAAAATTTTGGGCGACTTCACTGCTGTCGAATAGTTTCAAGATCGCAAGTTAGCTACTTCGGTTGGTTATTGCGGACAAACTCGATCCGCGATAGGGCGCTGGTGGCAGTTTCGCGCACATAGGGGTCAGCCGCTTCATCCTCAATTAGAGCGGCTAAGACTTCACCGCTGCGGCGATCGCCACGGCAGCAGCATTGTCAAACTGACTGTTCCTAAACGGTTCCTGGGGCAACTGTATAGGTAACTTATTCTTAGATCGCCTAGTCGAATCTGACCTGCAATCTAGCCTCAATTGCTTTCGTGACTGAGCCTTTGTAGCCCAGTCCGATCATCCGAGCATCAAAGCGAGTGACAGGGATAAACTTTTCTTCCTAACCCACATTAAGTTAATGGAGTGACCCCGTAGATTCAGACAGAAATTCAACCTAGGGATCTGTGGCACTTAACCGGTCGTTTTAGTCGCAAATTATTGGCTCATGTCGATCGCCTTGGGCTCAATCGCCGGAGTCTAAACCGATAAGATTCAATACTTTGGTAGCAAAATATTAGGTCGCACAGCCCATAGAGGTAGTTTTCATGTAGTAGTCTTTAATACAGATACCTCTAAAGGTATACAGCGGTTTGCAGATTCATGAGGTACAAGAACGGCAGTGAGCAAACCAGTTGTGTAAATGCTTAGGATCGATTAAATCCATCGCTGTGGCAATGAGGGTATCGACCATTTTCGAGGTCGTCGGCGAGAACTGCCCTAGGAAAGCCTTGACCTGTGACCACAAATGCTCAATGGGGTGTAATTCTGGAGAGTAAGGAAACAGGTATAGAATCCTCGCTCCAACTGCTCTCAGTAGTTGAACACGGTCACTTGTGGCTTGGCTGGCGCGAAGTGTTTTTTTTGCGGGGTAAATTGAGTTTTTGGAAGGTGCGGCACATCGTGCTTTGGCTCACCCATAGCCCCGTTGCATCGGCGAGTAATTCACAGTATTCTGCCAAGGTCGCGTCAGGATGTTTCTTATAAATCGCCATCAACTGAGCGGTATATTCCTTCACGGAACTGACTGAACCACCCTGCTTGCGCGGGGCTAAATGGCCGTCTGTCCGTTTCTGGGCAACCAATTTCTGGACACAGCTTTTACTCACAGAGAAACGTTGGGCTGTTTTTCTGAAAGAGCTTTCGCCTGTCTCGATAGCGTTGACTATTCTCTCTCGAAGGTCTACCGAATATGGCTTCATTTCAACTCACTTTTGCATTGCTTTACTGTATTTTATATGGTTGAAAACGGCTGTATCTATGACAAATCGATTCCATGATGCTTTACCTCTGTAGATAGATTGATCTTATTGTTATGGAAGATACAGTTGATGTCAGGTAGCTTACCACAGAGGTAGACTACAAGACCAAGAAAAACTTTAGTTTCAAAAAGAGGCAAAAATAATGTTACTAGACACGTTAGTAGACACCCTTGAATCCAACCAAAACTTGTTTATTGAACTAAATGATGGGCAACAAGAAATCGTATCAGGTGGTGGCCAGCTTATAGATTTTGATGAGGGTGTGTTTACTGAGTACCTAGCTAGCGAGACTGGGTATGCATCAAAGCAAAGCGCTGGTCCTGACGGAGCTACGAATGTGCAAATGTTGGATAACGAATTCATCAATACGTATGTAGACAAAGCCTTCAGTGCCTCCTTTGATTAGGGACTGAAATCTTGCTTAGAAATCATTGCATTGGAGAGCAACAATGTTCATCCAAACGGATAGGTATGGGAAAATTACATAAAACCTTATAAGCATATTTCTCTGAACCTTACCCCTTTGGATATATACATCTAATTGTCATCGAAGATGTAGTTGACATCAGATCAACTACCAAATCGATAAACAACAGAACGAAGGTTTAGTTCTAAAAAGAGGTAAAACCAATGAAACTCGACACAAACGAAAACTTGTTTACTGAACTGAATGATGGACAACAGGAAATTGTCTCAGGCGGTGGCCAGCTTATAGATTTTGATGAGGGTGTGTTTATTGAGTACCTGGCTAGTGAGACTGGGTATGCATCAATGCAAAGCTCTGGTCCTAACGGATCTACGAATGTGCAAATGTTGGATAACGAATACCTCAACACGTATGTAGACAAAGCCTTCACTGCCTCCTTTAGTTAGGAACTGAAGTCTTGCTAAGAAATCATTGAATCATTTCGACACAGTTCTCGTACTGTCCTAGCTATAGTTATAGACTGTCTTCAATCTTGGCTAATAGTCTAGTTGGTTCTTGATTTAAATGTTTAATCTATGACTAGAGATTCCGAATCTCTGGTCATAGATTTAATTGCGTAGCAAGTGGATATATGGTTCAGATTTTTTCTGCCTTCGCTCTTCGCTTTGTAGCGAAAATAGCATTTTTTGAGGTGGGCTTAAATATAAGTTTTGTTGTTGGATAGCGAATCTTTTCATTAACTATATTACTTTGTAAGTATGCTGGTATGATCAACACGCCATCAGTAATTCAATCTAGCCTCTAGCTATTAACCGTAGAGTCTAGAAGAGATAATCTAAATAAAATTTAGCCAGACTATTTCCTAAGCATTAGCCAGCATATCTACTAAGTAGGGATTAATCGCAAAAATAGTCTAAGTTGATTTGTTTACTTAATTAGGTTTGGCAAGGTTCTATGTTTGGTTATGTCTGCCTATTGATGAGGATATTTGTCTATGAAAGACCAAATCCCAGAAGAGTTGCACTTTCTTGAATCTGATGAACTGCTGCCTGATATTAGGCGTTGGATTGTGATTGGCGGCGGAGTACTAATTTGTGTCTTAGGTATCTCTGTGATTTTGGCTGCGATTCTCAAATTTAAGGTAGCGGTCAAAACACCTGCAACAATTCGCCCAGTTGGGGAATTGCGTCTCGTCCAGGCAGCAATGGAAGGTACAGTTGTTGGCATTGATGTGAAGGAAAACCAGTTATTAAAGCAGGGGCAAGTGATTGCTCGATTTGATGCATCTCGGATCCAAACCAAAGGTGACCAACTCAAGGAAGATATTGCAAAAAAGCAAGTTCAACTCTCTGCAAATGCAGCTCAAATTCATGCTTTAGATTCACAGCTTGTGGCTGAATCTAACCTAGCTAGTCGGAATCTGGTGGCTGCTCAAGCGAATTTACAAATGCATCAAAGGGCTTTTCGACGAGAGCAACTTTCTACTCAGGCTGACTTGCAGGAGGCCACAGCAGGATTCAATTTAGCAAAGGAGGAGCTTGCCCGCTTTCGTCAGCTGAGGCGAACCAGGGCGATCGCCGAACTACAGTTTCGGGAGAAAGCTGCTAGCGCCCAAGTGGCGTTGGCCCGGTTAAACAAGGTGAGATCAACACTTAATCCATCCGATGCTCAGGTGATGATTGCCGCGGCTCAAATTGCTCAGGAACAGGCTAAAGGACAGGTTGCCGTTGCCAATATCCGGCGAGAACGGGAGCAGTTGTTGCAGGCACAAGCAGAGCTTCAGAGTCAGATTCAGGCGGCTCAGAAAGAACGCAATCAGCTCCAAACAGATCTAGCACGAGGAGAAGTACGGGCTCCTGCCAGTGGAACCTTGATGCAACTCAACCTCCGCAACCCAGGGCAGGTAGTTCAGTCTGGTCAGGCGATCGCCTATATTGCTCCCCAGGATGCTCCTTTTATTATCAAAGCTGAAGTTAATGCTCAAGATATCACCAAGATTAGTCCCGGCCAAAAAGTTGAGATGCAGGTTTCGGCCTGTCCTTATCCTGACTACGGCACTCTCAAAGGCACGGTTCAAACTGTTGCTCCTGATGCGCTGCCTGAAAATTCTGGATCTCAAAATTCAGTCGGTTTAAGTAGTCCTGGTTCAACCCCATCCCTCTATGGAGTCACCATTCGCCCCCAAACTTCATCAGTTGGTTACGGCAAACGCCAGTGTCGACTCCAAGCGGGAATGGAAGGTCGGGCAGACATCATTTCCCACGAAGAGACGGTCATGCAATTCATCCTCAAAAAAGCCAGACTCGTGACCAACTTATAGGGTATTTCCCTTTCCCAATTATCACTTTTAACCATGCTAAAGTTGCTTCCCCCACGCCAACAGTCCCCCTGTGTTAGGCAAGCAAGTGAAGAAGACTGTGGTGCAGCCTGTCTGGCAACCGTTTGCAAATTCTACGGGCGGCCGATCAGCTTGACTCGCTGTCGGGAAGCTGTTGGGACTGGGCAGTTGGGAACAACTCTCTTAGGCATGAAGCGAGGGGCGGAAGGCTTGGGATTTAATGCTCGCTCAGTCAAGGCAAATGATCAAATTATCAATCAGTTGCATAAAGTTCCTTTACCGGCAATCATTCACTGGCAGGGTCGGCACTGGGTTGTTTTGTATGGCAAATTGGCTAAAAACTATGTTGTTGCTGATCCAGCGTTTGGGCATCGTCGGATTAGTAGACAGGAATTGATGTCTGGCTGGAATGGAATTATGCTCCTTCTAGAGCCAGATCCAGAGAGATTTGCTCAGGAACTTCCAGATGAAAAACCCCAGGGCTTTAGCCGTTTTTTAAATCGAATCCAACCCTACAGGACGCTATTAGCTGAAGCACTGATTATTAACATTGCCTTGGGAGTACTTTCCCTAACTAGCCCGTTTCTAATTCAAATTTTGACTGACGATGTTTTAGTGCGGGGCGACACCCAACTCCTGACCATCGTTGTGATTGGTGTGATCTTGATGGGCTTGTTTAATGGTTGTCTGCAATTCGTCCAGTCAATCATGATTGCCCATTTTGGACAACGGTTACATTTGGGACTAGTGCTAGAGTTTGGCCGCAAAATCCTGCACCTGCCGCTGCCTTACTACGAGTCCCGTCGCAGTGGCGAAATAGTGAGCAGATTGCAGGACATTAATGAAATCAACCAATTAGTTGCTCAAATTGTTGCTCGTCTACCGAGTCAATTTTTTGTTGCGTTCATTTCCTTGGGCTTTATGTTGTTCTATAGCTGGAAGCTGACAGGGCTGTCGCTATTAGTAGCATCGATAATGACTTTGGTTACCCTGCCAGTGATGCCAATATTACAGCGCCGGAATCGAAGTCTCTTGATCTTAGGAGCCGAAAATCAGGGAGTATTGGTTGAAACCTTTAAAGGGGCCCTAGAGGTTAAAGCCACGACCGCTGCTGGTCAATTTTGGGAAGAATTTCAAACCAGGTTTGGTCGTCTAGCCAATCTCAGTCTCAGCATGGTTAAACTAAGCCTTGTAATCACTACCCTGACTCAGTTTATTGCCACGATTGGCGGAGTCGTTCTATTGGCTTTTGGTAGTCTTTTAGTGATCAACAAGGAACTGAGCATTGGGCAACTGCTAGCCTTTAATGCCATGCAGTCCAACGTTTTAGGATTAATCAGCGCGGTGGTTAATCTACTAGATGAATACTTCCGTAGTCAAACAGCAGTAAGTCGACTACTAGAAGTAATCGATGCTGCACCAGAGACAAAGGGAGAGTCAAACAAGCCTGTAGCTGAAATATCCGGGAACGCAAATATCCGTTGCAGTAATCTTTACTTTCATCACACGGGTCGGGTTGATTTATTAGAGGATTTTTCAATCACTTTGCCTGGGGGTACAGTGATTGCCCTCATTGGTAAATCTGGTTGTGGCAAAAGCACACTCGCTAAATTGATTGCCGGGTTATATCAACCCCAATCTGGCAACATTCGGATTGGGATATATAATTTAGCGGATTTACCGTTAGATTGCCTGCGGCAGCAGTTAGTTTATGTCCCCCAGGATGCTCATTTTTGGAGTCGCTCAATTTTAGAGAACTTTCGATGCTGAAAGACAGAACTTCGGCACCTTGAGTCAGAACTTCGGCACCCTCTTAAAAGCAACCCCTGGCAGGGGAGAAAATCGACAGGAAATGGGGGGTTAAATCCAGGCGCTCTCGGATGAACTAA
>JAHHGS010000156.1 GCA_019359715.1 Aphanocapsa sp. GSE-SYN-MK-11-07L | reverse complement strand
CGCTGGCAAAAATCATCCACGGAGCAGAAAAGTTCTTCTAAACTGAACATAGGGTGAGCCTGTAATGCTTTTGTGTGATGACTTATAGCTTACTTGCTCGCCCCTCCCTTATCCCGAACTCAGGTTAACAAAGCATCCTGATCCAGCCGATGCTGAGGACTTTATGGGGCAGTATCCGCTGCTAATCGGGCAAGGCTACTGGCGCACGATTGGCCTGCGTCCAGGTCTGCAACTGACGATTGGTAATCTGCGAATGCATGATCGCCTGATGATGATGGGGCAATATGATTTGATCCAAGACGGCATTATTTATCACTTTCACCTATCGGGGGAACATGACGATGGAACTTTCCCAATGGGGGCGGGAGAGTATGGGGTGTACGGCAGTGGGGTAGAGCTAAAGCACCCGTTGGATTGTCTAGCAGAAGAGCCTTTTTTAGAGCTGGTGGTCTGGATGGAAGCTGGGCTGTTTCGTTCCTTTGTCGGGGATGAAGCAGGACAACTGCCAGTGGCGCTTCAACCCTTGATTCGGCCGATGGAGCAGGGGCAATATGCCCGGCTGAGTAAGGCCACCCCCCAGATGCAGACGGTGGCGCGACAAATTTTGCAGTGCCCTTACCACGGTGCGGCTAAACGGATGTATCTAGAGGGAAAGACGCTAGAGCTGATGAGCATGATGGTGGCAGCGGAGATGGAGCTGAATCAGCCAGCGCAGCGCCCCAAGCCAGATTTGGTGGAGCGGGTGCATTTTGCCAGGGATATTTTGCTGCAACGGCTGGCAACTCCCCCCTCGCTGGCAGAGTTGGCGCGGCTGTCGGGGTTGAATGAGTACAGCCTCAAACGCGGCTTTCGGCAGGTGTTTGGGATGACGGTGTTTGGCTATCTGCATCGGCACAGCATGGAACAGGCGCGGCAGCTATTGCAAACGGACACTTGGATGGTGGAGGAGGTGGCGCGGATGGTAGGCTATAGCGATTTGAGCGCCTTTGGGCGGGCGTTTCGGAAACAGTTTGGCTGTTGTCCCAGGGACTGTCTGGCTAAAAAATCCGTTTGAGCAGAAAAGTTACTCCGTTTGGGCAGAATAGCGATCGCCTCAGCAGCCTAATTTTGGTTTAAGCTACTTGAGAAAATTTTGTATCAAGTGGGCGAGTGATGATTAGACAAGGCTTGTGGCGATTAGCTGTGCTGGTAGGTGCGTTGACAATGACGGCAATGCCAACAGCAGCGGCAGAGCCTGTTGAGACGATACAAGACCTAGGGCGTTCGGCTACCAACGTCTCGGAATGGTTAGCCCAGATAGCGGCAGATCGGGTACAGGTGACAGGAGTCAAGCTAAACCCGACGGAACTACAAGCTGGAATTTGAAGCTGGAAATTACGGCTATTATCAGCCGATTGTTGATTTTTCAGGCCCGCTTGATCCAAACAAGGCTGTCCTCTACCGATTTATTGCGGGCTATCAAGGCTCTGGCACCGATCAGCCCTTTGTGGATCAACAATTAACGACGGTTGCTCCTTCGCTCACCCTCAATTTAAGCGATCGCACTCAACTGAATTTGTACTACGAGTATGTTAATTTCTTCTCCGACCCACTTCAGACAAGTGCTTTGCGTCTCAGCGATGGCAGTCTTACCCCTAGGGACTTCTATGCTGGCTATCCTAATTTGAATTCGTATAACTTCACGAATCACAGATTTGGCTACAACTTGACCCATGAGTTGAGCGACACTTGGCAGTTGCGGAATACGATTGCAGTTGTCTTGGGCACTTACAAAGATGAGCGAAATTATGCAATTGGGCTATTGGACGATCGCTTTGCTCAGATCGAGTCCTTCGATTATGACTACTTTAGAAACAATTTTTTTGGAAACATTGACTTGCTTGGCAAGTTTAAAACTGGCGCGATCGCTCATCAGCTTCTGGTCGGATTTGATGCTAACCGCTACAACCAGAGCACGAACATATTTCAAAATACCAACCTGCCTGACTTTGATCTGCTCAATCCAAACTACGACGTGGTCAGTACTGAGAAAATTCCAGCTTTTAAGAATGAAATTACGATTCAATCCTACGGAATCTACCTGCAAGATCAAATTGCGATTGGAGATCAGTTCAAACTCCTGATTGGAGGGCGCTACGACTGGATTGCCTATGAAGAGGAAATCGGCAATTTTGGAATCTTTGGCGATACAATCGATAACCCAGTGCAGGACAGTGGGGGTTTCAGTCCCCGCATTGGCTTGGTGTATCAACCGACCAAGACCGTTTCGCTCTATGCCAGCTATAGCCAATCATTTGTGCAGACCACCGGATTTAACCCCGACGGGAGAACATTTAAACCAACTAAGGGAACGCAGTACGAAGTCGGCGTTAAAACTGATTTCTTGGAGGGGCGACTTTTTGCCACCTTGGCTGCTTATCAAATTACGAAAACCAACGTCACAACTCCTGATCCAGTCAACCCTTCCTTCTCAATTCAGGTTGGAGAGCAACGCAGCCGGGGCATTGAGCTAGATATTACTGGCGAAATTATGCCGGGTTGGAAAATTATTGCCTCCTACGCCTACACCAACGCGATAGTCACCGCAGATAACACAACTCCTGTGGGCAACCGCATCGACGGTGTGCCGGAAAATCAAGCCAGTCTTTGGACAACCTATGAGATCCAGAAGGGCAGATTAAAAGGATTTGGACTAGGGCTGGGATTATTCTACGTTGGGGAACGACAGGCAGATTTGGCAAACACCTTTCAATTTGGCAGTTACTTGCGGACAGATGCAGCCCTCTTCTACCGGAAAGATCGCTTTAAATCAGCCATTAATATTCGTAACTTGTTCAATCAAGACTACGTTTTGGGCGGTTTCACATTCCGTGCCGACAGAGGCTCTCCGTTCACAATCACGGGTTCTGTGAGTTGGGAGTTTTAGCTTGGAGCTTGGTTAGGAGTTCTACCTAACTCAAGTGCAATTGCCTAAGCCACTCTTGCCAGCCGTCCAAAGTTAGAGCATCGCCCTAACTCTTTTCTGCTAACCAGGCTTCCAAATCATTCACACTAGCAAAATCGAGCAAGGCTTCACCCAGAGATTCGATTTGTTCAAAAGATAGGGTAGAGACGCGATCATGGATTGATTGATCCAATCCGCCAATCTTTCTGATCAGTTGTCGAAGGATTAGCGATCGTTCTCCTTCCTCTCGCCCTTCTTCTCGTCCTTCCTCTCGTCCTTCCTCTTTCGCTTCCCGAATCGCCCGCGGCTCTTGAGTTAAATCTAGTCCTAACATCGCTCTGATCTCCGATCTGCTTAAATTAGAAAGCTTATAAACCATTATAGAGGTCACAATATCAATGAGGTTTGCTCTTTCCCACTCAGTGAATTCCTCCTGCTTGGTTCTTGCTAGCAAAGTCTGGGCTACCTCTGGGGCTTCATCCTCATTCAAGATTGTCAACACTGTCGCTGCCACGGTAACAGGCAATAGCCGCGCATCCCCCAACTCATCCAGATAGATCCGATGCACTTGTTCACTATTGAGTAAGGCTCGGTAGGGAAACAGCTTGCTCTGTTCTGCACTACGGTTTGGATAAATCACCACCGCTTGCCAATCTGAAAATCGCTCACTGTTTCGGTAAAAATATAGCAATGACTCGCCAAACAATCGCTCGTAAAGCTTCTCGTCTTTTTGGAACTGCACTTCACAGAAATAAACCGTTCCTGGTTTAGATTCTGGGGGCAGAAATACCCCATCAATCTCAAACTTTGGCTCCTTCACTGCGACCGAATCAAACCGATAGTCTGCCGCGTTATCGGGGCGATCACCAATCAAGTCGAACAGCAACTGGGGTGAACGCTGGAACATTTGGTAAAAAATCGGATCACGTCGCATCCCGATTGCACTCCATTGGCGGAAAATGAGCGATCGCTATTCCAACTTGCTCAACCAGGCTTCCAGGTCTGCGATCGCCTCAAACTCCAACAATGCCTCTCCCAGTTCTTCCAGGTGTTCCACAGACAGAGCACGTACGCGATCGCGCATCAATTCATCCAATCCGCCAATCTTTCTAATCAGTTGTCGAAGGATTAGCGATCGTTCTCGTTGCAGCGCCAGCACCCTTTCTTCCTGTCGCCCTTCTTCCCGTCCTTCTTCTCGCCCCTCTTGCTTGGCTTCCTGAATGGCACGGGGCTCTTTGGTTAAATCTAGTCCCAGCATCGCTTTAATCTCCGAACGACTAAGGTTAGCAAACTTGTAAACCATTATAGAGGTCACAATATCCACCATGTCCTTCTGTTCTTTGGCTGAAAACTCCTGTTGGGTACGTGCCAGCAAGTCCCGTGCGACTGCTGGTGCTTCTGCTGGATCAATAATCGTTAACACTGTCGCGGCGACGGGAACGGGTAATGATTGCACATCACCCAGCTCATCCAGGTAAACCCGATGTACCTGTTCGCCATTGAGCAACGAGCGATGGGGATACACCTTACTTTGCTCGATAGTACGCGATGGATAAATGACTACGGCTTGCCAATCTGAAAATTTAGCACTATTGCGGTAAAAGTACAGCAATGATTCACCAAACAGTCGCTCATACAGTTCTTCGTCTTTTTGAAACTGCACCTCGCAGAAATAGACGACCCCCTGCTGCAATTCTGGCGGCAGAAATACCCCATCAATCTCAAACTTCGGCTCCTTAACCGCCACGGCATCAAAACGATAGTCGCTTGCGTTATCCGGGCGGGTGCCGATTAAGTCAAACAGCAATTCTGGCGATCGCTGAAACATGCGATAAAAAATTGGGTCACGCCGCATTTGCCGAACTCAAAGTCAATTGTTCAACCGTACTCTCTAGAGTCTATTTCTGGCAATCCAATCATTTCTTGATTTTTATGCTCAAATTTAGGACTGAGCGAGAGAATTGCAGGGTTTTGTGCGCTGCTCCGCCAAATGTATGCTCCGTAATGTCCGTTTCGGGATCTTTTGCCGTTTTATGGATAGACATTGCCCCCAGAGATTCTTAGACTTGCTTTGCTGACCAAAAGATCAAATTTACGCAATCGACCTGTGCATCCTCTTTTACGACTCTTTCGCTACGCCAAAAACTATCGCACTCAAATCTGGTTTGCGGCCATTTGCACCGTGCTTAACCAACTCTGTGACTTGGCTCCGGCCTATTTAATTGGGGTGGCAGTGGATATCGTTGTGGCCCAAAAAGGTTCATTTATGGCCCGTTTAGGCGTGATCAATCCTGTGCATCAACTTGCAGTTTTGTCTCTGCTGACATTGCTGGTTTGGGGATTGGAGTCTTTATTTGAGTTCTTGTACGATCGCCAGTGGCGCAACTTGGCCCAAACCCTCCAGCACGATTTGCGCCTAGAGGCCTACAGCCACTTGCAAGAATTGGAGTTGAGCTATTTTGAGGAGCGCAGTACAGGGCTGCTGCTGTCAATTTTGAATGACGATATTAACCAACTGGAGCGGTTTTTTAATTTTGGCACTGCCGATATTCTGCGATTTATGACCGTTGTCTTGGCGGTCGGAGGATCATTTATTGCGATCGCGCCCAGAGTGGCGGCCCTAGCAATGCTGCCAATTCCGATTATTCTGTGGGGCACCATGGCCTTTCAAAAGCGGCTTGCGCCTCGCTATGCCGATGTGCGGGAAAAAAGCGGGCTGATTGGTACGCGCTTGACCAATAACCTGACGGGGATTGCCACCATTAAGAGCTTCACGGCGGAAGCCTACGAACGCGATCGGGTATGGAGCGAAAGTGAAGCCTATCGCCGCAGTAACCGAAAAGCGATCGCCTTGTCGGCAGCATTTTTGCCCGTGATTCGGTTTGGGGTCGTAGCTGGGTTTATTGCCACCTTGTTTTTGGGTGGGGTTGCCGTTCTCAATCGTCAGCTCACGGTCGGTACCTACGGCTTTTTGGTGTTCATTGTCCAGTTGTTACTGTGGCCCTTTGCTAGCCTGAGTGAAATTATGGATGAGTATCAGCGGGCAATGGCTTCAATTAACCGCGTCATGGGTTTACTGGATACGCCAATTGCCATTCCGACCGGCGACCTGACGCTGCCTAATCAGACCGTGCGGGGGGAAGTGCGCTTTGAGCGTGTCAGCTTTAGCTACCCTGATCGCCAACCGATTTTCACCAATTTGTCGCTGCATATTCCGGCTGGAAAAACGATCGCGATCGTCGGCGCAACTGGCTCCGGCAAAAGCACTTTAGTCAGACTCTTACTCCGCTTCTATGAAGTTCAAAGTGGCTGCATTAGCATTGACGGGATTGATATTCGAGAGTTGAGACTCTACGATTTGCGGCAGTGCCTTGGCTGGGTGAGTCAGGATGTGTTTTTATTTCATGGCACAGCCGCTGAGAATATTGCCTACGGTAGTTTCAACGCCAGTTTTGATCAAATCATCCAGGCGGCTAAATTAGCCGAAGCCGATGGGTTTATTCAACACCTGCCGCAAGGCTACGACACAATTGTCGGAGAACGCGGTCAAAAGCTTTCTGGAGGGCAACGGCAGCGCCTAGCGATCGCCCGCGCCATTCTCAAAAATCCCCCAATTTTAATTTTGGATGAGGCGACTTCCGCCGTGGACAACGAAACGGAGGCTGCCATTCAGCGATCGCTGGCCCAAATTACCCAAAATCGGACGACAATTGCGATCGCCCATCGGCTTTCCACGATTCGCCATGCAGACTGCATCTATGTGATGGAGCGGGGGCAATTTTTAGAATCGGGAACCCATGAGAGGCTGCTAGCCCAAAACGGCATCTATGCCAATCTTTGGCGGGTGCAGTCTGGAATTGGAGCATTGAGAGGTTAGGGTTCAGGGCTTGAGCGATAATGATCCTATCTCTTCGACTCGCCAGAGGTTAATCATGGTATTGCAGCGGCCTACCCACTCCATAGCCATTCCAGGATTGGAAAGTGGAGAT
The DNA here is from genome assembly GCA_019359715.1 of Aphanocapsa sp. GSE-SYN-MK-11-07L. Classification (GTDB taxonomy): domain Bacteria; phylum Cyanobacteriota; class Cyanobacteriia; order Thermosynechococcales; family Thermosynechococcaceae; genus JAHHGS01. The sequence continues at coordinate 15,767 of JAHHGS010000156.1, read as the reverse complement.
CGCCTGACTCGGGCTGAATTCGAGCGGCGCTATCAGTCAACCCCAGAGAAATTCAAAGCAGAACCGATTGAAGGAGTGGTTTACGTGGCATCCCCAGTACGCGCTTTTCATGGTAACCCCATGCAGCTTTTGTACAGAAATTGTCAAGGCGATCATAGAGCGCTCTTGCTGAACTACCATCGCCTCTTTTGGCTTTAGCAGTTCTTTATAATTTTTTCCTACTGTATTAACTTATCAACTGCTGCGGCAGTTGAACTAATTTTGACAGGTAGATTGGCAACCCCCTCTGGGTGTTAATTACCGTCGCTGGTGGCTCGTTCAAGAGCCGCTTGTTCTCTGCGTTCGGTTTTATTTGCAATTATTCAATCAGTCACAACGCTATGAACACACTGATTCAACAAGGCAAGATAGTGCCCCAATGGGAGCGCTTCTGTAGTTGGGTCACAAGTACCGAAAATCGACTCTATGTCGGTTGGTTTGGTGTACTAATGATCCCGCTACTATTGGTTTCCCTCAGCGTCTTCGCGATCGCCTTTATCGCCGCTCCTCCGGTTGATATTGACGGGATTCGGGAGCCAGTCTGCGGCTCGCTGCTCTGCGGTAACAACATTATTACGGGGGCGGTTGTTCCGTCTTCCAATGCGATCGGCTTGCACTTTTATCCAATTTGGGATGCTGCCAGCATTGATGAATGGCTCTACAACGGTGGGCCCTATCAAATGATTGGTGCTCACTATATTCCTGCCTTAGCTTGCTACATGGGACGGCAGTGGGAACTCAGCTATCGCTTGGGAATGCGCCCTTGGATTTGCGTTGCCTACAGTGCGCCGCTGATCTCGACTACCTCTGTGTTTTGGATTTATCCGATTGGGCAAGGCAGCTTCTCGGATGGGCTACCGATGGGCATCAGCGGCACCTTTAACTTCATGTTTGTGTTCCAGGCAGAGCACAACATCCTCATGCATCCTTTCCACATGCTGGGGGTGATTGGGGTGTTTGGCGGGTCGCTGTTCTGCGCCATGCACGGCAGTTTGGTTACTTCCAGCCTCGTGCGGGAAACGACTGAAAATGAGTCGGCCAACCTCGGCTACAAGTTCGGTCAGCAAAACGAAACCTACAACATTGTGGCGGCGCATGGCTACTTTGGTCGGCTGATTTTTCAATATGCCAGCTTCAATAACAGTCGATCGCTGCACTTCTTTCTAGGAGCGTTCCCGGTCGTCTGCATCTGGTGTACGGCTCTGGGCATCTGCACGATGGGGTTCAATCTGAATGGGTTTAACTTCAATCATTCCGTGCTAGACAGTCAGGGAACGGTGATTAACACTTGGGCAGATGTGCTAAACCGAGCCAATCTGGGCTTTGAGGTGATGCACGAGCGCAATGCTCACAACTTCCCGCTCGATCTGGCGGGAGCCGAAGCCGTTCCAGTTGCCCTAAGTGCGCCTGCGATTCCTAGTCAATCGTTAGCATCACTCTGACAACGGATTCTGACTAACTCTTAAAGTTTGCAAGGTTGAGATGTACTGCGAATGAAGGCGATTTCCAATTCAGGAATCGCCTTTTTTTCTTGCAATGAGCTGCCTAAAGCATGACGTAATTGACCTATCCTACAGCCCAACTAAATCCTAATCTCTAGGCAGAAAGAGGATTAGGCCTGCTTCTGCGGCGTGATTTAGGCATGTCATTTTGTGAAGCCTTTGGTCGTCTTTAGCAGATCTTTATTTTGTTTCTCTATTCTCGTGTTTTATGCCCTAGACCTCTTCCGTCCCTGGTCGAGAGGTAGTTGGGGCTTAAGCTGTACCCCGAATAAGGAGAGTCTAAATGACGATCAGTCCTCCAGAACGGGGACAAAAGGTAAGGGTGACAACCGATCAAGACCCAGTGCCTACCTCACTTGAGAAATGGGCACAGCCAGGACACTTCGATCGCAACCTTGCCAAAGGTCCCAAAACCACGACTTGGATCTGGAATCTGCATGCAAATGCTCACGATTTCGATACCCATACCAGCGATTTACAGGACATTTCGCGCAAAATTTTTGCTGCCCACTTTGGGCATCTTGCCGTTGTGTTTATTTGGCTCAGCGGCATGTATTTTCACGGGGCTAAGTTTTCCAACTTTGAAGCTTGGATGACTAACCCGACGGGCATGAAACCGAGTGCTCAAGTTGTCTGGCCGATTTTTGGTCAGGAAATCCTGAATGCGGATGTGGGGGGTGGCTTCCACGGCATTCAAATTACCTCTGGTTTGTTCCAAATGTGGCGAGCCAGCGGGATTACCAACTCCTACCAGCTTTACTGCACAGCGATCGGTGGTTTGGTCATGGCCGCCCTGATGCTGTTTGCAGGTTGGTTTCACTACCATAAACGCGCTCCCAAACTGGAATGGTTCCTGAACTGGGAAGCAATGATGAACCACCACCTAGCCGGATTGCTTGGGCTGGGCTGCTTGGGTTGGGCTGGGCATCAAATCCACGTTGCGCTGCCGATCAACAAGCTAATGGATGCTGGGGTAGCAATTAAAGATATTCCCCTCCCCCATGAGTTCATCCTCAACCCGACCTTGATGACAGAGCTATACCCCAAGGTGGACTGGGGCTATGTGAAGGGCGTGATTCCCTTTTTTACCTTTAATTGGGGAGCCTACTCGGACTTCCTCACTTTTAATGGTGGACTCAACCCGGTCACGGGTGGACTGTGGCTGTCTGATACTGCCCATCACCATCTAGCACTGGCAGTCTTGTTCATTATTGCCGGACATTTCTACCGCACGAATTGGGGCATTGGTCATACGTTTAGAGAACTTCTAGACGATGCCCGCACTCCCAGAATGCTGCCGCTGTTTAGCTTCATTGGGCCGGTTGGACATAAGGGGCTTGATCGGATCTTTGAGACGTCTTGGCACGCTAATTTATCAATTCACTTAGTGCAGTTTGGCACCGCTAGTCTGTTAGCAGCGCATCATATGTATGCGATGCCGCCCTATCCCTACTTGGCAACAGACTATGCGACGGTAACTTCTTTGTTCACCCACCACATGTGGATTGCCGGTTTCTGCATTGTCGGTGGAGCGGCTCACGCTGCCATCTTTATGGTGCGAGATTATAACCCGGCGGATCACGTCAACAACGTGTTAGATCGGGTGCTGCGACACCGGGATGCGATTATTTCCCACTTAGCCTGGGTCTGCCAGTTCTTGGGCTTCCATAGCTTTGCCATGTACTGTCATAACGACACGATGCGGGCATTTGGACGACCTCAAGATATGTTCTCCGATACCGGGATTCAGCTCCAGCCCGTGTTCGCGCAGTGGATTCAGCATATCCACACGGCAGCCGTCGGAGCAGCACAAGCCGCTCAGCCTTTAGGCGATGTATTCGGTGGTTTGCACAATATTCAGCTCTCAGGCTTAGGCACAACGGCTCCTCACATCATGGGGCCAGTTAGCTATGCCTGGGGCGGCGGAGTCGTGGCGGTAGCTGGCAAGGTGGCGATGATGCCCATCCCGCTTGGCACAGCCGATTTCATGATTCATCACATCCATGCCTTCACGATTCATGTCACCGCCTTGGTGTTGCTGAAGGGCGTGCTGTTTGCCCGCAATTCCCGCCTGATTCCTGATAAAGCCAGTCTGGGCTTCCGCTTCCCCTGCGATGGGCCAGGTCGAGGGGGGACGTGCCAGGTGTCTGCCTGGGATCACGTCTTCCTGGGGCTGTTCTGGATGTATAACTCCTTTTCGATGATCATTTTCCACTTTTTCTGGAAGATGCAGTCGGATGTCTGGGGAACGGTGAGTGCAGATGGCACGATCTCGCATATCACAGGCGGCAATTTCGCTGTTTCGTCATTGACTAACAATGGCTGGCTGCGGGACTTCCTCTGGGCCCAAGCTAGTCAGGTGATTACTTCGTACAATTCAGCTCTTTCTGCCTACGGACTGCTGTTTTTAGGCGGACACTTTGTGTTTGGCTTTAGCCTCATGTTCCTGTTTAGTGGCCGCGGCTATTGGCAAGAACTGATTGAATCCATCGTTTGGGCCCACAACAAGCTCAAAGTGGCCCCAGTGATCCAACCCCGTGCCCTCAGTATCACCCACGGTCGGGCGGTCGGAGTGGCTCACTATCTGCTGGGAGGAATTGTCACAACCTGGGCATTTTTCCTGGCACGGATGGCAGCGCTCGGGTAAGTCTTGCTTCCCCGAAGCTGAATCGTTCAACATCTCAAACCCAAAACCTAAACATCAGCTATGGCGACTAAATTTCCTAAATTCAGTCAAGATTTGGCTCAAGATCCGACGACTCGGCGTATTTTTTACGCGATCGCCACTGCCCACGACTTTGAGACCCACGATGGGATGACTGAGGAGAATCTTTACCAAAAGATCTTTTCTTCCCATTTTGGTCATCTAGCGATTATCTTTTTGTGGGCATCCGGCACCCTGTTCCACGTCGCGTGGCAGGGCAACTTCGAGCTGTGGATTAAAGACCCCTTGACGGTAAGCCCGATCGCCCATGCGATCTGGGATGCCCAATTTGGCCCAGCCACAATTGAGGCTTACACCCAAGCCGGGGCGCACAACCCGGTCGATATTTGCTACTCCGGCGTCTATCACTGGTGGTACACAATTGGGATGCGCACCAACAATGACCTGTTTGTTGGTTCTCTATTCCTGATTCTGCTGGCATCCTTCATGCTGTTTGCCGGTTGGCTACACCTGCAACCCAAATTCCGCCCAGCTCTGAGTTGGTTCAAAAATGCCGAATCTCGGCTCAACCATCACTTAGCCGGGTTGTTTGGGGTCAGCTCCCTAGCTTGGACTGGGCATCTGGTACACGTGGCGATTCCTGAATCCCGCGGTCAGCACGTCGGCTGGGACAACCTCCTATCTGCGGCTCCCCATCCGGGCGGACTGTTGCCCTTTTTTACCGGCAACTGGACAGCCTATGCTCAAAACCCTGATACTGCCGAGCATTTGTTTGGCACCTCAACCGGGGCAGGCACGGCAATTCTCACCTTCTTGGGGGGCTTCCATCCCCAAACCGAGTCCCTCTGGCTGACGGATATGGCGCATCACCATTTGGCGATCGCCGTTCTGTTCATCGTTGCCGGACACATGTATCGGACGAACTGGGGAATTGGCCACAATATCAAGGAAATGCTAGAAGCACTGCAAGGCCCAGGCCCGAAAGGCTTCTTCATTGCCCCCAATACCGGACGCGGCCACCAAGGTATCTATGATACCTACAACGAGTCGCTGCACTTCCAGTTAGGCTGGCACCTGGCTTGTTTGGGTGTGATAACCTCGCTGGTGGCGCAGCACATGTACTCAATGCCGCCCTATGCCTTCATTGCCAAAGATTTCACCACGATGTCGGCCCTCTATACCCATCACCAGTACATTGCTGGCTTCTTGATGGTGGGGGCATTTTCTCACGGGGCGATTTTTCTGGTGCGGGACTATGACCCGGAATTGAATAAGGACAATGTGCTGGCGCGGGTGCTGGCCCACAAGGAAGCGATTATCTCTCATCTGAGTTGGGTATCGATGTTCTTGGGCTTCCATACGTTGGGTCTATACGTTCATAACGATGTTGAAGTAGCCTTTGGCGCCGCAGATAAGCAAATTCTGATTGAACCGGTGTTTGCTCAGTTCATTCAGTCTGCCAATGGCAAGGTGCTCTACGGCATGAACACCCTGCTGTCGAATCCTGACAGTATTGCTTCGACGGCGTGGCCAAACTACGGTAACGTTTGGTTGCCGGGCTGGCTGGAAGCCATTAACAACGGCACCAATTCCTTGTTTCTAACCATTGGCCCCGGTGACTTTCTAGTGCATCATGCGATCGCGCTGGGCCTTCACGTCACAACGCTGATTCTGGTCAAAGGCGCACTGGATGCCCGTGGCTCTAGACTGATGCCCGATAAAAAGGACTTCGGCTACGCCTTTCCCTGCGATGGGCCGGGTCGAGGTGGCACCTGTGATATTTCCGCCTGGGATTCCTCCTACCTGTCGGTGTTTTGGATGCTGAATACAATGGGTTGGGTCACGTTTTACTGGCACTGGAAGCATTTAGCGATCTGGTCAGGTACGCTGGCTCAATTCAACGAAAGCTCAACTTACCTAATGGGCTGGTTTCGAGATTACCTCTGGCTATATTCCGGCCCACTGGTAAATGGCTACAATCCTTTTGGAACAAGCAATTTAGCGGTTTGGGCCTGGATGTTCCTATTCGGACACTTGGCCTGGGCAGTTAGCTTCATGTTCCTGATCACCTGGCGTGGTTATTGGCAAGAGCTAATTGAAACCCTGCTCTGGGCCCACGAGAATACTCCGCTCTCGTTTGGCTATCCTAAAGACAAGCCGGTTGCGCTTTCAATTGTGCAGGCTCGACTGGTCGGTTTAACTCACTTTACCGTTGGCTATATTGCAACCTATGGAGCCTTTTTAATTGGCGCTACAGCCAGTTTATACGGCTAAAAGGTTGAGCTTACAGGTTGATTTTTCCTGTGCTTAGCACAGGAAAAATCAACTCAGCCAGCTTTCAATATTTTTTTGCAGAGTTTTGAGAGCGATCGGTTTTGAACTGTGCATGAATTGGCAGGCTGACTGCTAGGGTTTAAGACTGATTGCTCAACAAGTTTGGCTAGCAAATATCGAGACTCTCCTCTCTAAACGGCTAGCTTTAGTCCTGGTTCATCGCCAGGACTTTTCTGTGTTCTTGACAAGCAGCTTTAGCTATTCTTGGGCTTGCGATCGCAAATGTAGTTTATTAAATTTAAGATACGCATCATTGGAAAGCTGATGATTTATGCAAATAAAAGGCGTTTATTTTTGGAGGAAAATTAAGTTATTTGATGAACTTTTTTGGCATTTTTTAAACCAGAAATCTACTTATGATTTAATATGATTTAATCGGTTTATAATTCGGTCTAAAAGGAGGCTTAAGGTGTCTGATCAAAGCGTGCTTTATCCAACCGATACAGGGATTGTTCAACCCTATAAAAACGACCCATTTAGAGGCAATTTATCAACACCCATTAATGACTCTTCTCTAGCAAAGGCTTTCATCAGAAACCTGCCTGCCTATCGGCCTGGTCTATCTCCTTTTATGCGGGGGCTAGAAATTGGCATGGCTCATGGCTACTTTCTAGTTGGCCCAGAAATTGTCGTCGGGCCGCTGCGCGAAACTGCTCATGGGGCAAATTTGAGTGGATTAATTACAGCCATTTACATTACTGCCTCAGCCTGTTTGGGGATTTCTCTATTTGCGATGACCACCTTTCAGGGCAATCCTAAAGGAGCCTATAACTCAAACTGCAAGGATGAGTTAAGGCCGCTTAAAGCAAAGGAAGAATGGTTTCAACTCAACGGCGGTGTTTTCTTGGGGGCAATGGGTGGAGCGATTTTTGCCTATTTGCTGCTGGAAAACTTTGTTGATCTTGATGCCATCCTCCGCGGTGCGGTGAATATCAACTAATTGCCTCATAGCAATCAATCGAAGCGAGGATTTTTGACTATGGTAGATTTGACGCAGTTGACTGGGGACTATGCAGCTTCTTGGCTGCCCTGGATTATGATTCCATTGATTTTCTATATCTTGCCGTTTCCGGTGGTGGCAATTGTGTTTCTTTGGATTGAGCAAGAAACCACTGAAGAAGAAGTCTAGTGGGTGGGCGATCGCGCATTGATGACAATTTCATCGCAACAGATTTTGACCCAGCCTGACCAATTGAAGCTTACGCAATCACTTGAAACATTCAGGGAAATAAATTATGCAAGACCGAGTAGAAAGTCTGGTCAAAAACTACGATCTGACGGCCCGTTTTATCGATAATGCCGCGATCGCCTCTCTAGCCACCTATCTAGATACAGGGCGTCTGCGGACGCAAGTTGTCGGCGTCATCAACGCCAACGCTCCCGAAATCGTCCGAGAAGCGGCCAGACAACTGTTTGAGGAACTACCCGATTTAATTTTGCCGGGGGGGAACGCCTATACAACTCGTCGCCATGCCATGTACCTGCGAGACATGGACTACTTTTTGCGATACAGCACCTATGCTTTACTGACGGGCAATAACAGTGTACTCGATGAGCGCCTTTTAGCGGGTCTGCGCGACACCTTTAATTCGCTGGGGATTCCGTTTGGACCAACGGCTCGCAGTATTCAAATCATGAAGAATATGGCGAAGGAAAAAGTGGTGGCAGCCGGGATCAATCAGGCTGACTTTGTGGATGAGCCGTTTGACTACATCATCCGGGAATTAAGCGAGACAGACGTTTGATTAAGTTTGATTAAAAAATGTTTGCGCTGATGTCGCAATCTTAAATTGTTTTGAAAGGCGCGCCCGGAAGGGCGCGCCTTTCAAAATTTCAACCCGGCATTAAATGGACTCCGACGTTAATTGCGGCATGGATTGAGGTTTTCTCCAACCGACAAGGATGGAGCAGTCAGGTTTTTGTAAAAAACCTTATTGCAATATTGCAAAACCTATATTTGCGCTTACCTCTGTAAACCTGTAGACATTATCCGGGTTCGCTTGGGCAATCTAGGTCATAGCCGTTCCCACTACCTGAGCCTCTTCCGAAATGAAAAATCAAAAGTCTGTTTTGTCGTCTATCGTCCTAGAGCAACTCTTATCGAATGCAACTTGCCTTGAAGAGAGTCTAATTAGCAAGACACAGCAATTACAGGTCTCGGCTCAGCGGGCTGAACTCTTAGCAACGACTGCTCTGCGGATCCGGCGATCGCTTGACCCCATCACAGTCATGCAAGCAACTGCCCTTGAAGTCCGAACCCTGTTTAATGCTGAGCGGGTGATCTTGTATCGCTTCAGTCCTGACTGGAGTGGGGTGATTATTGCTGAATCCGCAAGCTCCGGTATTCCATCCCTGTTGGGCAAACAAATCAGCGATGCCTGTTTCGCTAGGGATTGGGTCGAAGCCTATCAAAGAGGACGGGTGCAGACGGTTCATGACATCTACGACGACCATCTCAGCGCCTGCCATCGCGATTTGTTGGCCAATATGGGAGTCTGGGCACACATCCTCGTCCCGATTTTGCAAGATAGCCCCTATTCGCTGAGCGATGAGCCAATCAGGGCTAGCCAGTCCTCACCCCATTTACCCAAACTTTGGGGATTTCTGGCCGTCCATGAATGTTCTGGGCCTCGGTTTTGGCATCCAGATGAAACCGATTTTCTGCAAAAACTATCGGTGCAAATTGCGATTGCGCTTCAGCAAGCCCAACTCCACCAAACCACTCAGAATGCCCTCAAGCAAAAGCAGGAAGCTGAACAAGAGCTAAAAGCCCTGAATGCCAAGTTAGAGCATCGGGTCTATGAACGAACCACCCAGCTCGAAAGCGCGATCGCTTCCCTCCAGTCTGAAATTCAACGGCGGAGACATGTTGAACACATTCTGATTCAAAAGAATCAGTTGGCCAAAGTTACCCTTGATGCGATTGGGGACGGGGTCGTGACGACAGATGTCCATGGCAATGTGCTGTCTCTGAATCCGGTCGCTCAAGAACTGACGGGCTGGTCTCAAAAAGAAGCGATCGGACAGCCCGCCTGTAAGGTTCTAAAAATGGTGAATGATGACACCCAAGAACCGGTTGCCAACCCGCTGCTGCAAGCGCTGGCCTTAGAGCAAACAGTGCTCCTGGCAGACAACACCACATTAATCAGTCGAACGGGGCAGAAATATGCGATTACCGACTCTGCTTCGCCGATCCGCAATCATGAGGGTGTCCTGCAGGGGGCTGTGATGGTTTTTCATGATTGCACCCCAACCCGCAAACTAACCCAGGAGCTTTCCTGGCAAGCCACCCACGATGCCCTGACCGGACTGGCCAATCGACGAGAATTCGAGAAGCAGCTTTCGGAACTGATCCAGCAGGCTCATTCAGGCGACGATGGTCAACATGCACTCTGTTTTTTAGATTTGGATCAATTTAAGATTGTCAACGACACCTGTGGGCACAAGGCTGGCGATGCGCTGCTGAAACTGGTCGCCGACATTTTGCAGATTAGAGTTCGCTCGACAGATACCCTAGCCCGTCTCGGCGGCGATGAATTTGGTCTGCTGCTCAAAAATTGCAGTTTGGAAAAAGCCACTCAGATTGCTGAATTACTCTGTGAGCAAATTCAGGCAATTCAGTTTAGCTGGCAAAAAAATGTCTATCGGATTGGGGTCAGCATTGGGATTACGGTCGTTGACTCGCGCCATCACAATATGACCAGCCTTCTAAGTGCGGCTGATTCTGCCTGTTATGCCGCCAAAGCAAAAGGGCGGAACTGTATTCAGGTTTATCGCTCAGATGATGCAGCCCTCTTGCAGCAACGAGGCGATCGCCAATGGAAAAATCGAATTCAGCAGGGATTAGAAGACGGTCGCTTTCTCTTATTTACCCAACCGATCAACCCAGTCTCAACCAATAACCCCAAGCAATTATCAGAAGTGCTGCTGCGGCTGACGGGGGAGCAGAATCAGTTAATTCTGCCGGCAGCATTTATCCCCGCTGCCGAACGATATGACCTGATGCCTGTTTTGGATCGGTGGGTGATCAAATCGTTTCTCAGCCAGTACCAGGCTTACTTGAAAACGAGTCGAGCGAGTGCGGCAGAAATTGAGAATCAAATCTATACCCTCAATTTGTCTGGTGCTAGCTTAAGTCAGGGAGACCTGCTGCCATTTCTGAGGCATCAGCTCGAAGAGCATCATATTCCACCCCAAACCATTTGCTTTGAAATCACCGAAACCTCGGCAATCACGAATCTGCTGCAAGCTTCCCAGTTGATCGCAGAGCTGAAATCGATCGGCTGTTATTTTGCCCTGGATGATTTTTGGAGCGGGATGTGCTCAATGAATTATCTCAAAAACCTACCCGTAGATTTCCTCAAAATTGATGGTAGCTTTGTCCAGCAGTTGACTCATAACACTACAGACTTCGCGATCGTAGAGTGCTTCAACCATTTCAGCCACAACTTAGGCATTCAGACAGTTGCGGAATGGGTTGAAGATCACGAAACACTGTGTCAATTAGGCCAGATTGGGGTTGATTATGTGCAGGGGTTTTGGATTGCTAAACCTGCTCTGCTGAATTTTAATCGCAGATAAATTCCCCCGCTTTTGTCACTTTCGCCAGCAAGCATCGAAACCGCCCAAGTCACGATTTTTTGGGCTGCAACTTTTCTTGGTCTAAAGTGATAGAACAGGGATATCTATGGCTAACCTACTGATTGTCGAATCCCCTGGCAAAATCAAAAAGCTAAAGTCTATCCTGGGCCCGAACTGGGATGTCAAAGCCTCTGTGGGTCACATCCGCCAACTTGCCAACGATGGAGAGGGGGCACTGGGGTTTGAGATCGAGCCCGATCGGATCGACTGTCGCTATGTGGCGCGAGACGACCGAGCCAAGCAGACGATTGCCGGACTCAAAACCGCTGCCAGGCAAGCGGATCAAGTCTACATTGCTTCTGACCCCGATCGGGAAGGGGAAACGATTGGTTGGCATATCGCCGTTGTGCTCGGACTCAAACAGCCCCAGCGGATCGTTTATCAAGAAATTACCGAAACAGCCGTCAGAGCTGCCTTATCCTCTCCGAGATCGCTGGATATGAACCTGGTCGAAGCCGGCCGCTGTCGGGATTGCCTCGATAAACTGGTCGGATATAAAGGTTCGCCTCTGGTCTGGAGACTGAACAACGGGGCCAAGAGCGTTGGCCGAGTCCAATCAGCCACCCTGCACCTGGTCTGTCAACGGGAACGAGAAATCCAAGCCTTCAATCCCGTCGATTATTGGTCAGTTTTTGTTGACTACGCTGAAGGATTCCGAGCCTTCTACTCCGGCAGCGCTCAGGTCGAAACCCAACCAGAAGCGGAAGCCAGCGATGATGCGGGTGCCCAGGCACCCGTAACTGAATCCACGCGCGTTTTGAGTCAAGCCGAAGCACAGCGATGGGTGGCGATCGCCCAAACCCACCCCCATGCCGTGAAACAAATTGAGGGGAAACAAACCCCGAAAAAGCCCCCAGCCCCGTTTACCACCTCATCACTTCAGCAGGCCGCAGGCTCAAGACTTAAGTTCAGCCCTGAACAGACGATGCAGGTTGCCCAGAAACTCTACGAAGCCGGGCTGATTACCTACATGCGAACCGACTCCGTCCAGCTCAGCCCCGAATTTTCGGCCGCCGCCCGCAACTGGCTACAAGCCCATGACCCCGACAATGTCCCTGCCACAGTCTCCAAACAACGCAGTGCCAAGGATGCTCAAGATGCCCATGAAGCGATTCGTCCGTCGAATGTCAACATCTCCTCTGCCGAACTGAAACCGCAGCTCTCGGAACCAGAATTCAACCTGTATGTGCTGATCTGGTTAAGGGCGATCGCCTCTCAGTCCAAACCCGCCCTCCTGCGTAAGACCCGGATTATCACCGAATCCGGTGTCGTGCAGTGGCAGGCCAACGGTCAAGTGGTGGAATTTGCCGGCTACGGCAAATACTGGAAAGACTTGAGCGCCGATATCGAACTGCCTCGCCTGCACCTGGGGCAATCCCTCACCTTAGACCAGGCCGGTCATGAACAAAAACAAACGCAACCCCCGCCCCGCTATACCGAACCGAAGTTAGTCCAGTTGATGGAGCGGCGGGGGATTGGCCGCCCCTCCACCTATGCCCCCACGATCGCCACCCTCAAGCAGCGTCAGTATGTTGAACTGCTGAAAGCGAAACTCCAACCGACAACCCTGGGTCTAGAAGTCGATGCGTTTCTAGGCCAAGCCCTGCCTGACCTGCTGGAAGCAGAGTTCACCGCTCAGATGGAATCGGCCCTAGATGCGATCGCTGACGGCAAACAGGAATGGCAGCGATACCTAATCGACTGGAACCGAGACTACTTCGAGCCAGCCCTGCGTCAAGCCGGGCAAGGATTGCCAGAGCAGCCCAGAGCCGCCAGTTACAGCAAGCAGCTAGAAAAATCACGAACCCGCTGCCCCAGTTGCACAAAGCCGATGTCTAAAGTCCCAACCAAAAAGACGAAAAAAGGCTATTTCCTGAAATGCGAAAACGGGTGTCAAGGCACCGATGACAAAGATTTGGTCATGTTCTGGTCGGAGCGTGGGAAACAATGGCTGCTCCCGCAGCCAAAAGCCGTCCAGGCGGCTAAACCAAAACTGACGGATTATCGCTGTCCAGTCTGCCGTCAGCCCTTGGAGGAGTACTCTTACCGCAAAGAGGGACAGGCGAAGACACTGCTGAGATGCTCGAACACCAAGGACAGGAACGACAAGCAGCATCAGGATGTGGCCTATTTCCAGACCAAAGTCGGGACATGGTGGAGTCCAAAACTGGGTGATTTGAGCGCGGCTACCCCAAAACCTGAATGAGCGATCGCATAAAATTGAAATAAGTTGAAGCGGCAAAGGATTGTCCGTGACCCCAACGGCGTATCGTATCAATCTAACCTTCGTGTCGGAGAGGGCGCATTTCCAAACTTACATAGAGCTAGCTATCCTATCAAGCCAGATCGCCGCGTCTGACAGATCTAGCGTAGCTTTAATCCTCGCTTCACAGAATTTTACCCAAATGGGTATCAATCACTCACGTTTTCTCACTTTTTCTCACAGAAAAGTGAATTGGGTTTGATGTATTTTGGGCATGGTCGAGTGAGCATAAAACTGCTGAGGACGGGGGAACGTATTCAATTGCATGGTGCAACTGGACTAGTCTTGGGAGATTTTACGAATGATGGTAGCTGAGAGTCCGATCTGCGATAGCCTAAGTAATCAGTTAGAAATTTGTATTCAGACAAAATTTACGGGCAGGCTGGATGTACAGGCCGTGAATGGGCAGTCCTGGAGCCTTTACCTCTGCATGGGGCGTTTGCTTTGGAGCTGTGGCGGTAGCGATGGGCTAGTGCGGTGGCGACGTTTACTGTTGAAGCACTGTCGCCAGATGCAGCAACTCAGTCTTTTGGCTGAGGTGCAATCCAGTCAGGGGCAAGGCTATGCTCTTCTCTTACAGTGGGTTAAGCAGCAGCAAATCACAGGAGCGCAGGCAGCAGATCTGATTCGCAGCACGATCGCAGAAGTTTTATTCGATATCCTACAGCAGGAAAAAACTGGGCAACTCAGCTATGCCACTGACTCTCAAGATACTTTAAATGCGTCATTAACCTTGGTTCATCCCCGGCAGGCGCTAACGCAGGCCCAGCAAGCGTGGGTGGCCTGGAAACATGCCGGACTCGATCATTTATCTCCCAACTTTGCCCCGGTGCTGCGATCGTTAGACCCTTTAGAGCAGCCAACTTCCCTCCAGATTAACCCAGCCCTGGCCAAAGTGATTGATGGCAAACGAACCCTGCGGGACTTGTCTTTAATCCTTGATCAAGATTTGCTGCTTTTGACGCGGATTTTGATTGCCTACGTCCGCAAAGGATTTCTGGCATGGGTAGAGATGCCTGCTTTGCTGCCGCCTGCGCCTGATGCTTTTGCTTCTGAACAGAGAAGTGCTTCAGAGCAAATAACACAGCAAATAACCTATCCACTCGAACAACCCCGCTTGCAAAGCATCCTGGAAGAACCTGATGAGTTTGTCGATCGAATTGAAAAGCAAGTCCTCAATTTACCTGCCAGTCAACAGGAGGACTTTTGCAATCATCTCAAGGTATTGTTAACTCGTCTCCAAACTGGAGTTGCTCCGACCCCAACCCTTAAACACAGCCCAGAAACTCCACTTGAGCCAGCATTTATAGCGCTCTGCCAGCGAAAACTGACGTACTGCATTGGCCCGATTGCCAGTTATTTAATCAAGACATCTCTGATTGAGCAACCAGAGATGTCTGCACAACAACTGATTGATGCTCTAGCGGCTAAGATTGATAATCTTCAGGAGGCTCAAGCGTTTCGCGACTATTTACAGGTTGAGCTGAAGTCAGATCTTAAACCCGCTGATCAGTCGGGTCAATCCGCTAAAGAAGGGCTGCAATCTCGTCAATATAAACCCGGCTAAACGGTTCATCATCAGCTTTTCAGAGTTGGTTACTCCTGATCGACACGGCTATAATGAGAATCAGAAGGGGTCGCAATGATCGGGTTCCCTCATAAACACTCTCATCTTGCGAATGGAAAGCACTGTCACACTCAATCACCTTTGCACTTCCTTGGAGGTAGACAAGGAGTTTCTGGAGATGCTGGTTCCCTATCTAGAGCAGTTGTTGGCCATTGGAGTTGACTTCAGCCTCCTCTCCTTACAGGCGGCGATCGAGGGACATCCCTATCATTTAGAATCAGCCTGCCAAGCAGTGATTGGCTATGCTGGCTGGTTAGCAGAACAAGGTGAAT
Organism: Aphanocapsa sp. GSE-SYN-MK-11-07L; assembly: GCA_019359715.1. Lineage (GTDB taxonomy): Bacteria > Cyanobacteriota > Cyanobacteriia > Thermosynechococcales > Thermosynechococcaceae > JAHHGS01. Next base: position 424 of record JAHHGS010000156.1, on the reverse strand, counting down.
GTTTCACGGACCGCACCAAGGCCAGCTCTTGCTTGATCAGGGCCTTGGCAGAGCAGTGGCAACCTCATCCTCGTTGGCAACACTATGCCCAGATTGCGGCTGAGGCAAAGTATGTCAGTCCCTATGAGAAAGCCTTAAGACTGATCTACGCGCAGAATCGGCAGATTCAACAGCAAGTGTGGCGACCAGAAATGCTGGACTCCCTTTCTGATCAAGATATTGAAGCTATTCTGCCGGAGTTAGAGCGGCAGTGCTTCGATTCCGAAGGAGACGATTCCAAATAACTTCAATACCCAACGGCGTTGTTGCATGAATAGGGGTTGCGGAGGGATGTGTCATGGTAAGTTTGAATCGCCAAAGACAAACTAAGCCCCATGAAGCAGCAATACCGCATCCGCAACGGCTCGACTGAGCTTCGCCGAAC
>JAHHGS010000155.1 GCA_019359715.1 Aphanocapsa sp. GSE-SYN-MK-11-07L | reverse complement strand
GTTCATCCGAGAGCGCCTGGATTTAACCCCCCATTTCCTGTCGATTTTCTCCCCTGCCAGGGGTTGCTTTTAAGAGGGTGCCGAAGTTCTGACTCAAGGTGCCGAAGTTCTGTCTTTCAGCACTCAGAGGCATGTTAATTGAGGCGATCGGTTACGCTCGGCTCTGTCAAGAACTTGCTGCTGAAGCAGTAGATTCCTGGCGCGAATACACATTGCTCAGACTTCCTTTTAAAGATGACTATGACAACGCTTGGTCAACTGGCAACCGGGACATAAATCCAGTCTTTGCACTGAAAATGACCTGCTCTAGTACGGGATTAGTCTATTTCATCCGAGTTCCCCCTGAGATGAGATCTGCCAGAGCAGCAGCCCGTTGGGTCAATTTGGGCATCGACCCGGTATCATTTGCCGTTGAAACTTGAACTGCCATTCCAACAATTTATTCCATTAAATTTGGAGAAACTCATGCAACCTTTACGACAAGGCGATGTTTTAATTTCGCCGATCCATGACAACTTTAATTTGAGCCTCAATCACCAATTACCTCACCTTGTTTTAGCAGAGGGTGAAGCGACTGGGCACCGTCATCAAATTAGTCAGGGTGAGGCAGAACTCTACCAGCAGCAAGGGCAATTGTACCTAAAGGTGATTTCAGAAACGGCTACCCTGACTCACGAAGAGCATCACGCCGTGAAAATTCCCCGTGGCACTTGGTTAGTGCGTCGTCAACGCGAATATCAGCAGGAGGGGTGGCGATATGTCGGTGATTAAGCACCTATCGGCTGAGCAATTGGATTTGATCCCAGAGTATCAGCACAAGTGGGGGGCGATCGCCGCTACTCTAACCCCAATCAATCGCGATCACATCCGAACTGCCATTCGCACCCTCTACGGTCAGCTTGAATTGCCAGCTCCCAGGATTTGTTTCTTTCAGGGCCCGGAAACCTTTTATCGTGAATTTCCGGGATTAAAGCTGCTCCCAACCGAAGCACTGCGGCAATTGATCAATCTTGGGGCTGGTTGGGGCTTTTTAGTTATACTCAGTGGCTCGTTTTGGTGCTTTGCCATGACGTGGATGCAGCCAAAGACGAGCTTGATTCAGTTGTTTAGCATTGCCTGCATCGGTCTTCTTTATCTTCTGGGCTGGGCTAGCCAGCGATATCCCCAGCAAAATCGCTGGTTCAAGAGCACTGCTAGCTACTTTTTTGTGGGTCAAATCTTTGTTGTCTCCCCTGTTTTATACGCCTGGATTTTACGGAGCCATCTGCCACTGGCGATGACGGTAGGCAGCCTGCCGCTCTTGTTTTTTGTCTGCCTTGAAGTGATGGTCTTAGTCAGCAAGCGAAGACTAGAAAATCGCTGGAGCCAAGCGATCGAGGCTCAGATTAATGCCCAACTGAGTCAGCAAATCCAGAATCAGCTACTGGCAACTTGGGGAGTGATCTCGCTCCGCTCAGTTCCTCCTCCTAAAGAGCCGCTGGGGTCCTTGTTAACGCTGAGATGGAGTTACGAGCAATTCTCACGGCACTGGTTAGGACTGGCCCCAAAACTACCCTCATCCTTTGTGACACTAGATTGGATGGATTGGTGTAGTCGGATCGACTTTTGTGTTTCTGTCTTGGGTTGCACGTGTAACCCATACCTCTGGCAGGCCTTCCAAACGCTAATCAGCGAGCCTGGAGTAGTCTTACCCCTCCAAAAAATCTGCTGGGTTTGCGATCGCCCAGATCAAATCTTACTCGACTTACAGCAGCGCCCCCATGCCGAAGCAAAAGCGGCGATCGTATTTCGGGACGGCTCCTGCATCTATGCCTGGCATGGGGTAAAGCTGCCGCCAGAATATGGTCGTCTTCATCCCCATCAGTGGCAAGCCAATTGGGTGCTATCTGAGCAAAATGCCGAGGTGCGGCGCGTCCTGATTGAAGGGATTGGCTACGGGCGCTTGTGCCAAGAGCTGCAAGCTCACACCCTAGATACCTGGCGAGAATACACCTTACTAACAGTCAAGATCCCAACCAAAGGCTACGTCGGAGGGCAGGAAGTTGAAGAAGAGCCAATTCACCTGCTCAAGATGACCTGTCCCAGCACCAACCATATTCATGTTCTACGTGTTCCTCCCAAACTAAGGTCAGCCAGAGCCGCCGCCCGCTGGGTAAATTGGGATATCGATCCTGCTGGTTTTGAGGCAGAGTCGTGAACAGAGAAACCGTAACCAAGAATTTGTAGAGAGATTGAGGTGACTCGAATAGCAAGCTGTCTGTAGCGTTTCAAAATGGAAACGTCATAACTTGGTTGATCCACTCCTCAGCCGTAGATGCTTCCCAGACCAAGATGATTGCATCAATCGCTTCACCAATTGGAAGATTCTGAGAAAGAATTAGAACACCAGAACTCGTTTGCGCGGTGATAAACTGACCAAACTCAGTTGGCATGGTCTTACGATCGTGCGTAACCAGTACTCTGCCATCCTGTGCTGCAAGTGCTAAAACTTCTGGATCTTTGATTCCTTCTAGCTCTGCTTCATTAGCCGAACGAAAGTCCAAATTTGGCTCTCTGCGAATTGCCCCTGTTACAATTGCTTGCCTCAAGTCAGCATCAGCCTGAAATCGAATTACTGTCATACTGCTGAGCTTGAGCCGCTTTTAATTTTTGATACAGTAAAGGACTTTTCTCCTGACAAGACTGTTGCAGTCGTTGAAACTCAGCTTCACCTGCTTCCAAATAGGTATCCACAAACTCTCGATTGGCAAGGTAAAAGGCGATCGCTCCGTAGACCTGTTCTAGCGAAAGCAACGGAAAATTTTGAGCAATGCTTTCAGGGGATTCTCCATTTAAGAACGAATAAACAACTGAATCGAGAGAGATACGGGTTCCTTCAAGCCAGTACCCCGTGCCTCGTTGGTCAATATACGACTTTGCCAATACAGGGGCTAATATCATAAAAATACAAACCTGTACAATATTTGAAATTTTACAGGAATCTCCCGCTGCTCTGCCGTATTTGAGAATGGAAATCTCAGCTTTCCCCCTACCAGAAAAATATACTTAACAATAGCGGGTCGAATTAACTAGCGATTGACTGGTATAGGTTGCTGGCTAAATAGTTTGAGAATGCGATCGACCATATCAGAAGGGGTTAAACCGAGTTCAGCTTTGGATTGATCAGGAGTAGCGTGTTCCACCAGCAGGTCGGGGACACCTAGGCGAGTCACGGGCACCATCACCTGATGATCCTGGAGGGCTTCTAGAACAGCAGAGCCAAACCCACACATTACACAGCCTTCTTCCAGGGTGACAACGCGCCCGATCGCCTGAGCCAGCGGCACAATCAGTTCAGTGTCAAGGGGTTTGGCAAACCGAGCATTCACGACTGTTGCCGCAATGCCGTGTTCGCTCAGAATTTCCGCCACCTGCACGGCCGGGTAAACCATTGAGCCATAGGCTAATAGCAGCAGGTCATCTCCGCGCCGCAGCACTTCAGCTTTGCCGATCGGTAAAGCTTCCCAACCTTCTTCCATCAAAGCCACGCCGTAGCCATTGCCTCTCGGGTAGCGCATGGCAATCGGGCCTTTATGGTTGATGCCGGTAACAAGCATTTGCTGCAACTCAGCTTCGTCTTTGGGAGCCATCAGCACCATATTGGGCAAACAGCGCAGATACGCAATGTCATACATGCCTTGGTGGGTTGGCCCGTCTGAACCGACAATGCCGGCCCGATCCAGGCAGAAAAACACGGGCAAATCTTGGATGCAGACATCGTGAACAATTTGGTCGTAGGCCCGCTGCAAGAAGGTCGAGTAAATGGTTACGACTGGCCGCATGCCTTCGCAGGCCATCCCGGCTGCCATAGCGACAGCGTGCTGCTCAGCAATCCCGACATCAATATACTGGTTGGGCAATTTCTTTTGGAGAATGTCTAAGCCTGTGCCCGTCGCCATCGCCGCCGTAATCCCGACAATCCGAGGATTGTTTTCAGCTAGCTTGGTCAGGGTGTCACCAAACACCTTCGAATAGCTGGGCGGCTTCGGTTTGCTAGAGGGAACTGCCTTACCTGTGGCTAAATTGAAAGGGGTTTGAGCATGGTAGCCGACCTGATCTTGCTCGGCGATCGCGTAGCCTTTGCCCTTCACCGTTGAGACATGCACCAGCACCGGCCCAGTAATTTTGTGAGCCGCTTCAAAGGTGGAAATTAGTTCTTCTAAATTGTGCCCATCAATTGGCCCAACGTAGGTAAAGCCCAATTCTTCAAACACAGCCCCCACTTTTGGCACAGCTAGCCGCTTCATGCCGCCCTTGAGTCGTCCTAACTCTGGCGTAATTGATTCACCGACCAGCTGCTTAAGTTGCCCTTCCAAGTTGTCAGCCAAAAACTGCATCGGCGGGCTGAGCCGAATTTTGTTCAGGTAGCGAGAGAGTGCTCCGACGTTGGGCGAAATCGACATTTCATTGTCGTTCAGCACCACTAGCAAATTAGTCTGGGGCAAATGCCCTGCGTGGTTGATTGCCTCTAGGGCCATGCCACCGGTCAGCGCCCCATCGCCAATCACAGCCACAGCTTTGCTGGTTTCACCCCGCTGATCTCTAGCCAGGGCCATTCCCAGGGCTGCCGAAATACTGGTAGAGGCGTGACCCGCGCCAAAATGATCGAACTTGTTTTCTTTCCGGTTCAAATAGCCAGCAATCCCGTCTTTTTGGCGCAGGGTATGAAAGTGCGAGTAGCGTCCAGTCAGCATCTTATGGGGGTAAGCCTGATGCCCAACATCCCAGATGACCCGATCATGATCCAAATCTAAAGTGTAATAGAGGGCCAAGGTCAGTTCGACCACCCCTAAACCGGGGCCCAAATGACCACCGCTAGCGGCAACTGTTTCTAAATGTTTATCTCGAATTTGACGGGCAATTTGCTTGAGCTGTTGGATCGATAAACCGTGCAACTGGTTTGGATGGACAATTTCACTCAGGTGCATAACCAAAACTAAGCTCTCAGAGAAACTGAATTTTTGCTATCCTCCACTGTAATCGATTTGCATGGTGACGAAGATAAAGGTTTTTACTTTCAAGCGGTTTGGGTGCAAATAAATCACGAGCTATGGTTTGGAAAGCTTTTCTCTGCAAAGATTTTCAAAAAAAATCATCAGCTCGCTGCTACTGTTCTATTTGATGAAGAAATTGCCACCAACTGTTTAAAGGGTAGTAAACCACCGGTGCCCACAAGCTGCTGAGAATTGCTGAGCTGAGGGCAATCTGACGCTGATGTAACCAGATTTCTTGCAGGGGGCGATCGCTCACCAGCGAAACCTGCACCGCTGTGACTGTCTCAGCAATCGCAGCCATCCCGAACACAATTAAAGCGACCGAGATAAAATCTTCGGCAATGAACTTCGGTTTTTGTAAAGCCGCTGTCAAAATCCCGACCAGCCCCAGCGCGATCGCATGGGTTGGCTGCGGGGCAGTCAGCCCATCCTGAATCCAGCCTAAGCAAATCCCGGCGGCGGCTCCTTGCAAAATATTGCGCTTAACGCTCCAAGTCACAACCCAAATCAGCAGCCAGTTGGGGCCAACCCCAGTTAACTCCATGCTAGGTAAAGAGACAGGCATCGCCATCGCGCACAGCAGCACCGAACCAAACATCAAGCCCCAGTTCAGCGCATTAAGGGCGGGGGGAGACCATCGTTTGAGGGGTTCTAGCATTCAGAGTCACAATTACCCATTCCAAATTGCTGAGCGGAGCCGCTAACTGGACGATTGCCTTGGGATTAGCGGTATTACTGAGATCCACGGATTCAATTTGACCAATCGCTAAATTGGCCGGAAACAAGCTGCTGAGCGTCGAGGTCAACACCGGATCTCCAGCCCGCACCTTCGGATCTTTCTCGAAGAACTCCAGCACAGTCTGCTGATCCGACTGTCCTCTCAAAATCCCCATATCTCGCGATCGCCCAGCCACCACTCCAACTCGGCTGTTCGGGTCGGTCAACAGCAGGACGCGGCTAGTATAGGGCGTGACGCTGCTAATCCGCCCCACCAGTCCACCCGGGGCGCTGACCGCCGCTCCTACCTTTAGCCCATCTTGGCTGCCTTTGCCAAGGGTCAACTGCTGCCACCAATTGTCGGCGCTGCGAGCAATAATTGGGGCGGCAATGCTTTTGTTCTGGGCGATCGCGGGTTGTTTTAGCAAAGTCTCTAAACGCTGATTTTGGGCTTCCAAAGCCGTAATTCGCTGCTGAAGCTCCCAGGTTTGGGACTGCAACAAGAGCTGCTGCGCTTCGGCGTTGGGCTGAAAAGGTAGACTCAGCAACCGATAAACTTCCATCACCGCTGCCCCGTGGGTTTGCCGCACCAACCAGGCCGCCCCACCGCTCAGAAGCAGAAACAGCAGAGCGATCCGATAGCGCTCCCAATAGCGATAGAGGAAATACATAAAACTCAGGCAAAGATCAGGATTGGCCAGCCCTGCGGCTGGGCGATTAGAGGCTACAGACCACCCGCATGGCTGCTAAACACCCGATCTAGCTGTTTAAAGTTGTCTAGGGCTTTGCCAGTTCCCAGCACGACGCAGCTCAGCGGATCGGCTGCGATGTGGACGACAATTCCAGTTTCATGGCTAATCAAGGTGTCAATCCCTTTTAGCAAGGCTCCCCCACCGGCTAGCATAATCCCGCGATCGACAATATCAGCCGCTAGCTCCGGCGGCATCCGCTCCAAGGTGCGCTTGAGGGCTTCCACGATCACAGACAGCGGCTCTGACATACTTTCCCGGACTTCGGGCGCCTTAATCACGACCGTGCGAGGCAAACCGGAGAGCATGTGTAAGCCCCGCACATCCATCGTGACGGCGTCGTAGTCATCATTTGGGTAAGCTGAGCCAATTCGGATTTTAATTTCTTCGGCTGTCCGCTCCCCAATCACCAGGTTATGGACTTTTTTCATATACTGCGTAATCGAGTCCGTCAGCTCATCACCTGCCACCCGGACTGACTCACTTAATACGCTGCCTTGCAGGCTGAGCACGGCAACTTCGGTGGTGCCACCGCCAATATCCACAATCATGTTGCCCGTCGGTTCTTCAACCGGCAGCCCTGCCCCCAGCGCCGCAGCGACTGGCTCATAGATCAGGTAGACTTCTCTGGCTCCAGCCCCTCTGGCTGCGTCTTCGATCGCCCGTCGCTCTACCCCCGTGACGCCGCTGGGAATCCCAATCACAACCCGCGGCGAAACCAGCGTTTTGCCCCCATGCACCTGCCGCATAAAATGCTTCAGCATCATTTCAGCCGTTTCAAAATCTGCAATCACCCCGTCTCGGAGGGGGCGAATCGCTGCCACGGTGCCGGGCGTTCGGCCCAACATTCGCTTCGCTCCTTCACCCACCGCTAGGGGCTGTCGGGTTGAAACATCGATCGCCACCACAGAAGGCTCTTGCAGCACAACACCTCGACCAGAGACATAAACCAGGGTATTGGCTGTACCCAAATCAATCCCCATATCCCGCGAGAAACGACTAAAGAAACCCACTGGCCCCTACCTTTATAAATTTGGAATGTTTGCAGAATGTAACAGCGCTCAACGAGGTGGATTTTATTACGTTTAGCTAGAGAAGTCTACTGGCTGAAGAACCTTGTGATACACCTATCGATGCAGATGATTCAAATTAGTTAACTTCGGATTTGGATTGGCATAATCAAGTAGGTGATCTTAGTTCCGGTTAAAGGACGGACGATCGCCGGTGAAGTCGCGGAATTAAGCTGAATTTGCACTTCAGAACTATTCATAGCTTTTAAGCCATCGATTAAGTACTTAACGTTAAACGCAACGTCCAGATCATCCCCAGAAACTTGAGCCGAGATTGACTCTTCGCCGCTGCCAAACTGAGGTGCTTCCGCCGATAAATCAATTTGCTGTTTGGCAGCATTGATGCTGAGCTTAATCACGTTGTTTTTCTGAGCTGCCAGCACTGCTACTCGCTCTAAACCGCTAACCAGAAGCTGACGCTCGATCGTAATTTGGCGCTCAAATTGCTTTGGAATCAGTTGATTGTAATTGGGGTATTGTCCTTCCAGCAGGCGGCTGCTGAGGCGAGCCATCCCTTGCTCAGTGGCAAATTCAAACACCACTTGCCCAGGGTCAAACCGCAGCGTTAGGTCAGTTTCTTGCCGTCCTAGCAGTTTTTCCAATTCTCGCAGGGCTTTGGCAGGCACAGTGACGGCAATGTCTGGTGTTTCGATCGCTGAGTTGGCGATCGCCAGCCGATGCCCATCGGTAGCGGCAAACTCCAACATTTTGGACTGGGTGCTTAGGTGTAGCCCCGTTAACACTTGCTTGCTCTCGTCGCTGCTGACGGCAAACACCGACCCCTGGAGTCCTTCCAGCAGTAGAGCAGCCGATAAGACAACTTGCTGACTGTCCTCCAGCTCAGGCAAAGCCGGAAATTCCTCAGCACTGATGCCCTGCATTTGGTAGTGCCCTGAACCGCAGGTGAGGGTTGTTGTCACCTCATCGACCGCAATTTCAATCGGGGCATTGGGCAAGCGCGAAACAATGTCGTTGAAAAATCGAGCCGGTAGGGTAATTGAACCTGGCACTTCGGTTTGAGCTGGAATCCAAACTTGCATCCCCAGGCTGAGGTCAAACACGGCTAGCCCTAGGCGATCAGGCTCCGCAATCAGTAGCACATTTGCCAGCACCGGATGGCTTGGATTAGACGGCACCACCCGACTCAAAAGTGAGAGTCGAGCGCTGAGGTCGTTTTGGGCACAAACCAATTTCATAAAACTTGCCGGGGCCGATTCAAGCTTGGGAGGTTATCCTACCACTCCTAGTTCGGGGAGTCCAAAATTTTTTACTGGCTTGGCCTTTAAAACCTCCTGCTGTTTAAATTTAAAACTCTAGGTAGTAGTAGTAGGGCCTGTGGAAAATGTGGAAAACTTTTTAAATCCTATATCCCCAGGGAGTTTTAGCGTTTCTAGCCTGTGGAAAACCTGTGGAAAACCCCCCTGAGTTTTCCACAGGTGGAAAATGACTCAAAAAGTTTTCCACAGGATGAATGAGTTTTCCACAGGTTTTCCACAACGTTTTCCCCAGAAAATGGCGAGTTTTCCACAGGCTAAAACTGACTTAAGAAAAATTAACTAAAAATAGCAATAAAAATTAATGTTCAATCTAATCAGTCGTTTTCACTGCTGCTCAGATTGATCCGATCGCTGAGCTGCCGCAGGACTTGAGCCACTTCTGGATCGGTGCGCTGGAGGTCTGCGACTTTTTCACAGCTATAAATCACGGTTGTGTGGTCTTTACCGCCAAACTGATCGCCAATTTTGGGCAGACTGAGGGCGGTGTGCTGGCGCATTAAGTACATGCCAATTTGCCTGGCCATGCTAATTTCTCGCCGGCGCGAATTACTTTTGAGGTCTTCTGGCGAAACGCCAAAGGTGTCAGCCACGGCCAGCACAATCGTTTCTGGCGCTGCCTCCAATTTGGCCGCCGTCGGGTTCAAAATTGGCGCAATATTATCCACAGTCATCGGTAAGCCAGAAATTGAAATGTAGGCAACCGATCGAATCAGCGCTCCTTCCAGTTCGCGAATATTCGAGGTGTAGCTAGAGGCAATATATTCAATCACGTCTCTGGGCAAGCGAATGCTTTCGTATTCAGATTTCTTTTGCAAAATTGCCATCCGAGTTTCCAGGTCGGGCGGTTGAATATCGGCAATTAATCCCATCGAAAACCGCGAGCACAATCGCTCTTGCAACCGGGGGATTTGACTGGGTGGGCGATCGCTGGCCAGAACCACTTGTTTCCCGGCTTCATGCAGCGTGTTAAACGTATGAAAAAACTCTTCCTGGGTATATTCCTTACCCTCAATAAACTGAATGTCGTCAACCAGCATCACATCCACGGCTCGGTAATGCTCTCGGAAGGTCTGCATGCTGTCTTTGCGAATGGCGGCAATCAAATCATTGGTAAATTGCTCGGTCGAAACATAAAAAATCTTGGCATTCGGGTGAATTTCGAGCCGATAGAGACCGATCGCTTGCATTAGGTGAGTCTTGCCTAAACCAACGCCGCCACATAAAAACAGCGGATTAAACTCTCGCCCTGGCGACTCGGCCACGGCCAAACAGGCGGCATGGGCCATCCGGTTATTGGGGCCAACCACGTAGCGGGAGAAGGCATACTTAGCGTTGAGGTCGCTCATCCGCGCTTTGTGGCTGACCGTTTCGCTGCTGGGACGAGCCACGGGCACAGCCGGGACTGATTCCACCATTTCGGATGACTCCTCGGCACCTTGGGCAATTACAAGCTGAATTTCGACCGGATGCCCCAAGATGTCATGGGCAACGTCAGCGATCGTCTTGACGTAATATTTCTGAATCCAATTGCGGGCGAACGGGTTGGGGGTGCGAATCACCAAGCAGTTATCGGCAAACTCTTCAGCGTTGGCAGTCTTGATCCAGGTTTCAAACGTCGGGCGGCTCAATTGAAGCTGCAACCGCTCCAAAATTTGGCTCCACAGACTCTCTAGGGGAATATCCACGCTCAGCAACCTCGACTAGAAAACTCGGCTATCCGCACTTAGCCGATCAGTGTTTCGGCTCAATCCCCGGCTTGAGGGCTGAACCAGCACAACTAAATGTGGTTTAGCTTACTAGAGTAAACTCGATCTCGGCTTTAAGAGCAGAAAATAAAGCAGGACTTAAGCAATCGAGTTGCTTTAAGTTTTGGCATTGACTAGCTCGAACACACTAGAGCCGTAGCGGCATACCTCTCAGTCCTGATTGAGCCAGCGATGGAATTCTGACCTCTAACAGAGCAGTCTTAACCTCAAGAAAGCAAGATGTACCGAGAGTCCAAACTAATTCTAAAGCTAGTGATAAGATTGTAATCCATGCTTTTTTGTCCAGGTAATTGATTTATGACTCAGCGCACTTTAGGGGGAACTTCCCGCAAACGCAAACGCACCTCTGGTTTTCGGGCCCGGATGAAAACCAAAAACGGTCGGCGAGTGATCAAGGCGCGGCGCAGCAGAGGGCGGGTTTGTTTAGCGGTTTAAGCAGGCAATAGGTTTGTGCTTGATCGCTGCAATCGTTTGAGGCACCGTCAGGACTTTACGAGGGTCTACCAGCGAGGCAGTCGCTATCAATCATCTCATTTAATTTTGCGCGCCTATCGGCAGCCTGACCAGCCGACTCGAATTGGGGTTTCAGTCAGTCAAAAAGTGAGCAAGCGAGCCGTGGTTAGAAATCGGATCAAGCGCTGGCTGCGGTCGGCTTGTCGCTCTTTACTCAGCGAACTTCAACCCGGTTGGGATCTGGTGATTGGTGTCCGCGCCCAGCCAGTTAGCCAGGAATCCCCAGCCTTAGAGTGCGATTACCAACAATTTCTGCAAGAATTAAAGCAGTTGTTGGCGGAGGCAAAGTTGCTGCATGGGCATTAAAGAAGATGTTTACTATGAGGGTGGCCCCCACGTTGGTGATCTCATATTCAACCTACTGCTGGGCTTGACTGTGATCTGCTTGCCCTTGACGGTGGGTGCGATTGTGCGGGCGCTCTGGTTGCGCTACCGGATTACCAGCCGCCGGATTACAATTACGGGCGGCTGGCTAGGGCGCGATCGCTCAGATGTCGTCTATGCCCAAATTGCTAAGGTTGTGACAGTTCCGAGAGGATTGGGCTGGTGGGGGGACATGGTGCTCACCCTTGAAGATGGCAGCCGTCTGGAACTGCGGGCTGTACCTAACTTCCGCGCTACCTATGACTACATTGAAGACAAGCTGGCTCAGAGGGCAAAAACCGTCAGTGGAGCAATTGGTAGCTAAGATAGACCAGAACTCACGCCTTTTTTACACTCATCAAATTTGACCCTAAACGAATGGACTTTGGTATCTCATTTCTCTCCAACAATGTCATGTTGCCGATCCTGGACTTTTGTTACGGGATTGTACCGAGCTATGGGCTGGCGATCGTCGCCCTGACGCTGGTGGTGCGGCTGGCGGTTTATCCTCTGAGTGCTGGCTCCATTCGCAGTATGCGCCGGATGAAAGTGGTGCAGCCAGTGATGCAAAAGCGGGTGAAAGAGATTCAGGAGCGCTACAAAAACGATCCTGCCAAACAGCAGGAGGCGATGAGCGCAGTTTACAAAGAGTTTGGTAATCCTCTGGCAGGCTGTTTCCCGCTGTTGGTGCAAATGCCGATTTTGTTTGCCCTGTTTGCCACCCTGCGGGGATCGCCGTTTTCAGATATTAAGTATCAGGTAAATCTCCAAATTCAACCGCCCGATCAAATTCAGCAGGTTCAGCCTCAAGCCTTTTCCACCAAGCCCCAAAACATTTATCTAGCTGATGGAGTGCATGAGTCTGTGCAGGCACTGCTGCCGGCTGGCAATCGATTGGCGATCGGGCAAAAAACAGCCCTCCAATTTCAAACCGCCCAGGGCAAACCTTTAGAGCAACTGCTGGCTAACTATCCCGACTCACAGGTGCAGCCCCATTGGGAAGTCATGAAAGGGCAAGAGCGGGTCAAACTGGATCAGGCTGGGCGCTTAGAGGCGCTGCAAGCAGGAGATGTGTCGCTGCAAGGCACGATTCCGGGTATTGCCTCTCAAAAAGGATTTTTGTTTATTGATGCCCTGGGTCGAGTTGGGGCGATCGATGGTGATTTGGTCTCCAAGACGGCCGATGGCCAGACCAGCGTCAATTGGGGTGGCATTCACTGGGACATTCTGGTGATGATTCTGGGGTTTGGCGTCAGCCTGTATGTCAACCAGCTATTGTCCGGTCAGGGGTCTAGCAGCACTAACGCGCAGCAAAACACGGTCAATCAACTGACGCCGATTATCTTTTCTGGCATGTTTCTATTTTTCCCGCTGCCGGCCGGGGTGCTGCTGTACATGCTGGTGGCCAATATTTTCCAGACCGCCCAAACCTTTATTTTGCTGAAGGAGCCTCTGCCAGAAAACATTCAAAAGCTGGTCGATGCTGAGCAGCAGACGGTGGATGTCAAGGCGCGGGACGTACTGCCGTTTGAACCGACTCGCTCTAAAAAGAAGCCTTCAGCTTGATTAATTTTATTTATCGATTCATCGATTAAGCTATGACTCTTCAACACCCCCAGCGAGGTCAGCAATGGTTAGAGACTCTGCTTCCTCTAGCGGGTTTTGGAGCGACAGTTGGGTTAGAACAGCCGCAGATTGAGGCTGAATTTGGCTACTGGTTAACGATTCAGTCCGCTGACTTGACGGCAGAACAGGTTGACCGTCTATTAGGCTCTGGGGCTGCGGCCCTAGATGCGATCCAATATTTGATCAATGCGACGCTCAATATTGGGCAAGACCGAGAGCAACAGGCCGTCTACACGGTTGAATTGGCAAACCATCGGCTGAATCGTTACAAAGAATTGCGATCGCTGGCGGAGCAAGCAGCCAGTCAGGTGCGTCAAACTCAAGCTGAGTTTGTCACCCAAGCCCTCTCGGCCGCAGAGCGACGGATGGTGCATACAATTTTGCAGGATGAGCCCGATTTAGAAACCTTTAGTCGCGGTCAGGAACCCGATCGCCGACTGGTGGTGCGTTTGCAATTAGCAGAAGCATTGCCAACCGAAGACTAAACAATTAACTGGTGGAGGAAAGGGGCAATTATGGAACGAATCTACATTCCCCAAGTGGCAACAGCACCGCAGCAAACGCAAGTTGTAGCGGTCAAAGAATTTTTGCCGGGTTTAGAGACGTTAACCCCGCTGCAAGGGCAGCTCAGCGTCGCCCATCGGGGTAACTTTTTAGAAGTAACTGCCCAGGTGGAATCGATTATCACCTTGACCTGCGATCGCTGCTTGCAGCAGTACAATCATCGCCTCACCTGTCAGGTTTCGGAACTGATTTGGCTGCAAGCTCCTGACTTGGCTGAACCCGAAAAGCCTGGCTTAGAAGTGGAAGTTGCCCTCGAAGACCTCGTGGAAACGCTGCCGCCCCAGGCACACTTTGACCCGACCGACTGGCTTTACCAGCAAGTCTGTTTGGCTCTGCCCGATCGCCGACTCTGCGATCTCGAATGCGCTGGCATTCCGGTTGATGATCAGGATAATCGGAACGCTGAGCTTCAGCCTGTGGATCGGCGCTGGGCTAACCTAGAAGCCCTCAAAAAACAATTGAGTTCTTGAGGGAGTTGCCCATGGGCTTTAGTGAAGAGTTTGAACTACTGCTGAGGGCGAGATACCCGCTGATTTATATTCCGACACGGGAAGAAGAGCGGGTGGAAGCGGCGATCGCTCACTCTGCCAAACAGCAGGGCAATCGAGCCGTTTACATTTGGGATTTTGTCGATGGCTACCAGGGCAACTTAAACGACGCCGGTTTTGGCAAGCGCAACCCACTGCAAGCTCTAGAGTTAGTTGAAAAACTGCCAGCCAATGCCTCGGCGATTTTTATTCTGCGCGACTTTTATCGCTTTTTAGAGGATGTGGCGATTTCCCGTAAATTGCGGAACTTGGCTCGGTTGCTGAAGGCTCAACCCAAAAACCTAGTGCTGCTGGCCGCGCAGTTAGCGATTCCCGATGATTTGACGGAAGCCCTGACGGTGCTGGAGTTTCCGCTGCCGACCGCTGCCGAAATTCAAATCGAAATTGAGCGGCTGCTGACCAGCTTGGGGCAATCGCTCCAGGGCAAGGGGCTAGATGACTTGGTGCGCTCTTGCCAAGGGCTGTCGATGGAGCGGATTCGGCGGGTGCTGGCGCGGGCGATCGCCACCCATAGCGAACTGCGCCCCCAGGATGTTGACCTGATTCTAGAAGAAAAACGGCAGACGATTCGCCAAACTCAAATTCTTGATTTTTATCCCGCCACCGAAGAAATTTCTGATATCGGCGGGCTAGATAACCTGAAAGACTGGCTGCTGCGCCGCGGTGGCGCTTTTGCGGAGCGTGCCCGCCAGTATGGGTTGCCCTATCCGCGCGGACTGCTGCTGGTGGGGATTCAGGGCACCGGCAAATCTTTAACCGCTAAGGCGATCGCCCACCACTGGCACTTGCCCTTGCTGCGGCTGGATGTCGGGCGGCTGTTTGCCGGGCTGGTCGGGGAGTCAGAGTCGCGGACTCGCCAGATGATTCAGTTGGCTGAAGCCCTTGCGCCCTGCATTCTCTGGATTGATGAAATTGATAAAGCTTTTTCTGGGCTGGACAGCAAAGGCGATGCGGGCACGACTAGCCGCGTGTTTGGCACTTTTATTACTTGGTTGTCTGAAAAGACCTCGCCGGTGTTTGTGGTCGCAACGGCTAATAATATTCAAGCCCTGCCGCCGGAAATGCTGCGGAAAGGGCGGTTTGATGAAATCTTTTTTGTGGGCTTGCCGACGACAGAAGAGCGGCAGGCGATTTTTGCGGTGCATTTGTCTCGGCTGCGATCGCACAATCTGGCCGGTTATGACCTAGAGCGCTTAGCCTATGAAACCCCAGATTTTTCGGGGGCAGAAATTGAGCAAACCATTGTCGAGGCGATGCACCTTGGGTTTAGCCAAAATCGCGACTTCACCACAGATGATATTTTGGAAGCCGCTAGCCAAATTGTTCCCCTCGCCCGCACGGCTCAAGAGCAGGTCGAATTCTTACAAAATTGGGCTGCGGCTGGTAAAGCCCGCCTTGCTTCTCGCCATAGCAGCCTTAGCTTACGGATTCAGCGCCAGTTACAACAGCCTGATAACCCGCTATGAAATCGCCTAAATTCTTCCGCTTTTTGCTCGGCTCGACGTTGGGGTTTGTCGTTTTGGGAATCGTGTTGTTTGGACTGGGGTATTTGGTCGTGCAGCGATTATCTACTCCGCCTGAACGCCCAGTCTTTGACAATGAACGCACCAATCAGCCGTCTCCCTCTGCTCAGCCGGACAAGCCAGCGCCTGCTGCGACAGCTCCCTCTCCAAGTCCAACCGACGGCTATTTGGCCACCGTCAGTTTCTCTAGCGGGCTGAGTGTGCGAGATAACCCTAGCAATGATGCGGCCCGGATTGGCGGGGTTGGCTTTGAGGAAGAAGTGGTTGTTCTAGAAGACAGTGCGGATGGAGACTGGCAGCGAATTCGCTCTCAAACCAGTAATGTGGAAGGCTGGGTGAAGGCAGGTAATTTGAAGCGAGTCAACTAGGGTGAGCAGGCAGCAGTAACAAGGCAGGAGGCAAAACACTAGCCAGATCTAGCCCAGCGGTGTTTTTGACTTTGAGAGAATATTTTTAATGAACTTAGGTGCTACCAGCAGACGGCAATTTACGCCTGACCTGCAAATTTGTCGCCTCTTGAATGGGATGTGGCAGGTGTCGGGCTATCACGGCAAGATTGATCTGACACAGGCGATCGCCAGCATGTTCCAGTACCTGGATGCGGGTTACACGACCTGGGATTTAGCCGATCACTACGGCCCGGCTGAAGATTTAATCGGTGAGTTTCGGCGGCAGCTTGACGCTGAGCGTGGCCTGGCTGCGCTGCAAAACCTGCAAGCCTTTACCAAGTGGGTGCCCCGCCCAATGCCAATGCAGCGCCACACAGTCGCAGAAAATATCAATATTTCCCGGCGGCGGATGGGGGTTGATTGCTTGGATTTGCTGCAATTTCACTGGTGGGATTATAAAAATCTAGCCTACCTAGATGCGCTCAAGCATTTGGCTGACCTGCAAGCTGAGGGCAAAATTCGGCACTTGGCCCTGACCAACTTTGACACCGAGCACCTGCAAATTATTTTGGAGCACGGGATCAAAATTGTCGCTAATCAAGTCCAGTTCTCGCTAGTCGATCAGCGCCCGATCGCCCAGATGATGACCCTGTGTCAGGTGCATGGTGTGCAGTTGTTGACCTACGGCACCCTCTGCGGTGGGTTTTTGTCAGAAAAATATCTGGGCAAGTCTGAACCGTTTGGGCTGCTACTAGAGACGGTCAGCCTCAAAAAATACAAAACGATGATTGATGCCTGGGGCGGCTGGAAGCTACTGCAAACCCTCTTGCAAACCTTGCAGGCGATCGCTCAAAAGCACCAAGTTAGCATCGCTAATGTAGCGGTGCGCTCAATTTTGGATCAGCCGACGGTAGCCGGAGTGATTGTCGGGGCCCGCCTGGGAATTGCTGAGCATTTAGCTGATAATGCCCAAGTGTTTGGTTTGAAGCTGGATGCGGGCGATCGCCAACAAATAGCTACTGTTTTAAGTCAGTCTCGCAATTTGCTAGAGCGAATTGGCGACTGCGGAGATGAATACCGCCGATAGATAATTATGCATTCATCAGAACGATTTCGAGGTTGTTTATTGGGTTTGGCTGTGGGCGATGCCGTCGGCACAACAGTTGAGTTTCAAAGTCGTGGCTCCTTTGCGCCCATAACTGACATGGTTGGTGGCGGCCCCTTCAAACTCCAACCCGGTCAATGGACGGACGATACTTCGATGGCTTTGTGCTTAGCCACTAGCTTGGTTGAGCTGGGTGCTTTTGATGCAGCGGATCAAATGAATCGCTACTGTGACTGGTACGAACAAGGTTATCTCAGCAGTACAGGGGCATGTTTTGATATTGGCAATACTGTCAGACAAGCGCTAGCTCAGTATCAAACTTCTGGCAATCCGTTTAGCGGTTCTACTCATCCCAGGTCGGCTGGCAATGGTTGTCTGATGCGGTTGGCACCTGTGCCCATGTTTTACTTTTCAGATCGCGATCTTGTTTTACATTTTGCTGGCGAAAGCTCTCGTACCACTCACGGTGCGGCAGAGTGCATTGATGCCAGTCTCCTATTTGGAGACATTTTGTTCCGTGCTCTTTCAGGAGCCAGTAAATCAGAAATTCTCTTTGACGCTCATTCAGCGATCGCTAGCTCTGAATCAATTCAAGCGATCGCCAGTGGCAAATACCGAAATAAGACAATCAATCATGTCCGGGGGACTGGATATGTTGTGGAAAGTTTAGAAGCAGCCCTTTGGTGCTTTTGGCAAACCGAAACTTACGAGCAAGCAATTTTAGCTGCTACAAATTTGGGCGATGATGCAGACACAACTGCGGCCATTTGTGGTCAGGTGGCTGGAGCATTTTATGGAGAAGCGGGCATCCCTCCAAGTTGGCTGGGCAGACTTGTCATGAAAACAGAGATCACTACTCTTGCGGATCAATTGCGCATTGCTGCACTAGGGATTTGATTGGACAGCAGATTGTCCCAAACGATCTCTGATCTTGCTAAGGTGATTGGCAGCCGTTGACCAGGAATGATGACTTAATGTCTCGCGCTCGTGCTCTCCAGTCTTATGTTTTGCTGCGGTTGCTGCTAGCGCCGCTGATGCTGTGGACGATTGTCACCGTTGTGTTTTTGCTGCTGCGGGCTACCCCTGGCGATCCAGTCGATGTGATTCTTGGCCCGCGAGCGCCAGAAGCCGTTAAAACAGCGATGCGAGAGCAACTGGGGTTAAACGATCCGCTCTGGCAGCAATATCTGCACTACATGGGCGACTTGCTCAAGTTTGACTTGGGTTCTTCTTTGACCAGTCGCGGGCAGTCGGTGGTGCAGGTGATCAAAGATTATTTTCCGGCTACAGCAGAACTGGCCCTGTATAGTCTGGCGATCGCTCTCCTGATCGGGATGGCCGTCGGGATGCTGGCAGCGTCTCGGCCGGGGACTGCTTTTGATGCGGGTGGACGCTTGTTTGGGATTATTACCTACGCGATTCCGCTGTTTTGGCTGGGCATGCTGTTGCAGTTGGTCTTTTCAGTCCAGCTCGGCTGGTTTCCGCTCGGTACGCGCTACCCGATTAGCCTCACACCGCCAGCCGGGCCAACTGGGCTTTATAGCTTAGATGGCTTGCTGCACGCCAACTTAGAGCAATTTTTGACAGCCCTTTACTACCTAGCTTTGCCTGCTTTTAGCCTCGCCCTCGTGCTGAGCGGGATTTTTGAGCGAATTGTCCGAGTCAACCTGAAGCAAACCCTGAGGGCAGATTACGTCGAAGCGGCCAGAGCCAGAGGCATCCCGGAACGGCGAATTTTAGTCGCTCACGCCTTCAAGAACGCCCTGATTCCCGTGATTACCGTCTTGGGGCTGACCTTTGCTTCCCTACTAGGGGGAGCCATCCTGACGGAAGTCACCTTTTCTTGGCCCGGCTTAGGCAACCGACTCTACGAAGCAATTTCGCTGCGAGACTACCCGACTGTCCAAGGCATCATTGTTTTCTTTGCCCTGATTGTAGTGGTGGTGAGTATTGCGATCGACATTCTGAATGCCTGGGTTGACCCGCGAATTCGCTATTAGCAGGTTTAGATTCCCAAA
The DNA here is from genome assembly GCA_019359715.1 of Aphanocapsa sp. GSE-SYN-MK-11-07L. Classification (GTDB taxonomy): domain Bacteria; phylum Cyanobacteriota; class Cyanobacteriia; order Thermosynechococcales; family Thermosynechococcaceae; genus JAHHGS01. The sequence continues at coordinate 3,502 of JAHHGS010000155.1, read as the reverse complement.
TCAAGCAGCATCTGCAGCCTGGCCGGTTTAGTATTGAAGTCAAGCCAGTCCGGCGAGGCAAAATTGGGCAGGAGGCAGTGTGTTTAAAACCGTTTTAGTCGCTTTGGATGGTTCTGAGTTATCGGATCGAGTGATCCAAACCCTGCTGGAACTCAACCTAAAGCCAGATGCCAAGGTGATTCTGGCCCATGTGATTTCGCCTGTGGACTCCGGCATGGAAACTCCGGCTAATTTACCCGCTGCTGATTCGGAAATTGAACTGTATCGTCACACTGAGCAGCAATTGCTGGCTTACCAAGCTGATTTACCCTGTCCTAGCCAGCTCGAAATTGTCACTGGCGATCCGGCGGATGAGATTATCCGGCTGGCTAATATTTATCAAGCCAAGCTGATTGTGATTGGCAGTCGAGGGTTGACCGGAGTTAACCGAATTCTGCAAGGCTCGGTCAGCAGCCAAGTCGTCACGGATGCTCACTGCTCAGTCTTGGTTGTCAAGCCCTGAGCCGCTTGCCATGCTGAGCACTACGGGTTTAACCAAACAATTTGATCAGACGATCTCTGTCAATCAAGTCAACTTACAAATCAATGCTGGCGAAATTTATGGGCTAATTGGCCCGAATGGAGCCGGTAAAACCACTCTAATTCGGATGCTGGCGGCGGCAGAAGAACCAACTGCCGGAGAAATTTACATCAGCGGTCAACGCCTGCTGCCTGACCAGCCCAACCCTGGCATTCAACGCCAAATCAGCTTTTTACCGGATGACTTTCCGCTCTACGACGACCTGAATGTGGTGGATTACCTCGACTATTTTGGGCGGCTCTACTACCTGCGTCAACCAGAGTTAGCCCAGCGAATTAATCAAGTTTTAGAACTGGTCAGCTTGGAAAATAAGCGCCAGAGCCAAATTAGCACCCTGTCGCGGGGAATGAAGCAGCGACTGAGCTTGGCCCGCACCGTGATCCATCGCCCGGTGCTGCTCTTGCTCGATGAGCCAGTGTCGGGTCTTGATCCGATCGCCCGCGTTCAATATCGGGAAACGATTAAAACCCTGCAAACTGAGGGGATAACGATCCTGATTTCGTCGCACATCCTCAGCGATTTAGAGGATTTTTGTACCTCGATTGGAATTATGGAGTTAGGGCGACTGGTCGAAAGCAGCCAACTGCAAGCCCTCTATCAGCGCGATCGCAGGGGGCAACAAATTATCATTGCTGCCCTTGGCGAAGCAGCGGCCCTCCAGCAAGTTCTCCAAACGATGCCGTTGGTGACAGTCTGTGAGATTTTACCCTCTGGCAATCAGGTCTGCATCCAATTTGCGGGCACAAATCTAGAAGCGGCCAATCTGCTGCGCGACTTAATTACGGGCGGTTGGCAAATTACTGAGTTTTCGCCCGTCCAGGCCAGCCTAGAAGAAATTTTTCTCAAGCTGGGCTATCAGCAAACTTCTTAGCACCCTTAGCCATGCAACAGCCACAGCAAGCCCCGTGGATTGATCAGTTAGGCGACTGGAACCCTCAACTGTTGCGAGAACTGCGTGGACGACTCAAACCCCGCAGCGTGATTGCCGCGATCGCCCTATCTGCAATCGGTCAACTTCTGCTGTTTTTAATTATCGACAAATTACCAAATCAGTCAAAATGGTTAAATATTTGGCGAAGCTTCACTTATGGCCTTCCTTTCTTGCTGTTAATTCTTGGTAGTTATCTCATCGTCAGTGATTTGACCCACGAGGAGAATCGAGGAACGCTTAATTTTATTCGCCTCAGTCCACGCCCGGCTTGGCAAATTCTGCTTGGGAAAATCTTGGGGGTGCCAACTTTACTCTATTTAGCTATAGTCCTTGCCATTCCACTGCATCTAATTGCTGCTGTTGCGGCTGGTTTACCCTCAGAGTTAACGCTGAGTTTTTATCTGCTGCTGCTGGCTAGCTGCATCCTTTGCTACAGCGCAGCCATGCTCTATAGTCTGATAGCTGTGCCAAAACCGGGAGCAGCAAGCTGGCAATTCACGGCTGGAATTTCATTTGTGGCGATTGCCTTCTCGCTTGGGTTTGTCATAGCCTTTTATTTTTGGAGCTTTACTGTTGCTTGGCGATCGCTAGATAATTTCCCAGAAATCTTTGGTTACTCCCTGGCTGATCAACGATTTTGGTTCTATTTAGATATCAGTCAGAACTTCTGGCTTGCCCACGCTTTTACTCTAATTAATCTTGCGATTGGCACAGCTTTAATTTGGAGAGTGCTATTGCGCTACTTTCGCCAACCGCGATCGTCAGTCCTAAGCAAGAAGCAAGCGTCAGAGTTACCTGATTGCAGCTTATCTAGAAGTGTTTTTCTTGGGCTTCTTGCTCTACCCCGATTCGGTAGGGAGTCCCCCTAGCAGTTGGCCAGAAACTTTTATGGTGCAGGCGTTTAGCTTTAGCTTGCTACTCTTACTCATTCTGGGTACTTGTCCGCAGCGTCAAGCCCTCTTAGATTGGGTTAAGTATCAGTCTCAAAGTTGGCAAAGCTGGATATGGGGAGCAAAAAGCCCGGTCTTGCTAGCGATGACGATTCAGATGTTAATTGTGGGTCTTTGGCTGGTGCCTTGGCTCTATGCAGTTGGAATTGGCACTAGGTACCCTCTTCCAACTGCATTTGCTTGTACGGCGATCGCTAATCTGCTGTTAATTTGCGGTACGTTTATTCAGCTAATTTTTGCTGCTAAAGTTCGTAACCCAAGCTTATGGGCGTTTGGTGGCTTAGCTAGCGTCTTAATTTTACTACCCATTCTCCTGAGCTTGGTGGGCGAAAGTATGCCTGCTATCCGGATGATTTGGACATTGATCGGCTATGCGCCTTGGGCATTTCCAGGAGCGGATAGAATGCTGGAAGTGATTTTCGGCATCCTTGGTCAATGGCTGCTGTTAGCTTTTCTACTCTGGAAATTTCAACGCACTCTGCAACAGTTGAGAGTTGGTAGCCAAACTGCATCAGTTTAGAATTATTAGCTACAAAATTTCACAAAAAGAACGCTTAAGTTTTCAATGATTAAATTTACAAGAGGTGATGTTCTAGCGAGCAGAATCAGTTCTGAGTATGAGCTATTCCTCATGATCTCTCTTGCAAACATAAAAAATTATTGTAGAAATCTCTAAACCACTATTTAACCACTTATTATCAAAATTAATTTGAGTATTTCTTAGTTCCCTAGAAGGAAAATAAAACTTGTCTTTAATATCAGCAACTGAGCCAAATTGGAGTCGTGAAGAACTACAGAAGTGGTGGGATCCTGGTCGGCAGTTGATCAAATCAATACGGACTTACCAAAAATGGAAGCAAAAGGGAGGTATCCTGGAGTGCATCTCAATTTTGTAAGACTGAGGTTGAGAAGTACCCATTGAGGTAGGCAGAGCGATGCATTAACACTTGCGGAACATTGCTTTTTTTCCACTGTGCTCCTGATATTTTAATCCGTCGTCCGATCTGTTTAACCGTTGACTCAATTGTCCCTGAACCAATT
>JAHHGS010000154.1 GCA_019359715.1 Aphanocapsa sp. GSE-SYN-MK-11-07L | reverse complement strand
CCGGGCGAAAAGTGACGGAGGAATTTAAGCAAACAATGGCGATTGTCTTTGATCAAGAATTGCCGCAATGGAACTACACTGCCAAGCCACAATAAAATTGCATCTTATTCAATTCATGATCCTAAGTACATGATTTTTAATGATCGCTACTTAACGATCGAGTTTTACAACCCTACTCATGAGATGACTTGGGTTATTCCCCGTGAGATTGCAGACCAAAATCAATGGACACTGGATTCACTGTGGGGAAGGTTAATGATGGTCTACGGTCGGCTTGAGCGCTTAGATGAACTGAATCCTTATTTACCAGAGGAATATCAGAAAGAGCACCGCTGGCAAGTCAAGGTTGACCACTGGGGGCAAGTAGCTCTCATTTCCCCAAAAAATGCCACGATTATCTTAGAAAGGCTTCAGGAGAACTGGCAATATTGTCCTGAGCCTGATGAGGTGAATGTAGGCACAGAATGGGGACAAGCTAATGATGAGTGGGGAAGAGAGCCAGAGTCTAGAGAACATGCTGGCAGCATTGACAATTCGGCTATCAACTCTGGAACAGCGGATAACGGAACTAACCAGCCAGATAGCGGCTCTAGAAACAATAGCGGCGAAACGCAATCAACTGGGGATGAAATTTACCAGTTCTCAAACCGATCTACTGAAGAACTCTCAGCAAGCGCAAGAATGCTTGACGAATCTATCCAACGTCTCAAATCAAATATGCAATTGCTTGAATCAAATCGCAGAGTGCTTGCCCAAAGTATTGAAGAATACGAAGCAAGTTGATGCCACTACGATGAGTGCATTGCAAAATACGGAGCAGATAATTATCAAAATGACTGAGAGCAAGAATCAACTTCAGGAGAGCCTAGAAATTCTTCATAACCGCACGAACTCTAACACATTGCTGAAGATTTACGAAACAGCTCTCGATCAAAAATTTGAAATACAAGATCAGCGTCTCACAAAAAAAGTCCTCATTATTATAGCTATCCAAGCGGTTTTGTTGATACCATTAATTGGAGTTTGTACTTGGGTAACTTTGCATATCTCTAAGCCTTTCACTGAGACGAAACCCCAACTGGATACACCTAGTATACGCAGAAATTAAGAGTTTTTAATTCACAGTAACGGTGTTTATAAGACAGCATAGAGCTAAATTGCTAATTGTTCTCTGAGACTTTTCTGATAATCAAAAGTTCTGTAGTTCAATCAATCCACTTTCTAACATGAATGACCGTGAAGTAGAATCGATCAATTTTTGGCATCTTGTTCTAGGTTTTGGGATACTCCTGCTGGTGATCAAGGTCTATCTCGCAGTTTGGCGGCGCTCCAAGCTGGCGGCAATCTTGATGATCACGGTTGGCCCATACCTGTTGATTGGGCTGCACCAGATTGAGAAGCCAATTAACTACCATGTGTTCTGCAATCTCAAGCCGGATCAAGAGTCTTGTGTGAAGTGGCGAAAGACTGGGAAGATGCAGTGATTTGCTAATCCGGCTCAAAGTCAGATTCCCTCGATTTTCTGATGTCAATTCCTTGTTGTTGATTGGCTTGAATACTTTCGATCGCCTTCTCAAAAGTTTGACAGTCTTCAATCGTCATTGAACCCTTAAAAATACCATCTTTCATCTCCAAGATTGTGCCACGTTCATTTGCCACTTCAATTTTGAAATCTTTCCCTCGTTGCGTCATGACGAGCCGATCGCTTAGGGAGTAAATTCTGCCGCCCTCTGGAGCATCCTTTCCAACACGCTCAACGATAACTCTTGCTGCTTTTAGACCTCTGAAGTTCATTGCCTGCTGAGTAGGTGCTTTATGAGTTTGTAATTCAATTGCCTCCATTGCGCGACCATACACCAACGCTTTATAGTTTTCTCCCTTCGCTAAACTACTTCGCGTCGCCTGACGGCATTGCGGATCATGATTTAGCATCTCATAGACTGCTTCTTGGTTGTTGCCTGCGCGTATCGCCTTTAAAGTAACCTGCTTACTAAATTCAACTGCATTGTTTTCATGGATTCCTTTGCCAAACCTATCCCACATCTGTTTTGGTTCGATTTGTTCAATTTCGTTTCCCTTAAATCGATGGAGTTCGGGAACGTCTGTAAGATTTAACGCTTTCGTTTGACTTCTTGAATTTACAAAGGCAAAAAGTTCAGTTAGTAAATACTCATGGCTTGGCAATTTTTGTCGCTCATCACTCAGAGTCAGGACAAGGTGCCGATCAATCCCCAACTGCTTTCTGACAGAGGGTAAATTCTGATTCTGATTGTAGCCTAGTGGGTCATCCTTCTCTGGCTTACCCCTTACTCTATCTAACTTTTCCTTTTCTTTACCTGGGTTAATCGTGACATCAATCGCAATTCGATTGATGGTTTGATGGTTGTCTCGCAGCTCTACGATGAGATCAGTAGCAACTACTTTGTCTATCAAGTAATCAGACAGATCACGCCGATTATTGTCGCCAATCGATTCAATGGTTTTTCCGCTTAAAACATTGTCAATCCAGTCATTTCCCTCTGGAATATCTTTATACATAAATAACCGCCCATTTCTGAAGCGGTGAGGTAATTTGGACTCTAGCAAATGCACAAATTTTTCAAGCGGATACTGATTCGCAACCAGAATAAACGTTCGTTTTGCAAATTCCTTGACCCACTCCTCAGCTTCTTGTCCAGTTAAACGACCTCGTGATTTCATTGTAAATTTAGGAAATAATTTGCTCTAGCTCCCAGGAGAGCAAGAATGATACTAATCACTTAAGTCTAAAATCCAGCAATCAGGTTTCTCTGATGACAAAAGGAAGCGACCAGCGGATTGAATTAGATCGTCATCGTCATATCCCCAGAAGTCAGGGCGAATCTTAATGATCCATTGATAGTCAATCTTTAAGGCTGCCCGAATCTTACAGTATGTCTCTTGGTTGTAAATTTCTCGCTGACGGTTGGCCGCTTCATCGTTATCCGCAACAGACCAGGAAATTCTAAGGTCTGGCCCAATTTGGACGATCACAGCAATTCCTACCGGGTCTAAGAATTCGGGTAGATATGTTGCTTGTTCAACCAAGTCTGGAAAATACGGCTGCACCGCAGCGATTGCTTCTGGGGCTGTGGGTCGATAAATGACGACTGGCATCCCCTCAGCAAACTCTCGTAGTTCCTGATTGAGAGTGCTTTGATTCGCTGCGGTCGTTGTTAGCATAGGTCAAATCCCTTTGATAGTTCTACTTTAGAAGATCATTGCGTTTGTTGGCTTCGAGATCACTACAACTCCAACTCACTCTCTTTACGACGCGACCCCCTCTCATTCTCCAGTTGTGATTGTTTGAGTACCTTTGCACATGCTTCAAGCTTACTCACATCACTGTCAATTAATGACCCTTGCAGCCTTCGATCCTTGAATTCTAGAATATTTCCGCGCCCCCCGGTTTCCGTGATGGCTAAATCCTCCCCTTTTTGCTTCAATTCCCAACCATTACTGGCTGCAAACACTCTTTTCCCCTCTGATGTCTGATTCCCAACCCTCGATAGAATATACTCCGCCGCCCATAACCCTTTGAGATTCATGGCTTGCTGGGCGCGATCTGGACTTTGCGCCATACAGAGCCGATTAATTGTTTGCCGCTCCATTACATTGTGAATCAGGACTGGTTTGGGCTGGGGTGTGAACTTGGCTAACACGGCTTCAAATCGTTTCACATCTTTAGCATCAACACATCCGGTCAGTTGCTCATCGCGCATTTCTAAAATAACCCCCCTTTCGCTGCACCTGACTTGGAATCGCTCTTTGTCCAAATCAACGGTATAGGTGCCTGCCTGCCAGACGGTGTTGCCAGACGGCTGAATACTCTGATGGCGGAACCGGATCAATAAATCTTGACTGGCTTTCAATACCCGCCGATTGAGTTCTGCTTGTTCTGCTTGAAGTGACGGGGCCAGGTCATTCTGAATGGGACTAGAAGCACTCGACTGAGCAGCGACTTCATCGTTTGTGATGGGTTCATTTGCAGACGGTGTTGTTTGCTCAACTTCTGCGATGTCCCACTGTTGCTTCAACGCGATCGCCTGAATCTGATTGATGTATGCTCTAACTTCAGCGGGGTCTTTGAGGGATCGCGCTTGGTCACTCTGGCTGAGGACGCGATCGCCGTCCTTGGCATCCCCTTTGCTGAGCGCTCTCATGTAGATTTCGCCCTCCAGGGATTGCGCCGATAGCCCTGGCAGTTCTGCTTTGACCTGACGGGCGATCGCGTTATATTCCGTGCGGTAATGGAGGCGCTTTTCCCGATCCGCAGGTTGTGCCCTGGCGATCTCGGCTGTGTAGGCGCGTGGCCCGTGATTAGCAATTAGGTCATCTAAACCCTTCCCTTGTTGGGGTTGCCATTGGGTAACTTTACAGACACAACTTCTCGCTTCCAGCAGCTCCACCCCTCGCACCAGATCCCGCCGGACGTTGCGGATGGTCGAACCCTTTGAATCCTGGTCATAGGCAAAGCGGAATTCTCGCCCTGGCGTGGCAAAAACTTCTAACTCAGGATTAATCTGCCGCCGGGAGAGAGGATAACCCTCGTTATCCTTGGCCCGGTACACGCCATTCACCCCAGAAACGCCAACGGTAATTTCACCCTGGCTCAAACTGGCCCAGGTTTTCTTGACTCCTTCTGTCACTGTGATGGGTAAGTTGTAGCGTTTCACAATGAACCAGAAGCCGCTCTGTTTCTCGGTTTCATTTGGCTTAATCCCATGTTTTTCATAGATCCGCTCTGCCAGAGAGTCAGGCATGATGGCCAGGTAAAGGCTCCGGGGGATGCCTAGCGGGTTCTCGTATTTCTTGTACTCGACTTCGCCCTTGCGATCGCTTTTATCATGATCAATCCGGGGCTGATCCGGTTTGAAACATCCCCAAGTGCTGAGGGTGGGTTGCTCTCCGGGTTGAAGCCCAATCAGCGATCGCGCATCCACCCCAGCCTTCCCCCACCAGCCCCCTTCGGCGACCTGTTCATATTGCGCCATCAAACGGGCCATGGGGACGGTGACATACTGCCCACTGCCCAATGTGGCTAGTTTCTCGGAAAGTAATCGATCGTAGACCGCCTGACCCGACACACTCTCGGCATTGAGGGCAATCAGGTCGGGATGGATGGCACTGCGCTTAAATTCCTCCCAGTGTTGCAGCTCAATATTGTCAGGCGGCTCAGCAAGATATTCTGGTGTCCAGAACGGCACTACCGGCTTAGGTTTTGGCGTGGGGTTGAGGTTCATTGCCCGCAATTGTTCTGCGAGCTGCCCAAGATGCTCATGGGAGGTTTCAGGCATTGGCTCATTTCTGAGCGATCGTACAACTTCAGCGACGTGCTGTAGGGTGGGGTGATTCTCTATGGCAAAACTCAGCCGCTCTGTTGCTTGGGTAAAGTCTTCTAAGTAAGAGGTGATCACTTCCTCTGCCCGTCGCTGGTGGATGACCTCGGCTAGTTCCACCACATCATTGAAGTGATATTGAGTCGGCTGATCGGCAAAGGCTTGCAGTTTTTCTGCTAGCTCAGACATCTGGACATCCAGCCCACTGGCCACAAAAGCTTGATGGTTGATCAAAGATTGACCGACTTCAGCTAATTCAGCCATGCCTTCGTACTGATGGTTCAGAATCGTCTGAGCGATCGCTTGTTCAGATCGCCATTGTTCAATCCCGCTGGCGATCGCGTCTACCCGCTGCCGCTGGATCGTCTGGTCAAGCACCTGGTCAAGCTGGCTCAGAGATTGGCTAATCTGCTGTAGATTGCTGGCGAGGTCTACCTGGGACTGATGGCTAGAGAGCGTTGAAGCTAATTCAGCCATCCCCGTGAACTGATAGTGGGGTTGAAGTTTGGCATCAAAGGCTTGCAGCTTTTCACCCAAGCTGGAGATTTGGACATCTAACCCACTCTCAACGAATCGTTGCTCATCATTGACGCTCTGCAAGACCTGTGCCAACTGTGCCATCTCAGCCTGGACATTAACCGATGGCTCTACGTGATCTAGGAGATGTTGCAGTTGCTCCAGACTTTCACCTAGCTTTTCTTCCGTCTGACGTTGGGTAAGGGTCTGGGCCAATTCATCCATGCCAGCAAACGGATAGGGCTGACGCTCGGCGGTCAGTTCGTCAATCTGCTGGGTGAGTGCCACCAGTTTTTGGGCTAATCCACTCTCAACCAGGACTTTTTCAGCTTGGTTGGATTGAACCACTCGTGCTAACTCGGCGATCGCGCTGATTAGCTCTGGGCGGCTTGACCATTCTTGGAGGGCTTCGGAGAGGGCGTTTTCCCACTCAGGGCTAATTCCCGCTTGAAGGCCCTGATCTCCTCTGCTGCTGCCAATGCTTGATCCATCACCTCGGCTTGAATCAACCCAGAGTCGTTGATCCGCTGAGAGAGATTGTCCATCGATTTCACCAACTGGGCGATCGATTCCGCCATCTTCTCTGATTTGTTCGATTCCATCGCCTCCTTGAACTGGAGGATGAAGTCGCTCAATACCATCTGGACTTCTCGCGGGATCATATTCACCCTCTCCCGCATATAGCTCTGAAGCGTTTTGTTCTCCTGCTGTAGCGCCATCACCAAGTTCAGGATCTGCTGGTTCTGGACTTTGGTTTCCTGCACGCTCTGAGTCAGGGCGGCGATCGCTTCTGCTAGGGCTGAAATTTCGGTGCTTTCCATCTTGTTCTCCTAATAGTAATTCGAGGGGATTGCGCTGAACGCTGGACTCGGCAACGCGACGGGATAACCCCTCATAGTCTTCTGTCCAGACCTTCAGCTCCTTGATTTGGCGTGAAATTGAAACACAAAACGGCTCTTGGTTTGAGGTCGGGTCATTCGTGGCAGAAACGAACACTCTGGGGCGATCGCTGCCCTGAGTTCGGCGACTGGTCGTTGTCAGGGTGTAATCAATGGCTAGCGCATGGTCGAGGTTGATTTGAATCAACCCCTTTTCGCTCAGCGCTGTTGCCATCTGCCCCTCAATCGCCATGATCTTGATGGTTCTGCCATTGATATACCCTTGTTTAGGATTACTGCTTGTCCAGCGCAGCGAGTCCCCTACCGCCACATCCATTTCTTGACTTGAAAAAACTTGCTTGTCTTGATAGTGCTGGGGGTTGAATCGGTACAGCCGTCCGCCAGGGGATGCCACCACCAGTTCTGCTTCCGACCTGCCAACAACTTGATAAGGCGTATGCTTCCGCAGTGGGGTGCTCTTAAAGTCGCGGGAGAGGGTGACATAATCGCCCACTCGGTAATACAGCACTTCTTTGGCTTCTTCTGGCGTTAATCCTCGATCTCGAAGTTGGACAATTGAGCGTGACGCTCCTAATCCTCCCCTCTCTTTTAGACCCGCCCGAATTTGAGCGACGATCGCATCTTTTTCGGCATGGGTTCCCGCCACGACCAGCGTATTGGCTTGCTCTTGGGGAGAAAGACTTAAGAATTCGGTGGCGATTGCCTCGACCCGCTGCTGTGGATCTGCAATCGGGTTGATGTATCCATGCTCATTTAACAACGTCAAAGCATCTAGACCGTGCCCCCGCTCAATCAATTCGACAGCCTGTTTTTGAATCATGTTCTGCTGCCGGAGAATTTCACAGAGATGATGAGTTTCTGCCCCATAATTCATCAAAGAGCGGAGGGGTGAACCCGCTTCAATGGCTTGGTTTTGGCCAGCGTCTCCAACTAACAAGACCCGCGCTCCTGCCGCGTTCGCTTTTTGCAGCACCACATCGAGCATTTTGGCTGATACCATCCCGGCCTCATCCAGGATCAACAGTTGCCCTGGCTTCAGTTCAAAGCGGTTGCTCTTTACCAGCTTTTGCACCGTGTACGTTTCAATTCCTAGTTCTCCAGACAATTTTTGGGCAGCATCGATGCTCGGTGCAAATCCGAGGATGTCTACCCCCTGGTGATCGCACAGTCCTTTCAGGTGGCGCAGGGCGGTTGTCTTCCCCACCCCTGCCAGTCCATGAATAATTTGATGCTGATGGCGAGAAGCCAAAACACCGATGATGGCTGCTCGCTGTCCACTCTTTAACTCAATCCCTTCGAGCGCCTGAGATGAGTGTTCTCTGTCCAAAATGGGGGTGGCTTGATTCTGTCCTTGCATCCACGCCTTCAGGGTGCGGATCTCCCGCTCCACCGCTGCAACCGTTGTAAAGTGCCCATGCAGCATCTCATTGTCGGTGATTCGTCCATAGTCAACGAGGGTGGGATGGCGGGTGATCGCGTGATCTAAGTCGGCGATCGTAAAGGTTCGGTTGAGCTTGAAAGCATACTCCCGGATTTGGTCACGGGTGAAGTGGACGGAGCAATGGCTATAGTGTCGAATGGCGCTTTCGAGCACTTTTTCTGCGCTGAGCGCGAGTCCCGGCTTTGGGGAGATCGGGTAATTTTTTGGAATCATCGCTTCGATGCCGTGGGAGTGAGCTTCATTGGCCCACCGCGCCTGCATTTCCTCAAGCGTTTCATCAATGTCCTTCGCTTTGCGCGTCACCATCATGGCATTGTCGCGGCTATACCCTTGAGCAACTAGCTCCTTAAACTTGGCGTTCTCGGAACGCTTGCTGAACACCTTGATTTGCTCGTCGGAATAGCCCGCCAGTTCCCAAGCCGGATGCCCAGATTCGCTCACGGTTTCCCGCAGGTCGTAACCGATGGCTTGCAATCTGACGGCTAATCGAGCCTCAAAGTAGTCCCCCATATAGTAGGCATGACCAAAGCCCCGATCAAGCAACGACCGCCACTTCCCATCGGCACAATACGTCCCATTGGCGATCAGTAGGTGGGTGTGAACCCCCATATCTTGCTCACGAGTGGTATGGTGCGGGATCTTCAGGGCAAGGATGCCCTCAGTTTGAACAATCCGCCGCTGGCCCTGCACCTGAATCCTGGCCCAGGCATAGTCCTTCTCAATCAGTTCAGCAATTTCGTTGACCGCCGCCTGATATTCCTGGTACACCCGTTCATCTTTGCCCAAGTGAATTTGCATGGAGACTGATTTCGGACAGGTCAGCACCACGTCATAGAGGCAATTTTCTTGGTGGTCTTCTCTAGGTTTGTCGCCCCGGATGCGCTCTTGAGTGCCGGGGATAGTGCCGTCATAGATTTGTTCAAAGTCGGATACAAGCGCATGACCTTTGAGATGTAGCCGCGCTGCCGCTTTGCCAAACCAGACCGCTTGGGTCATCTCCTCAGACTCTGATTGCGTTTCAGCTTCGCTGTAATAGGACTTCTGATCTTCATCTTGTTTCAGGCTCTCATCCTTGGTGTAGTAGTCTTTTTTTGCCTGATCGCCGGACTTAATCGTGTGGATACTTCTCATTCCAAACCTCCCCACCTAGCTTGCTTGACAGCTTGGGTCATCAAGTTCCAGTTAATGAGTGATCGGGTTAGCTTTCTGAGCATGTCAACGCTTGGATAAAACTGAGATGAAAAACGAAATGGAGCTTTCAAAAAATCTCAGATCGAAATTGTTTTGACACAACTTGATCGACTTTATATAACTTCACAAAAAAGCAATTTCTGACCATTTTGGGAGTTATCCCGTGCCGCCACGCGAGTGGCAGGTTGCGTGGAACTTCTTTCTGTCTTTTTCCAGCTCCATTATATATAGCTAAAATCCCTGTAAATCAAGGGTTTAGAGCAACAAAAATTGGGTTGGATAGAGATGGCAAATGTTGCCAAAAGAGTGCAAATTTATGGACAAATTAACAACCAAAATTTTGATTAATTTGGCAAATCAGATCCAATTTTGGGCAAAACCAACTCAGTGGTCTAAAACTCAGAAAATCCCCTAAATGTGAATTTATGTAAATCTTTTTGAGTAAAGCGTTCGGTTTTGAAAACTGGTGGCCTATCTCAGACGTGACCTAACTGGGAGGGCTTATGTCTGTGATTGTTGCGTTTGATGTTGGCACTAGTGGAAGTAAGGTTATTGCTTCGTTTCCGTGCCCGGAATTTCCCTTTGAGACAGTGGAGCGGCATTTTCTGGTGCCGCCTGCGGTGCGGGAATTAACCCAATCGACCTATGAGGACAGCCTAGAGGAGCGCTATGGCAAGAGTCAGTTCAGTTCCAGCTTTGTGTCCTATGTCGATCCAACGTCCGGCGATCGCGTCTATTGGGAAGTGGGAGAGACGGCCACCCGTCCCGGTCTGCTGCCGGTGGGCGATCGCAAATTTGAAAAATGCTTGGCGAAGGTGCTGAGCTTTTTGGGCTATCTCGTTCAGGTTGAGATGGAGACAAATGATCGGGTTCCCCTGTGTCTGGGATTGTTGCTTCCCTTTGATGAAATTGGCGATCGCCAGTTGCTAGCTCGCTGGCTCAGGGAAACCGTGGGGCAGTTCGAGTTTAATGGGACGGCGATTCAGAATATTGAGCTAGAGTCGATTGACTGCAAGCCAGAGGGCTACGGCATCCATAAAGCCTATGATGCTGAGCGAGTGCTGATTGTGGGTCATTCTGACTCAAGCTGGCTCTGTTTCAATAGGGGGGCGCTCAATACCAAGCTCTCCTGTACATTGCCAGAGACGGGAATGCATGACTTTATCCAAACGCTCAATTTTCCGATCACCTATGAATTGAGAGCGGCTGAGCTACTGAGCCTGGCTGGGCCAAAACTGAATCCCAAATATCTGTTTGAGCTGACCCAGACCCGAAGTAGTGCTGAAATCGAGCGGCTTCGGGAAGCGATTCAGCAAGCGAAACGGCAATACTGGATTGATCGGCGCTCCGAGTTTAGTTCTCTCAATGTTTCAGGGGTGGAACGGGTTCCGGTTTCCGGTGGGGCGGCCAACTATTTCACCACGGAACTCAATCAGATGTTTCTGGAGCTGTTTGGCATCAAGCTGCACTGGTGTAAGGATTTGATGCTGGAATTCTTGGAGCGGTTTGAGATTCAGCAAAAAACTGATCTCCTGCATCGCTTTGCGGACTGCTATGGCTATTTCCGGGACATGCCTGGGGTCGAAGGCTATGAAGCCAAAGCGGTTGAAGTGGTAGGAGGAGCCGCCCATGCCTAGACACATTCGGCTGATTCTACACCCTGACCAGCCGCCCTCCTCCAAGACAGACTATGCCTCCCGTTACCTCTGCTCAGGAGAAGTTAGCCCGCCCGCCGGGATTGAGATGGCGATCGCCTGCCTGTTTGGCCCGCTGGGGACAGCGGTGACAAGTGGTTCAAGGGTCGAGGTGGAACAAGCCATTGCCATTTCTCGCACTCAGTTTGAAACCTACATGAATCTGGCGCTGATCCGGTGCCCCCTCCGTTCTATTTCAGACCCGAGTGTTCAACCTGTTTCAAATGCCAATGGGGGGCATCAGTTGCCCCGTGTCTCTCCGGTCAAACCCAATGGCCACCGAGAAAGTGAATTTGACCCTGATGAAAACCTAGATCTAGACAATGAGGTGCTGTAATGACGAACAATACACTTAAGGAAACGGCTCAACGCTTTGGGATTCCGGAAGAAAAAATTCCCGAAATCCTGCAAGCAATGAAGATTAAGGATGCCAAAAATTTCACTGACGCTCAAGTGCAGGGGTTTGAAAAGATTTGCTCCTTAATGAAGGGGGGCATGGAGATGGCGATGGCCGTGCAGACCGCGCAGGAGGAGGTTCGGACTTCTAAAACCAGTAAAGCGGCTGAAGCAAATGGGAGTAGCCCAGCCGATGGAAGCGCTGCTGCCATTGTTCAAAAAGAAAGTACCAGTTTGCTACTGATGGATAATCAGGCGGCTCAAGAGGCGATCGCTAAACTCCCGCATGATTTTCAAACGGCCCTGCGGGGACTGGTGCGTCAACTCGCGCAGAAGGTTGCCAAAGAGATTCCCCGGAGTACGACGGAGGATATTCATCGCTATGAACAGCAACTGTTGACAGCGATTGGGCCAGCAGCCGTTGCCATGCTCAATCAAGAAGTGATCCAAATTGTCAAAACAGAGGAGTTTTGGACTTACTTCCAGGAATACGTAGAAGCAAACGTACAACCTTGAAACAATAACCATCGCTCTCCCCTGGTCAGACAGGGGGGCGGGCAACCCTTATGGAGCTATACCAATGACATCCCCAAATTTTTCAAGCGAGCTATCGATCAATCCCCCAGCCGATGAAATCGCAGAACTCGTCGTGCCGCTGCCGGATGAAATACGCGAACGGCTGGGCACAATTGTCCATCAGCAGGCTCAGCGGCTCTGCCGAGACATGCCGGTTGTCACCACCCATCAACTCAATCAATTTAAGTCCCAGTTCTGGCAGCAGTTGAATGAGGCTCTGAGCGCAATGCTCTCTCAGAAAATTACTCAACAGATGCAGACCCCTGAGTTTGAAAAGGCGATGGCCGCAGCAATTCGGTCGGGCAGAATGCCTTTGCTCTACAGCCAGCAGCTTGGACTTGCCGGGGAAATTGTCGATCAGCGTCTGGAGTTATTTTTCACCAAATATAAACAGGATTTGGCGACCATCTGCAAGCTGAACGCCCAAGAGAGAGCTAAAGCGCAGGAGGAGCGTCAACAGTCGATTCGAGCGGCCAAAATCGCCAGCTTTGAGTGGGGCATCGCCTTTTCCCAGTGGTGGCGATTGCTGATTGCTGGGGCGGTCGGTTTTGTCATTGCTTCCCCAATTTGGATGAATCATCCGGCGCTAGTGGGCTGTGATAAGTCCGATGTGATTTGCACCTTTCTGCGAGTGAAGCAACCCAAGTGGGTTCGCTAGCGATCGCGCACTATTCACAAAAAAACCTACCTCATGGAGTTTGCTCATGATCATCACTCGCAAAAACACTGATCGCAGCTTCTTGATGATCAAAATTATTGTTGTTGCTGTTGTCCAACTATCCGTTGTTGGATTTCTGGATGAAATTGCTAGTAAAACGCAAGTGCAGCAGCCATTCCGGGGCATAGCAATTCTTGCGATCGCGATGGCCACCGCTTACCCGTTCACGCTGATGGTCGATGCCGCCAAACGCAAGGTGCAATCTGGGTTAGAGGAGTTTGACGATTTTGAAGAATTAGAACTAACCCCAGCAAGCAAGGCAGATGCCCACTTGCAAATGGCAACTCCAGCACAGAAAGAGCGATCGCTGGGCGGTGTAATTGGCAAGTCAACAACCCACCGCTAATCAGAGTACCGACTCTAGCGGTGGTATCTCGGAGGAATGCAGGTGAACGGCGATCGCTTTTGCTCGACTATGGATCAATCGCCTGCGCTGGTGGGCTGCGACAGGTCGAATTTGGTTTGTACCCTGCTTCTCTGCACTTTGATCAGATCAATTCCCCATCATGATTTTATTCACTTCTTCTTGGTTCTCAGCCTGCCCTAAGCGTTGAGCAGCCTCCTCCATCAACCACGCGCACCACTCTCCTTTGGTCTTCGATGGGTCATGTTCTGCCATCATCTCGGAAGCGATGTTAAGAGCAGCGATCGTCACAACCTGTGTCATTAACAATTCTTCATCGGGGATCGTGTTGGACACCCCAAACCCACGAGCTGGTTTTAGACTTTTTTTACGATTTCCCATGAGTTCATATCTAGAATTCTTCAGCCTATCATCTCGCTCAGAAAGATTGAAAGATTGAATGAATGGATGGATGGCGATCGCATTCTTCTGTAAAGCGTAAACGTCTGGATTAAGAAGTTCCTATGTGCCAGCACCATTGGAAGAAACCTGCTCTCGCCAATCAAAAATTTTGTCCAACTGCTGGAGCGTGATCAGCCCATACTGCCAAAGCATAATCGGGAGCTGGGCACTCGCGGGCTGATGTCGGCGCAGGGCAATCGCTTCGGGAGCGATGGACAATTCTTGTTGCAGAAAGTCGATCAGTTTGGGGTCATGCTTGGCGTTCATAGGTTCACGAATAGTTCAGGGAGACTACCTCAGCGAAGTATAGCGGTGCGCTGGTTCAGACTTTGTGTGCATCATCCTACCGCATGGATGATCTTCATCACCACCCGCTAGGCGATCGCAAACCCACAGACAAGCGATCGCTGCTAGGGCATCTCTTGGGGTCTGGGGATGTCTAACTTCTAAGGCGAAATCTTAAATTCTCCCCGCCCGATTTTCTCCAGCAATTCTGAGATTGATAAATTCATCTCCTTTGCAATGGCTTGAACGCCCTGCCAGCCAGTTTCCGTAACGGTTAGGTTACGTTTCTTTTTTCCTTCCCCCCAATTCTGCGGTCGCCCGTCGTGGGTCAGGTTGGCCAGGGAGTTTGGGTGTTTGCCCCGGTGATCTAAATCCATAAAACTCTCCTGCTTTCTATTTAATCCTACACGCATTAGAAATTCTTATCAAAAAAAGGGCTTAAAAGCATTGATACAGCTTGACTTTTCTATTATATAAGCCTATTATAGAGATATGAAAACGCAATAAGCCCGCTGGATGAGGAGCAGCAAGGAAAACGACTGATACCTAGAGTCGCCCCAGGTGAGAGCCTGCGTCCAACAAAAGACGGAAAAAACTGAAAATGACCAAAAACTTTCAATGCAAAAGCGGAAGAGAATCACTTGGAACCTGGCTCTCTTCCGCTGGCCTTTCAAGACCTATGGAGGATTGTACATGAAACGATTCAAACCGAGTGCTGAAGCTGCCGAGAAAAAACAGCAAGAAGCGCTTGAGCTGCTAGAGCAAGGAATTCAGCAACTCACTGAAACCGACAACTGGCAGCAATATCTTAGAGTTCAAAGCTGCTTTCACCGCTACAGTTTTAAGAATGTTGTGATGATTCTGTTTCAGTGCCCTGAAGCAACCCGTGTTGCAGGCTACCGGGCTTGGCAAGGGATGGGGCGACAGGTGCGCCAAGGAGAAAAGGCGATCGCCATTCTCGCCCCCATCATGCGCCAAGTCGATGATGTTGAAACAGGCGAAAAAGCGAGACGACTAGCGGGTTTCAAATGCAGTTCAGTCTTTGATGTTTCGCAGACAGAAGGGGATGAGCTACCGGAAATCTACACCTCCCTGCAAGGAGATGACGCGGGATTGCTCAAGCAGTTAGAGGATTTTGCAACTGGCCTCAATATTCGGGTGCGGTTTGAAGGCTGTCTCGGTGCCAGCGGGCGCTGCATGTGGTTTGCCGATGGACACATTGAAATCGCAGTTGATTCCCTTTTGCCCAAGTTGCATCAGTGCAAGACCTTCGCCCATGAACTTGGCCATGCCCTGATGCATTCAGAGCAGGACTACCGACAACACACCAGCAAGAGCCAGCTAGAGCTAGAGGCTGAGTCTGTCGCTTTCATGGTGCTCAATCACTTCGGACTCGATTCAGGGGGCTATAGCTTTGCCTATGTCGCGCACTGGAGCGGCGGGGCAGAAGCGGCGATCGCCCAGATCCAAGAATCAGGGCGACGGATACAAGCGGCAGCACACCAAATCATTGACTGGATCGAAACCCAACAAAGCCCAGCGATGGAGCTTGGGCTAGTAGCGGCATAGAGCAAAAGAAGGGGGTGCAAGTTCACCCCCGTTGCTCAAACAAAAGAAATTAATGGGGAGATCAACGCGATGAGAGTTAGCAAGACAGGCATTAAAGAGATTTTGGAGTTGGCAATCGAAGCGATCGAGGAAGGGGCCAATATGGGGTTCTGCATTCAGTGCGGGGCAGAACATTACTACATCGAACCCGATGCCCAGGACTATGAATGCGAGGATTGCGGTAAAAAGGCGGTCTATGGTGCAGAAGAAATCTTGATTCGATTTGGATTTTAATCTGAGGGCAATCCTTGACCCGTAATGATTCATGGCTGAGTGCGGAAGGGAAGCGTTTTATACCCCGTTACCCTTCCGCTGGCCCACTTACAGACCTAATGAGGATTCTATATGACACCAGGCGCGATCGCTGTTACGCGGGGCTGTGGCACCCGCAAGCAAGGCGGCATCTATTTTGAGACGGGTTTATCTCCCTACGGGCAAACCCTGGAATATTTCATTGCAGACCCGCCCATTCTGGTGGATAACTGGAATTTAAGTGCAGTCGGCGTACAGTTGATTGAACGTCAAGGCGTGACCCACATCGTAGACTGGGTAGGATCGAAGCATTACCCAAATGTGGCCGACTATCTGGAAGAAGTGCGCCGGTTCGGCCTCTCTCGCAGACTGGCTAAAACGCTTGATTTCAGTCGCCTGACGAAACAAACGAGAATATTGCTGGTTCATGCCCGTGCTTGGGTTGAGAACTTTACGGAGTATAGAGCATGGACTTGCCCGAAAGACTTGGCGCATCATCTTCCTGACGTGTTGCGACAAGAGCCGGAAGCCGACAAGCGGATGTGTGCCGGGGTGTGGTGGCAAGACATTGAGGGAGGGATCTCCCAAACGGGTGATCCGCTACAGGTCAAACGTGAGATGCCCTCCTTCAGCTACTCTGGCCGCTGTCGCCCGGAAGGAGTGAAGCCGCAGTATCGCCCCGCCATCTTTGCCTCGTTTCCCTGCTCCCGGCTCGTGGTCGTCAAAGGGCAGGGCTTTGAAGAGAGTTATCAGCGGGCCAGCCGTGCCCAAGTCGAAATCACGGAGGTCGATCAATGACAGAACAACTGAGCTTAATTCCTGAAAAGCTAGCGACTCCCAAACAGCGTAAGGTCGTGTTGACGGAGTTGCCAGACAATGAAGAACTGTTGGGAGATGACCCCAACCCCGCCTTTATCGACTCGATTCGTCAGTTCGGCTTTTTGCATCCGATTGGGTTAGTGGAAAGTGACACGGGCTATCAAGTGGCCTTTGGTCGTCGCCGGATCAAGGCAGCGAGACTTCTAGAGCTGATCTCCATCCCGGCCTCGATCTTTCCGCAGGGTTGGACTCCAGTATCGGTATTGACGCTGATCGAAAATAAGCATCGCAGCGATAATTTAGGAGCAAAGTTGGACGCGATCGATGCCCTCCGAAAAAGGGCCACGCCGGAAGAGATTTGTGCGGCAGTCGGGATTACTCAACCGCAACTGAGCAAAGCGATCACCCTTCTGGATCAGTTAACACCACAGCTTCAAATGGCGGTCAAAGAAGGACGGATGACAACCAGTACCGCTAAGAAAGCTGCGAAATTACCAGAGGATCAACAGCAAGAACTCGCCCACCAGGACAAAATCACGGCGAAAGCGGTTGATCAGTACCTGAAAGTGCAGGCGATGGAACAAGCCGATAACTTGCCAGCCGAACTGTTTGAAGGGGTGCCAGAAAAAACGTGGCAAGCGCAGGCTCAGCCTTTGATCGAGCAGTTGCTAACGCTGATTCCCCAGGATGAGGAGCTGCGGCTGCATATTGAGCAATTAGCCGAGGGGCTGAAAGCAAAGCACTAAACAATCTGCGATCGCCCTTTCAGTTAGAGTAGGAATCCTTTATCGCTAAAAGCTTCCTGCTCACCTGAAACCGAAGCCCCAGCTCTCAAGGAGGGATCAATGCCCCAACAATCAAGAATTCAATGGCTAGAGAGTCTAGCGATCGAGGGATTTGAGTTCAAGCATGGAGATAATGGCGTCCAGCAATTTTATGAAATTGAAGACAGGGGAATCCGCTGGTGTGTTTTTCGCTGCCACGGTGCCCGCAATTGGGTTGCAATATGTGATCGAAATAACTCGCTTCGTAACCTCAACTGTTGCGTAATTCGCTTCGATGGTCAGCGAACGGAAGATCCACTCTATCAAGTTGATGCGACTGGGAGAACTCCGGTTGTCCTCCTAAAAGCATTGGTTAATTTCATTCAGAGTGTTGAAGATCCTTTCAGAATGGCTTGAGGTCGTTCTGAAAGGATGATTGCTAACTCCCCCTAACTCCCTCATCCCGCAGGAGTAAAAACGATGCTGTCCCCCTGCCAAGACTGCAAATATTTTCACCCTGTGAAATGACAATTATATTGGCGGCTCAACAATTACAAATTCTGTCCTTTGCAATATGCGATCGCGTCGAGACAATTATGCAGACAACTAATCTAAAGCCTCCCCTCTGTCTATCTTTCAGTCAGTAGTGTAATTGACGCGACCCCGACAACTAAGAGCGGGGGGACAGAATTTGTAATTGACGCGACCCGCCAATGTAATTGACACCTTACAGGGGAAGTCGCTATCAATATTTTGATGTTCCTGAAGGTGTGTATCAGGATTTTCTAGAGGCTGAATCGAAAGGGCGATTTTTGAACGAGGTTTTCAAAGTCGAATGGAATTTCCGCTATGAGCAAGTTTATTAATGGTGCAAGGGCTAGAAAGATTAACTAGCTTGATCTTGATTCAGTCTCTTCCTAGCGCGAAAACTCATGAAGATAGGGGAAATGGGATTTCTCAATCAGGGATGTATTCAATTAACTCTGAAAGACTACAAGGAATTCCGCTTAGAGCAGTAATGGCATCACACAATTTGGCAAGCGTGTCGCCACCAATTTCAGGCAAACTATCGGCATTTTTAAGCTTAGAGATACTGACAGGATTCATCGCCACTGCCTCAGCGAGAGCTTTATTGGTGATTTTCCGATCAGCCATGACTAATCTGAGTTTCCAGCGAACTTTGCTCACTCTTGGTGCGGATAAAACAGCACTCATAAGTATCTCCTAAAGCCAAATTATATGTAAGTTTAGCTTATAAAGCTATGAATGAAGCTATATAAGCTAAGAATGAATTTCAAGATGCATGTAAAAAGAAATATTTATAGCTTATAAAGCTAATTATATAGCTTTATAAGCTATAATAGAAACATGGAAACGGGAACGAGACAGCCCCCACCCGAACGGAATCAAGAGTCTCAATCGATCTTTTACCGAACCTTACAACTGAATAACCCCTCCGAGTCGGGAAACTAGCGTGGCTGGTGAAGAACCGTTGAACGAAGAGCAACCACCGGAGGTTAAACAAACCTTTTGTAACCACAGCAAAAGGGAGCGGTTCCCGACTACCAATCTAGAATCCGCTCTCTTTGCTAACTCAATCAGATGAGGTGAGTTCATTATGTCCTACTACGATTTGATTTGTGAACAAGATCAGACCCATCGTGAAGTGCAAGGGCAGATTGCCGAGGAATGGCGAGAGTGGGGAGCTTCGGATGGAATCAGTGGAGATGCCCCCGTCTTTCCTGAGTGTTCGGATTACATGGCCGGGTTTGAGCCAGCAAACAGGGAGTATTTGAAACGGTTAGAGGCAGGACAAACTTATGGCCCTGGTCGCTTGTGCGGCTGTGGGTTGAAGACCGTCCAAGATTGTCACTGCCATGACGAAATCTTTTGAACATTGATGATCGCCAACAGGAGACATTATTATGGCAACTGCATCAGAGCTACGAGAAGAACTCTACGAAATCGAGTTGATGATTGCACCCCATCATTTGCTCAAGTATTTAAAAACTGATCTAGACATCCTTCTTGTCGGGGCTAAAGACCCCGATTCCAGGATTGGACAAGAAGTGAGCCGGAAAACTACCGAGCCTCACTATCAAGGAACTGGAGTCATTGTGAAGATCGAAGGCGATCGCGCTCAAGTGCAATGGGATGAGAACAAGACGTGGTATGCGCTCAGCAAGCTAATTCCTGCATAGTGCGATAACCGCAAGCATTGAATCCCCGACCAGGGCTAGAGAATGCCTCTAGCCCTGGTCATCTTGTGAAAGCCATTGTTAAAAGGAGGTAGAGATGGACTGCCCCAGATGCCAGGATCGGGTTTGTCTTAGTCCCGATGGCTGGATGTGCCTAAGCTGTCGTAATCGAGAGCATTTTCCAGATCGCGATGGTCAACGACGGCTGGCACAATTAGCTGTTGAGAAAGGCTACTTGCTGGAGATGCAGCTAAAGGATCAAGGATATTTTCATGTGTATGATCAGGGCGATCGGCACTGCATTGGCAACTTTGCATCCGCAGCACAACTCATCGCCTTTTTGGATTAAGTTCTAGCCTCCTGATTTCCTTCGGGCTGGAAGAGTCTTTCGTGCAACGCTCCCACTGGGGAATCGCCCCACCAATCACTTCATCGGGGGGAACAACCCACCAGCATTTAATGCCCCCAGAGATGTAGCAGAGAAACAATGGAGGAAATGATGGTCGAAGTTTTTCATAATCTGAACCCTTTTGCAATGTTGGGGGATTCAAATCCTTTTGGTAATGTGGATCAACTTGTCAAGGTTGCCGAAGTAGATACTGATGATCTTGAGATGGCTTTTAGGTTAACCAATCACACCGAATCGTCTTGGATACTCAACCCCCAAGTAACTCCTGAGCCTGGCAATCATCGAAGTACCTCTGTCGGAGATGTGTTGGGACTTGAAGGTAAACGTTACGGAGTTGATGCATTCGGATTCACTCAGCGCAAATAATTGCCAAGTCGGTCAACACCCACCAGCCCCCCAATATTCAGGGGATACCAAATATGACCAATCCACTGATGACCAGACGAGTGCTGACCTTACCGCACAGTTCTGACTATTGATACTGATCCGCTAGAGCTTGAGAACACCTTTAGTCCTGACCCCAAGAGAAAGGAGAGAACCACCATGTTCCAGAAGGCAACGAAAACCCAATCACGGTTACGGCTGGCATTGTGCGGGCCATCAGGGGCAGGCAAGACATTTAGCGCCCTCAATATTGCCCAGCACCTCGGCACGACGATCGCCGTCATTGATACTGAGCATGGTAGTGCTAGCAAATACGCTGATCGATTTGATTTTGATGTCTGCGAATTAAGCGATCATCATCCTGCCAAATATATCGAGGCGATCAAAGCAGCAGCGCAATCTGAGTATGAAGTCATCGTGATTGATTCACTGAGCCATGCTTGGTTTAAGGAATTAGAGCTAGCTGGCAAGGGGTTTGATGGGTGGAAGGAGGTTCGCCCCCTAGAACGTGCCTTGATTGATGCAATGCTCTCCAGTCCAAGCCATATCATTGCGACAATGCGAACCAAGACTGAATATGTGCTTGAAGAGTATACCAACAAGCAGGGTAAAAGCTGTGTCGCCCCTAAAAAGGTAGGCACTGCACCCATTCAGTCATCAGGAATTGAGTATGAATTTGATTTAGCCGGAGAACTGAATCTAGAGCATCTGTTGACCATTTCAAAGTCTCGCTGCCCTGAACTGAGCAATCAGACCTTTCTGAATCCTGGTCAGGAATTAGCGGAAATGCTAACGGCATGGCTGACCGATGGGGCACCGATGCCAGAGTCCAGTCAAAGTAAATGCGATCGCGTCAAGGCAGCGAGAGAGGAAGTAGGACTCGATAGCCAATCGGTCAAAGCCTTACTTCAGAGCCAGTTCAACCGCACCACGCCCAGCCAGCTCTCCCCTGAGCAGGTCGATGAGTTGATTCGGTTAATTCAGACCGTTCAATCCAGCGAACAAACCAACCAGGGTAGAAAGACAAAAACCAGCCCAGCATAGGAAAAACTATTGTGCGGAGGAACAATCATGAACACCGTTGCTTTGATCGGAAGACTCACCGCTGATCCTGAAGTACGATATTTGGATTCAGGAAAAGCGATCGCCAAATTCAGTCTGGCCATCAGCCGGACAAAGGAAGAAACCGACTATTTTGAGGTCGAGGCTTGGGAGAAGACCGCAGAAATCATTGCGGACTATTGTAAGAAAGGTTCACAGATTGGCGTTACCGGCTCTCTCCTTCAGCAGCGGTGGAAGGATACAACCACAGGCGCAAACCGCTCCAAGGTGGTGATTCGAGCCGCCAGAGTGGAATTATTGAGTGTCAAGCAGGAGGAACAAGCATTAGATGGGCAGAAAGTAGCCTGATCTCTCAATCAAAGGAGCTAGATCATGACAACCAAAATAGTCTGCCCAGAATGCAACGGCAACGGCTTTATTCGTATCCCCGGCGAACCTGACCCGTGGGAAACCAGCCAGAATCCATTTGCCAATGAGCAAGAAATCAACTCCCCTTCACCTCGGCAGGTCGGGCAGTTGATTGATAGACATAGCAAAGCTGCCGATCTCCTGAAGTTCGCTGGCATCTGGCAAGGTGATGATCTTGAGGAATGCTTGCAAGCCGTCTACGAAAATCGGTCTGAAGCAGAGTTTTAGTCAATTCGAGGCAGTTTTTTACCGTAACCCTTTGCGATCTCGGAAAGCTGGAAGCATTATCCTGCTTTTCCAATTTCTCATGCAAAATTGAATTTGAGGTAAATCGTGAATAACGATGATACCTGGGCGAGGATAAAAGATCTTCGCACCAGGTTGCACGGCTATAAGCCGCGAAAGCTTGACCCTGACCTACAACGCGACCTGAAACATGGCTGGTTGCTGCCCTACCTGCTAACCATTGATGACTACACCTGGGGACGCTGGGACTACTGGTTTCGTACAGTAGAAGCTGGCACACTGCTTGATGCCCCTATCCCGCCCATCACCTTTGAGAGCGGCGGCAATCACGCAGAAGGTCTAGATTCTAGAACCGGGAAACACCTCCAAAAATGTCTTGATTTGCTAACCGATTATGGCTCGTGGCAAGGCTGGGGGAGCTGGCAGTATTTTGATTATTTGATGGACTGGCTGCTGTACGGATTTGGCTATCCAGGTCAGCCCAACCTCCCCAAAGAACCCTCGCCAGGGGCATCCATGCGGCTTTATCAAACCCTTGACCTACACTGGCTGTTGCTCTATCCCTACGACTACTGGGGCGGCATCCTCGCAGTCAATGCCCACGGTCGGCACCTGGGCTTTTACCCCACTCCCCATCTGGTGGTTGAGATGATGTGCCGGATGAGTTTTTCAGACGGTGATAGTCGGATGCAGACGGTCTGTGATCCGTGCGTGGGTACGGGGCGAATGCTGCTCCATGCCAGCAATTATTCACTCAGGCTCTACGGGCAAGACATCAACGAGACAGTGATCAAAGCCAGCTTAGTGAATGGCTACCTGTATGTTCCCTGGCTCGTCAAGCCGATACCTTGGCTGGATGCCGAACAGTATCAACCTGAAATGTCATACCAGTTCGCGTCTTAAAACGTAACTCTCATGTGAGGAAAATTGGTCATAGACCGTAGCTTATTTGGTAAATCCATTAGCTCTTTCAATCCCTTGCATACAGTTTCTAATACGGCATCAAGA
>JAHHGS010000153.1 GCA_019359715.1 Aphanocapsa sp. GSE-SYN-MK-11-07L | reverse complement strand
TTACCTGCCGAAGTTTCTCAAAAATGACCCGCCGAGGTTGCTGTCATTTGGGTGCCGAAGTTAGTGTCTTTAGGCCGCCGAAGTTAGTGTCTTTGGGCTGCCGAGGTTAGTGTCTTTAAGCACTTTCTTCATCCTGCCCTTGCAGCAACCAGTCCATTGCCTTGGTGATCTGCTCAGCAGTATGAAACTGAGATTTAGATGTCGGTAGAACTGAACTGTTTTTGGGCACTCCTAAACAAAGGCGAATTTCTTCTGATGTGCATCCGGCATGACACTTGTAAGCCCCACTCTCCAGAACCGCCAGGCTTTTCTGAGAAGGTCTTCGCCCTTTGTTCTGTTCGCAATTGGGACAGTACGCCCGCCCATTCCGGTCAAATGGTATAAAGTCTCGAATATTAAACAGTTTTTCCTGCGAGTTGTTTGTTTGCATCCTCCATCCCCTACGCCTCATGGCTTTCATCCCTAATGTTGTCCATTCGGACAACTTTTAATAGACTTGACGAGTCTTCTAAAAATCTAGCAGAATTCTAGGAATAAGTTCAAATAGTTTCTGTAGTCAATTTTTTAATTGTCCGTTTGGACACTTTCATGGATGGAGGCAAGCTATGACGAGCAGTGCAAGCACCACGACAAGACGGTCACGGGCAAAAGCAGAGCCGAAGGCTCCGTTGTCGAAGGGCATTGGTCAGCGGATTGAGCAGGTTCGAGGGCGGTTGACACAACAGGTTTTTGCAAAAAGCATTGGCATCAGTAAAAGCAGCTTGATTCGCTACGAGAAGGAGGATCGGCTGCCGGATGCAGAAATCATTGCCCGTGTTTGTGAGGGGTATAACGCTGACCTGACTTGGCTGATCACGGGCAAGGGCGATCCCTTTGTGCCTGAACCCCAGGAAGAAGAATGTATTCAAATCCCGAAGTATGACATTGGAGTATCGGCGGGGCCAGGAGCATTTGTGGATGCTGGGAGTGAACCGGAGTTAATTTCGGTGGATCTGCAATGGCTCCGACAGGAACTGCATGTCTGTCCATCGGAGGTCAGCATGATTTATGTGCGGGGAGATTCAATGCAACCGACGATTATGGATGGAGATATGCTGCTGGTCAGCTCCCAGGTGGAGCAGATTCGGGATGGAATCTATGTCTCTCGCTATGATGGGCCGCTTCAGGTGAAGCGCTTGCAGCGCCAGCCCAAAGGGGTGATTCGAGTAACTTCAGATAACCCGGCCTATGACCCTTTCTCGGTAAATTTGCAGGATGAGGGAACGGATTTTGCGATCGTGGGTCGCGTGGTTTGGGTCGGTCGCAAGTTGGGATTTTAAGAGTGGTTAGATTTGATGTCGGCTTGCACATTAATGGTGGTTGGAAGTCTAGATTAGACTAGGGCTGTTAGCATCGCCAGAGGAAGGAGTTGGGAAATGAACGCCTACAAAATCGAGACGATCTTGTCCGAGGATGGAGCTTTGGTCTTGAAAGACCTACCGTTTCATGTAGGCGATGCGGTAGAGGTGATTATTTTGGAGCGTTCACGTAGTGTCTCTGAAAGAGAATCGCCCAGTGTCTCCCAAAAAGATTTGCCGAGTCAAGCACACAAGGCTGTCGCGGATCAACCAGAACAAAACCTCTACCCCCTGCGAGGCAAAGTTCTTTACTATGAGAATCCGTTTGAGCCTGCTGTCCCCATTGAAGACTGGGAAGTCTTGAAATGATTCTTTTAGACACCCACATCTGGATTTGGTGGGTTGACGATAATCAAGAACGACTGACCCCAAAGCATCGCGAATTAATTCAGCAATACCAGCCTGAAGGGATTGGTGTCAGCGTTATTTCCTGTTGGGAAGTTGCAAAGGCAGTTGAAAAGCAAAGGCTTGGCTTATCTTGCGAGGTTCATGAATGGTTGAACTTGGCATTAGCTTATCCTGGAGTCCAACTGCTCGACTTAACAGTGCCCATTGTGGTTGAGTCTACAAAACTGGTTGGTTTTCATCGAGATCCAGGAGATCAGATTATTGTGGCAACGGCGCGAGTATTGAAGTGTCCACTCCTGACGGCGGATCAAAAGATTTTAGAGTATCCGGGTGTTCAGACACTTGAATAGGGGGAGATATCATTCAATATATTTCTGTTGTCTCGACAGTGTTGAGACAATTGCTTCATCTACAAAGGCCTCAGCAAAACGAATCATGTGAAGCAGGCTTTCATACAGTAACAGCACTAAAGATTTGCAGAGTTGACGGGTGAATGGGTTGCCCTAGAAGGCGATTGGGGTTTAGCAATTGGTACAAGTTTAACCTTCTAGCAATATGCACTTGAATCCTCAGCAATCCAGTACCCGCCGACGGCGAGGTCAACAGTCCCGCGATCGCATCCTCCAGTCCCTGCAACACCAGCCCGACCAAAGCCGCGAACAGCTCATGCAATCCGCCAGCCTGACCTATGACCAAGTGCGTGACCAAACTCGGAACCTTTGTGTTGAAGGGTTAATTCTGTCCGATGTCGGTTCTAGAGGAGAGCGCCGCTATTCCTTACGGCGGACTTGTCTAAGATCGCTCCATAAAACTTCAGCCTAGCCCTTGATTTTTGCGTCGATTGGGCATTAGCAATGCTCTCATCGCATTTTGGTACCACCAATCATGGAAGCTGATACCTGGAAACATATTACCTTGGGTGACCTCTATCAAACCGGGATCACTAAATTCCGCCAAGCCCGACGGTCTTTCAAGCATTACAGCCCGCTCAAATTTGACCTGACTGCCGCCCGAAATCTCTGGGGTACAATTTCGCCGTTGATCATGGCTCCTATCCTCCTCGTCCTGGAAGGCTTTAGAGCAGATCGGCTATTGCCTCCCGTGGTGGACATCACTGCGGACGACTTGACACAAACGGCACTGGCACCAAGCCTCCCCCATAAACCCTGGTATCACCGAACCGAACTGGTTCATCAAACCCTGATCAAAGCCTGGGAGCTAGGCTATCGCACTTATGCCCAATTGATTGAACAGGTCAGATTGTGGACTGGCAAAGGGTGCTCCAAACGTGCCGTGTCTCGCTTCATCAAAGAACTTCGTGTCCTGAAATGACCCGCCTGGAAAGACATACCCGCACTCTAAAGGATGGCACCCGAAGGGTCTACCGCTACGCCGTTGGCGTAGATGGAGAACGGCGATCGCTCAATGAAA
The DNA here is from genome assembly GCA_019359715.1 of Aphanocapsa sp. GSE-SYN-MK-11-07L. Lineage (GTDB taxonomy): Bacteria > Cyanobacteriota > Cyanobacteriia > Thermosynechococcales > Thermosynechococcaceae > JAHHGS01. Next base: position 19,969 of record JAHHGS010000153.1, on the reverse strand, counting down.
GTACCGTTTCAACCACCTGCTATAGAAGCGCAGAAAAACATCGGATTGTGGCAGCGCTTCAGGCCAACTCCAGTTTGCTGGTTGTCGGTGAGGCTGGTGGCGGTAAAACTGCCTTGAGCGAGTTTGTTGCAGAGGAACTGGAACTGTTGGGATTTACCGTTGTGACCGTCAAACCCTCAACCGCTAAGCAAATGCTGGTGGCGATCGCCCTTCAGCTAGGCGTAGATTCTGAGTCTTTAGAAGGAAGGCAGCTCACAGCAATGCGATTGATGCAGGAGATCGCAGACTACTTGCAGGACAACCTAGCGTTTCTAATTTGCGACGATGCCCATCGACTTCAGGTGCAGGTTCGCTGCTGGCTGGAACGACTGCATGAACTGGGTCAGCCGTTGCTATTGCTGGCCACCCATCCTCCAGCGCGAGATATTTTTCTGAAGCTACCCCGGATTGAGTTGGAACCCCTGAGTGATCGCACCATCCGTCAAATCATGCGTGAAGCCGCTGCTGAGTTAGAACTGGAGCTATCGACGGCTCAATTGGCTCACCTGCAACAACGAGCCGGTGGAAATCCCATGCTGGCCGCACGGGTAATTCGAGAGGAGTATTTGGGACTGGACGACCCTAGCCCCGACCATCGGCAATGGATTGACGGCACGCCGCTACTGATTGCTGGGCTAATGACCTTCACGATCCTGCGGTTCATTGGGTTGGGGCTGAACAGCACCAGCCTTTATCTGTTTGGTGGCATTCTGGCAGTAGCCGTGGGCATTTTTCGGCTAATTCTCTACAGCTTGCCCCGTAAGTCTAGGAGGTTGGGGCAATGATGAACTCGACTCAGGCGGTCTTCAGTGTGGCGTTGATATCCCTGGCGATGGGGACGGCTGACCCAGTGTTACTGGGCACGGCAGCGATCGCCTCCCAATTCCCCGACTTGGACACGAGCAAAAGTTGGATTGGTCGATTGCCCCCGTTGACCTTTGTTTCGCGTTGGATTGAGAAGCGGTACTCCCATCGCACCCTCACCCACAGCTTTTTGTTCTCTTTGGGTCTGGCAGTGGCCACGGTTCCGATCGCCCTCTGGAATCAGTCACTCTGGATTGCTCTAAATCTGGGCTACTTCCTGGGCTGGTACGCTGACAACTTCACCAAGCAAGGGGTTTGTGCCTTTTTCCCGCATCCGGGACGATTGGTGACTCCGGGCAATCCTCGACTCAGGTTAAGTACAGGGAGTTCTGCGGAGTATTTTCTGTTAGTGCTGCTGGTGTGTGGGGCGATCGCCATTATCAACCTGAATACCAGTGGCGGCATCCTCAAAGCCTTCAACCAGACGCTAGGGCTTTCGAGCGGGGCAGTAGAGATTGTTGCCGCTGAGCAAAACCAATATTTGCTGATGGCTCAAATTCGTGGTCGCAATACACTGACTCAACAGGCGGTTCAAGGTCAATTTGAAGTGGTACAACCTCTGACCCAAACCGATTTGTTGGTGAAAGATAGCCAAGGCAAGCTCTATCGGGCGGGTGAAACTCAGGAATCTCAGATTTTAATCACTCAGGTACAGATTCAAAGGCAGGGCATTGTGAAACAGTCTGTTCAAGAAATTCGGTTAGAAGACGAGCCAATTGCAGAGGTGCTGTCTTAACTTCCCCAGAGCAGTCGGATTTATATTTCTGGTTTGTTGACGGTTGAGGATGCTGAGGATTTGGTACCGCCCAATTACCCGGATCGCTTCAATTCGATTCGGGTACAGCCGGGAAGTGGCATCGCCAGTGTGCATCTGGAAGCTGCCAGTCCTGCGGATGTGGTTCGAGTGTTAGGAGATTATTCTGCCAGCGGCAGTTTGATTGTGAGGTCGATCCATGTTCAGCCGTAAAGAAAAGCCTCTACCTGTTGCTGTTCTGAAGCCTGGTGAAAAAATCCAAGCCGAGAATGACGCTGCCAGCCAGGGAATTTTACTGGGACAGGGGGTGTACTGGACTCCTGAACGGTTGCCCAATGGTCATGTTGTGGCGATCGGAGCCAGCGGATCAGGCAAAACGCAGACTCTCAAGGCGATCGCTTACGAACTCCACAGAACCTACCCGGCAATGCAGTTGGTGATCATCGACTTTCACGGCGACCAGAATCTTCAAGGCGAGGTCTGCTATCCACTGCACATGAGTAGCGCTTATGGAGTAAACCCGCTCTATATCAATCTTGACCCGGAAGGGGGCGGGCCAAATTTGCAGGCGATCGCAGTCGCGGCCACACTCAAGAAAGCCTTGCAGATGGGGCCTGTTCAGGAAGGGTTGCTTTTGGAGGTTCTGGGGGATTGCTATCGACACAAGGGCATCACTCAGAGTGACGAGAGTACCTGGACAAAAGCACCACCCAACTTTGCCGACCTTCAGGCAGAGATTGAACAGCGGGTGAAGGAGGGTTGTAAGGACAGTGCCAAACTGAAGCTGAAACTGAATGCCACGTTTGCCTACGGGATTTTCAATCGTCCAGCATTCTTATTGAAACATCGACTGGTGCGGGTAGATTTGTGCAAGTTGCCACCGGAATTGGGGGCGATCGCCGCTGAGTCCCTAGCCAAATACTTGATGGACACCCATTGGCTTCAGGGTGAGGTTGAAAGCAAAATCCCTAGAACCTATCTTTTCATTGATGAGGCCAAGGAGATGGCGAAGTCTCCGGCGTTGGATCGGATCATTGCTGATGGACGCAAGTATGGACTGAATCTGGTGCTGGCCTCTCAGAGTGAGCGGCATCTATCTGCCGATGTGTTAGGGAATGCGGCGACCAAGATTGTGCTGCCGGTAGATCAGGTGGAGGTGAAGAAGGTCGCGGCCAAGTTCCGGTTTGCAGAACAAAAGGTGGCAGCGTTGCTGCCGTTGACGGCGCTGTGTCGATTTGGCAAGCAGGCGGAACAGGTTGAGATTTTACCTTATTACCAGCGGGTGGCTGAAGGAGGAGATGATGCGTAGGTTTGTCGTGGCGTTGGACTCCGGCCTGCCTTTGGCGATCGCTGTTTGCTTGACAGGCTGCAATTCGATGATGAAGCCTCAAGTGCCCTTATCAACGCCTGTCCCAGTAGTTGAACCTGCTCCGGTTCTCAACCGCAGAGCAAATCTGGTACCTCGCGAGTTGAAATTGAAGCTGACGCTGGATGACCCGGCAGATTTGAAGGTAAAGCCGGGGGATTCGGTGAGCAAGGGGCAGGTAATCAGCGATCGCACCTCTGCCCGAAAACAACTGGAGCAACAACGTCAGGCCATTCATCTCAAATTAGAGCATTTGAACCCTGCATCAACTGCTTCAGTAAGTCATGCGGTGGAACAGGCGAGGGTTCGTCAGGCTCAGATGCGGGTGAAGCAGGCGAGGGAAGTGATTGCCCAGTTCAAGTCCCATTCGCCTTGGACAAATTATGCTTGGGCAAGTTTACCGCTCTCCAAGGAGTCGGCTCAGGTTTCACAGCTTGAAGCGAAGGTTCTGGAGGCTGAAGCGGAGTTGGGTTTGGCGGTGGCTCAGCTTCAGGCGGTTAGGGAAAAGCAGCCACTCGGTCAAGATACATCGCTACAGCAGGTGTTGTTGATGTCGCAGTTGAGGGATATGGAGGAGAAGCTGGCTAAGGTAGGGGTGGTGAGATCGCCCTACGATGGCACAGTCAAATCCATCAAATGGTTGGGACAACAGCAGCAAGCCTTAGAAGTGGAGCTAAAGCTTGCAGTTAACTTAAACAGTGTTTGATCAGAGGGACTGATCGGTGCTCAGCAGTGTGGTTCAGCATTTCTCTCGTCACTCGCCCGCAGTCGTTGAGCAGATCGAAGAATTTTAACCCGGTAGGGGTTAGCATCTCTGCGCCAAACCACCCGATGGCCTCTCAGTTCAGCACAGTTTTCAGCTAATCGGCGTTGCCATCCCTTGTAGGTGGCAATTGCCCGTGGCTCGTCCAACAGACCCCAAATCTGCTCTTGGTGGGTCAACTTGGCAAACTTCTCCCGGTGGGGATAATTGGCTGAGACATAGGCTTCCTTCCAGTGCAGAATCGGGCAGTCCTGATCTGCCTCATAATCCCGATAGCTGACCTGTAAATCCCGCAGGTCAATTTGCATACTGGTGTGCAGGCGGGGGTGAGGATCAATATCAAAGTCGGGGTAGAACAGGTAAGAAATTTTAGGTTTTTGGCTGTGGAACTTGATCACGGTGGCTTCTGCCATTCGCCCGATCGTCCGGCTGGCACAGCCTTCGTAAAGTCTCAACAGTGGGTCAAGTTCTTCTAAAGCGGAGATGTGAACCGATAAGCCACTGGACGTTAACCGACCAATGGCGCTCCGTTGACAGCAGGCAGCTATAAACCCAGGCTCTCCCAAACTGGTCAGCATCAAGTCAGCCGCAACACAGGCTTGCTGATAGGAACCGAATAGCCCCTTAACATCGTTCTGAATCGGTTCTGGCAGCTCTCTATATCGGGGACGGCGACCAAAATGGCTGAGGGCCAGGTAAACCAGAAGGTCTTGGCGGCGTTTGTCGGCGATCGCATCCCATTCCTGAACATCAGTGACTTGCAGAATCACTTGAAAGGCCCGCTTCAAAGTCCCAAATTGTCTAATCAGTTCAGACTCAGACTCCGTGGGCAACTCATCCTTAACGGGTAGGCGACCCTGTTGAGCGAAAAATGCCATCAACGGCGACAGCAGCTCTTTATATTCTTCAAACCGTCGCACCCCAACCCGCATTCTGGGAGTCGTGACACGGGAACGGAAGCGGGAGGCTCGAAAACTCTGGGCCTGCCCTTGATCCCGAAAAACTAAGTAAATGCCCAAGGCAACGGGAATCGCATCCACCCCTAGCACCTGGTCAATGTAGGTCTTCAGTTCTTCCTGGTCAAAGTATTTCTGGAACGTGTTGCGGCGGGTCAGGATGCCATCGCTGTAGGCAACCTGACCCATGCCAGGATTGTCGATCAGCACTTGGGCGGCAACAATTAGCACGGACTGGGTTAATGCCCAGGCTTTCAGCAGCGCTTCCCGGCGCTCAGCCGGGTCTTCAATCACGTTGATCACATAGCCAAGATTGACAATATCCGCTGCTTGGGGTGTGGTGTCAGCGCGGTAGTAGGGGTCCCAGCCAGAACTCTCATAGCCCAACTTGGTAAGCCGCTCAATATCTCCTCCCTGCCCACAGCCATAGTCAAAGAATGTAGTGCCCTGATTCAGCAATCCTGCTTCCAGCGCAAGACGAACAGGTTTAGAGTAATCACTCCGGCTGATCGCTGCCTTATGGCGATCGATTTTGGGCGAGTGGGTCGAGGTTAACTGAACAACTCGGTGATTCTGAATTTCGACCCGATAGGCTTGCAGCCGCGATCGCCATCCCGCAAGCGTACCAATCTGGCGCGGGTCATCTAGTAAACCCAGGGCTTCTTCTTGCTGGGTCAGGATCGCAAATTTTTGGTAGTGGGGATAGTCAGGGGTGACAAACGTTTCTTTCCTGTGGAGGATAAAGGGGTTCTCGGCGGCGGAGTAGTCCCGCTGGGTCACTTGCCCAGAGGTACAATTAACCTGGATGCTGCGGTGCAGTGCCGGATGGGGATCGGTATCAAAGCTGGGGTAGAACAGGTAGGACAGCTTGGGTTCTAAGCAGCCGAATTTAACCAGTGTCGGAGCTTGAAAATTTTCAACAGCTATTCGTAACTCAGCCTCATACTCCTGTAGCAGCGGATCAAGACTGGATAATGCCCCCATGTGAACGTAAAGAGCATCGGGGAGTCGCTTACCCACAGAGCTACCTTTGCAGGCCATAGCGATCGCAGCCAGACGTTCCGTCCAGGGAATCTCTACTGCATCAAACTGATTTATCAGATTGCTTAAGCCCACGGCAACTCAGGAGATGTTCTTCATCTAAAGTAAACTGCTAGATTTAGTGTCTGTCCACGAGCGAGTCTGGGTTGTCCAGGAATTAGAGATTTAGCTTTACGTGAGGTTCGCTCTACAGGTAGTGTTGTGATATTTGACCTACAAGGATGATAGATAGATGGGTTCAAAAGGGCAATGGTAAGACAAATTGACCTTAAGCTAGACAACTTACCGAGTGTCAAAGCAGATATTTTTGCTCGGCATGAGACCTTTCATCCCCGGTTTGGTTGGTTAAAGAAGGGTTTTGATCGCGCCTCTGTCGATCCAAGCGTGTTTCTGAGAGATGATGCCCCCGTTCGATTAGGCGTGGGGAAAAACATGGTGCGGTCGATTCGATACTGGTGTTCTGCTTTTAAGCTCTTGAAAGACGACCAGCCTACAGAGTTTGGCGCTCAACTCCTGAGCCAAGGGGGGTGGGACCCTTATCTAGAAGATCCCACTTCTCTTTGGCTGCTGCACTGGAAGCTTTTAGAGCCACCTAACCTAGCAACTGCTTGGGATTTTACCTTTAATTATTTTCGCCAGGCGGATTTCACAAGTGAGGATTTGTTCTATCAACTTTGCGAGTACCGCGATCGCGAAGCCTCACGCATTTCAGATTCCTCGCTTAAGAAGGACGTGAGTTGCGTTTTGCGGATGTATGTGGTGCAACCCAACAAGTCTCAAGTTAGTGAAGATTCATTAGACTGTCCCTTCACAGAGCTGGGATTAATTCATACCGCAGGGGACTCACGGCACTATATGTTTCGTGTTGGGCAAAAGCAAAACCTAGCGCCAGAAATTGTCGTCTATGCCTGCCTACAGCACCATGCTCGAACGGCCAGTGCTGCTAGAACAATCCCAATTGCAAGTTTGCTCTATGACATCGGTAGCCCCGGACTGGTGTTTAAGTTGACCGAGAGTGCGATTTGTGAGGCGATCGAAACTCTAGCCCGACGGTGGGAGCAGATTAGTCTTTCTGATGCAGCCGGAAAACTGCAATTTTCCTTTGAAGATGAGCCGCTCAAGCTGGCAGCGGATATATTAGACAGCTACTATCGGCTGGAGAGGTGAGCAACATGACTAACACGCCTATGGCGACGCTCCGCGAACGGGCTTTATCAAATTATTTTGAGCTACACCGCCGCTATTATCGATCAGTCAATTTAGAAAGAGACTTAGATAAACCGGACGCTGTCCAAGGCTACGTCCCGACTGAGAAATCGGCGGTTGCTTTACAGCGAATCCTCTCAGCAGTAGGCGATCCCAATGCTCATCGAGCTTGGACTTTAACTGGTGTCTATGGAACAGGCAAGTCAGCGTTTGCTCACTATCTGGCTGCTTTGTCTGCGCCAAAAGACAGTCGGGTTAATCAGGAGGCTTGGGCGATCGCTAACCATGCTTTTGCCGCCGACAGCCTTGAAATTGCAGCTATTAAAGCCATTCCTCAACCCGGTTTTTTAAGAGCTGTGGCCACGGCTCAACGTGAACCCTTAAGTTGGACGATCGCACGTGCCTTATCACGCGGGGTTGATTTGTTTTGGAAGCAGAAGAAGCGGAAGCCAAGTTTTTGGATGGATCTAAATGAATGGCGCTTTCAAGCTGAAGCAGGAAACTGCCAGGTTACGGATCAACAAATTCTCAAACTACTCCGAGAAGTTGTGCAAGTGGCTAAGACAGATGTTTTATTAGTCATTGATGAACTGGGTAAAAACCTGGAGTTTGCGGCTCATCACCAGGGCATTCAAGACCTTTACCTGCTCCAGCAAATCGCTGAGTTAGAGCTGGAGGGCGACCATCAAGTTCATCTACTGGGGATTCTCCACCAATCGTTTGCGGGCTATAGCGATCGCCTCTCCACAGCAGAGCAGAGCGAGTGGACAAAAATCCACGGACGATTTACCGATATTGTCTTGACTGAATCGCCCAGCCAAATGACTCGCTTGATTGGGCAAGCCATTAATCGCTCCAATGCTGACCCGGTGCTTCACGGCATCCACCAGCAGGCAGAAGGCTGGTTTGAGGCATTGCAAGACGTACTCTCGGAATATGAGATTTCAGCGAAGGTGCTAGCAGAGGCTTACCCGCTGCATCCACTCACGGCCCTAGTCCTGCCGATGCTTTGTGTCCGATATGCCCAAAACGATCGCTCTCTGTTCACCTTTCTTACCAGCGATGAGCCTTATGCCTTCACTCAATTCCTCAACTCTGCCACAATTCAGGCAGACCAGATCCCTACACTGAAGCTATATCAGCTTTATGACTACTTTGTTGAAGCAGTGACTGGACTCGCTTCAAGGCTTAACTTGCAGCGGTGGGTTGAAGTACAAGGATTGATTCAAGATGCGAGAGATCAAAGCCAAGATGTTCTCAAGGTACTGAAGACAATTGGGGTTTTGAATCTAGTTACATCAACAGGGAAGTTCCGCGCGACTCCTGAGCTAGTTGCACTAGCCCTGTGTGACTCGCCTATAGATGAAAAGGGGCGAAAGCACTGGCAGAAGATTATTCATAACCTGGAACAGAAAAACCTAATTACTTATCGCCAGACGCTGGACGAACTGCGAATCTGGCAAGGCTCAGATTTTGATGTTGAAGCCGCAATTCAGGAGCAAATTGAGCAATCTTATGCTCCTTTGGCTGAACTGCTGACGGAGATTTACCCGCTGAAACCTCTGGTCGCTCAGCGCCACTACACAACTACAGGCACCCTCCGTTATTTTGAACAGTGCTATGTAGATGGGCGAACTGACCTATTGGCGTTGACTTGTACTACCCGAAATAGTGATGGGCTGATTGCCTATTGGTTGGATACGGTTTCTCCTCAATCAGTTCCACCCCTCACAGCAGCGGGTAAGCCATTGATTATTGTTGCCGCTGCCAACCTCGAACTATTGCGGACACGGGGGCAGGAGTTTCAAGCCTTAAAAAAAATCTGGAAAGATGCGCCTGAATTGCAAACCGATGGGGTAGCAAAACGCGAGGTCAGGCAGCGGCTTGTAGAAGCAGAACGGCTTCTGAATGAAACAGTGGCTCTAGCATTCGACTGGTCAACGAAACAAAACGCTTGCTGGATAGCAGGAAAACCTGTTCATATTGAATCCTCTAGAAGGTTTCAAGCCGCACTCTCTGACCTGTGCGATCGCGCCTACCACCAAGGCTTAGTCCTAGATAATGAACTAATTAATCGGCGAGAACTCACTTCCCAAGGGGCAAAAGCGCGGCGAGAATTGATTGAGGCAATGCTTGAACACTCTAGCCAAGAACGTTTGGGGCTAGAAGGCTATGGCCCTGAAGTAGCCATGTATGGTTCGGTATTAGGAGCCACCAGTATCCACCGCCAAGCGGAAGGGGTATGGGGCTTTTATCCCCCTGCTCAAGATTCAGGAGTAGCAACGATTTGGCAAGCGATCGAACAATTTTGTCAGTCAGCAAGCAAAGAGCAGCGATCGCTCAACCTCTTATATGAACAGCTAGAGCAGCCTCCCTATGGAGTAAAGCCTGGGGCAATACCCATTTTGCTGGCGGCTCACTTGTTGTATCACATCGATGATGTTGGCATTTATAAGGACGGAACCTTTATCCCTGTGCTGGGATCGGAGCATTTTGAACTACTGGTCAAAGACCCATCACGTTTCTCAGTGAAATATTTTGAGATGGTAGGGCTGCGATCGCAGGTCTTTAGAGAACTTGAAGCTGCTCTCAGGTCTTCTAATGCCAAGGCACCCGCCGGAGTGCGAAATGCCTCATTGTTGGCGATCGCCAAGCCACTGTTCGGGTTTGTCCGGCAATTACCAGAATTTACGCGCTCCACAAAGCGGCTAAGTCAGGAAACACTGAGGGTTTTACAAGCTTTGTAGACCGCACAAGAACCAGACGAACTACTGTTTATTTCCCTACCGGAAGGTTTAACCCGATGACTGCTAGTGAGGAAGAAAATGAGCAAGCAGCAAAAGTGTTTGTAACTATGTAATCAAGAAGGTTTCGCCCTATGATACTAAGTTCTTCAAAAGCCCAGCCTAAGAGATTCACAGTCCATGAGTACCACCGATTAGTGGAGATGGGTTTCCTGAGTGAGGATGATCACGTTGAACTGATTCGGGGAGAACTAATTCAAATGGCAGCAAAGGGAACAGCCCATGAGACTTGTATAAGACGCTTGCTACGCCAGCTTCCATTGTTACTGCAAAATCGTGCAACTTTGCAATGTCAGGCTCCTATTTCCTTATCTTTTGATGGTGAACCAGAGCCGGATTTTGCGATCGTACGCAATCGCGCTGATGATTATGCTACTGAGCATCCAACTCCCGAAGATACATTGCTAGTCATTGAGGTTGCTGACTCTTCCCTAGATTATGACCGGGAAATAAAATTGCCGCTTTACGCGGAAGCAAAAATTAGTGACTATTGGTTGTTTAACCTACCCGATCATTATCTAGAAGCTTACAGTGAGCCTTATCAAATTGCTCTAGGTCAATTTGGATATCTAAATCGGCGAATTGTTCCAACCAATGGAGTAATAACACTTCCACCGTTTCCTGAACAAGTTCTTGAGCTTACCTCTGTTTTTCTAGATGCTTGAAACCCACGATTTACCCGCTTCTGAAAGTCTAGACGTTTCAACATTCTCTAGATTGCTTGATGACACTACGAATTCCTATAAATTTGTATTCTTTCTGTCGATATTAGATCTTTTAAGTAGCCGATTTTTTAACGTATCATCACCTATTAGCCTACATGAATTGGCTGTTGAGATGCTAGTCAATGCCTGGTATCCGCACTCAGTTTTCCGCCTTTCTTTCGGATTGCAGGATATGGTAACTAAAAACCTGGATTCTTTGGGATTGCAAATGGATCAGTCTTATTTGAAAATCACAGAGGGAAACAAAAGCATTCTACGCGAAGCTATAAAAGCTAAAAGTGTTAATTATGAACTAGTAAGATACGTTCCATTCCGATTAATTAGACCTTTTTTCAAAGAGTTAGGAGGACTGAAGGATCAGCAAGTTAACGGTCAAGTCAAGCTGCTGTCAGAACAAGTATTTGAAACTCGTAAACCTTTATATAAGTTTGATCAGAATGCTACAGCTATTATTATTCATCCTGATTGGGCTTCGTATATCCAGACTAACTATCGTATTATTCGAGGCTGGGTTGCATGGGGATGGCTACAATACATGCAAAGAAATAATCCCAATACTCCTGCGCTTGTTAGTAAGCTTTTTCCGCCTAGAGAAAGAGAATCACTACAGAGCCAAACTCTATACTGGAAAACAATTATAGAAAATTATAGTGATCTTAAATGTATTTACTCAAATCGAAACTTGACTTTGGAAGATATATCGCTTGATCATTACCTACCTTGGACATTCGTAGCTCATAATCGACTTTGGAATTTAATTCCAACCTCTAAAAGTGTTAACTCTTCAAAATCAGATAAAATTCCTAGCAATGCTTATTTTGAGAAATTTATTAGAATGCAGCATTTAGGTTTAAACATCTTCCAAAATCATAGTTCCGAAAAGAAGTGGAATAACTACATTGAATCTTACATTGTTGATTTGGGTTTTTCTAGCAAAGACGATTTGCTAAGTTTTGAACAAATTAGACAACAGTATGAAGTGAAATTTCAACCTTTAATTGCCCTGGCAATTAGTCAAGGATTTGAAAACGATTGGAGCTACAATTCAAATCAATTTCTTTAATGAGAGACAGTCGTAGATAGCAAGAACTCTTTCTCAATTGCCTTACTGTCCAAGCAGGTTGCCACTGTCTGCCAAACCATTCTGAAAGACTCCGAAATTGCCGCGCTGATCAAAATTCAAGTTCCAAGGGATCTAGTGGGTAATTTTGGATTACCCGATGAGATTTTGACTGATGAACGCACTGTTCACTTGCGTCACTCAGATTGTGATCGCCCCGCGCTTCTGCTTGCCAATATCAGCGATGATCAAGCCCAATCTCTAAATGACATTGCCTCAGTTGGTGCCCAAGAACTCAAGGGACAGATTGAGTGCTGGATCAATCTGGCTGCAAAAGACCTGGCAATTCCCGTCGATCAGATTGAGTACTGGCGTAAAGCTTTGAATGGGCTGCAAAAAGTTGGGACACCCAGCTTAGAAAATTTCGCGGAATACATTGTCCAAACGCGATCGCGCATTCTTGAAGAAAGCCTTCCCGTCATCGATGCTCTTGGGTGGGCACTACCTGCTTTGCGTCTTCCCCGCGACTCTGGCTACTTTCGTGCCATCCCTGAAACCCAGTTGGGACAAACTCAACGCTGGGAAAAGCTATTTCAACAAGCCTTTACTAAACGCGCCTGCTTACTGCTCAAGCAAACGCCCAACCGCAAACCAATTGACGAACAGGATCTCCAAACTGCTTTTGACAAGGTAAAGGATGATATTCCTGCGACTGCTCACCCTACTATTCAATCATTTATCGCCAGTTCCGCAGGTTGGACTTCTGAAGCTGAAGCACTCGTCAAGTTTGAGTGGGAATTAGAAAATATCAACACGCTATTTTCTGGGTTACAGGCACAAAAAACAGATATTGCCTCCCTCACCCTGGATTTTTTTAACGATGAGTACCCTGATAGCCTGACAGAATCGGAGTCTCAGTACATCAATGCACTGAAGAAACGCAATAAACGCGAGGCGCTGGACGAAGACCGGGAATTTTATGACGCGCACCGCCAGGAGCTGGAGGGTGATCGCAAACTTAAAGCAAAGTGGGATAAGTTTGTCTACGGACAGCCGATCGAATGCACGGATTTCCTGATTGGCTTGCTGCAAGCCTTTGAGCGGCTTTTTGACCAGGCAGAAAATGTTGATAGCGTTAAGTCGCTCAAAATTGAGACACAGAAGAAAGCTGCTAAAAGTAAATGGCTGGAACTCAATGCTGATGTAGCCCGATATTTTTGCACCCGCTACCGGGGGATTGAACAGTTGACCGCCCCCCATATTGAGTGGGAAACGCATTGGCTGTTCAAGTACGAAACCCTACTGGAAGAGACCCAGAAAAAACTGAAAGCAAAATATCGCGAGAACACTTCTACGGCAAAAGCGGCGATAGAAATCAAATTCTACGTAGAGATGCGGGATAGTGCTCAGGCTTTGATCGCCAAGACTCAACTGGTTTGGCGCTCTAATCCAAACGCGATCGGGATGGAATTGAGTAGTGACTTTGAACGATTGCTCAAAGATTCCCCCTTCCAGCTCTCCCAAGTATCGCGGGAGTTAGTCAGCAAAAAAGGGCGGTTGCAGGGCATTGCCCTTTCTGATGTTGGCACTTTGATGGCGGCATATCGCCAAGATCGTGGTTCCCTAGTGAGTAAGTACGATCGCAAAAGTGACCTAGAGAAGACCCTTCCCACAAAACTCAAACAAGCTGTTGTAGAGGGTCGCCTCTCGCAAGAAGGTGCTGAGGCAATCACCGTTGCCTGGAAAACTTTTGCAGAACGATACAGAGCAGCGATCGCCAGCTTTACGAGTGCTGAAGGACAAGGCATCGCCAATCCAGAATTACTGCATCAATGCGAAGCTTACGAAACCTTACTCAAAACCGTCTTGACCCATATCAAAGGCGACCTCAACCGTATCGACTTCTATCAACCCATTTTGCGCTTGGGTTGCATTCGAGTTGAACGCGGCAAACCTGCTGCTATCGTTGCTCCCTGGCATCCGTTGAGGCTGGCTTCCATAGCAGTCAAAGCTCGTCAACTGGCAGGCTTACTCCGATACATTGTCTCCACAGCAGAGGTAAATTTTGGGGATTCCCGCTTATTCTTTGCCGATTTACGCAACGAACTTGACCATCCTTACTACCCTGAAGTCTGTGTCGGCTACCAGGGTCAACAGCCCGAACTTCTATCCGTCTCTGATACCGTCAACGACTACAGCTTGATGGAACGCCCAACAAGGGATGAAAGCGATCGCACCACCAACGAAAACCCGGCTGAAGCAGTCGATCGGCTGATAGGAATCATCCGTCGCTATGTAGAACTATTGCCCCATGAGAAGACCAATCTAAGCGTAGTTCTGTACCAAACTGATTCAATTAAGCTTCCCCAGGCGATCGTCAACAAGCTGAGTGAAGAACTACAAGACGATCGAGAAGAAGTCCGCTGTCAGGTTATTTTGCGCCACAGAAATGGGCAAAAACTTGCCCAACTTTATGAGCAGATGTTAGAAAGCTCCGACGCTGATCCAGATGCTTTCATTGCTAGTGAAGTCTCCCAAGACTTTATGGCAAGACTGCGGATTTCAGTCATGTCTAATGATGTTCCTGCCATAAATCCTAGAGAAGGTAAATTTGCCGACATCGTGTTTCTGCAAGATGCAATCTCGCGGCAGGCAAAAGTTGTTTGGCAATCCTCACCTTTTGACAGCGAGACATCTGCCCTTTTGACCCACTCACCTGCTCGTTGGGCGCGCAAACGCCCATCCGCCAAAGACGAACTCAAATCTACGGTCTATCTCACCTGTCCTAAACAGCCAGTAGTCGGGCAAACCTACCTCGATATGGTTTACAGCATTGTTGTAGGCGAAGACTGCTCTCTTGACCAACATTTCCTACCCGCCCGTCAAATCTCCTTTCAAGAGGAGACGATAAAGACAACCTTTGATGAAAGCCACCGTTTAGGGGAATGGGTAGTCAACTACGATGACTTACTAGAGCGGCGGCAACTAGTCAACCAAGGCGTGAAGGTCATTCGCTATCAGCAAAACCGGACTGACGAACGTAATTTCTTGGTGTCTTCCGATGCATCGTTGAATGTACTCAAGGTGCTGGTCAGAAAGCGATTGGAAGCTCTCAATTTGGGGCTGGAGAGCGATCGCATCGCCAAACTGGTAGAACATCTCATCAACGAGGCAAATGCGGTTTCCGGTGACATCGTGCTACGAGCCGCTAAATGTGGCAGATTTGCTAGCGAACTAATGGGAGTCGTCCTCAGTAAAGCCCTGATCACCGCAGAAATGGGAGCACAAAATCCAATCGGCTGGTACTTCCTAGACGACTATGCCTCCTGGTTAGGACAGAAGGAAGGCCAGATTGCTGACATCATGGCAATTTCGCCCCAGTATGTTGATGATGAACCTGTCCTGAAAGTTATTATTTCAGAGGCTAAGTACGTTGACGTAGCTGGCTTGGCCGATGCTAAAAAGACTTCGCAAAATCAACTCAGGCAAACTGTTGATCGCATCGCCGATGCTCTTTTCATCAGTCCTGGTCGCCTTGATCGTGACCTCTGGCTGTCTCGCCTCAGCGATCTTTTGCTCGATGGCATTGAATTTAATTCCGACAACAAACTGAATATTGAGCAATGGCGCGAACAGATCCGCTCAGGCGAACTCCGCATTGATTTGTCTGGCTACTCCCAAGTTTTTGTATCAGGCACCAATGACAACAACGTGGAAGGAGAGCGATCGCCCATCCCCAAAGTCGAGCGCTGCTTCCAAGAGGTCTTTGATCGAGAATCAGTTCGCAAACTAGTCCTGGCTTATGAAGCAGGTCAGTCACTATTCCCAATACGAGAGCAAATTGGTGATGACAAGCCGTGGACTGTGGCTCAAGCCTTGCAACCTGCGGATCGAGTTACCTGGGTGCTAGAAATCGAGAAAGTTGAAGCAGCCATTCCTGCGGTAACACCCGCCCTAGATAACCAGCCAGAAAACCTTGATCATCAATTTCAGCTAAGCCTTCCTGATCAGCAATTTGAACCTGAAATCATTAATTCTCTAGTTGTCTCAACTGTTGAGGAACTTGACAGTTGGGCGAGTCCAGCGCTTGCTTCGTGGTCGCAGCAGGGACAAACGCAGAATAGCCAAGGCGATTCAGCAGCAGAAAAATGGCTAGAAGAAACGGCTGGGAAATTGCGGATGGCACTGATGGGGTATAACCTGCAAGCCAAGATTGAAGGTAAGCGCCTGACTCCAAACGCAGCGATCGTCCGATTCAAAGGCTCAGACAATCTGAAGCTAGACGACATTGAGAAGAAGCGATCGCAACTCCTAACCACCCATTCCTTGAATGTGATCAGCCTCTATGGGCAGCCTGGGGAAATCGTCGTTTCTGTTGCCCGCCCTCAACGTCAAACGATTTCTCTACAAGAGGTATGGGCAAAACGAAAAATCAATCGCTCACCCTCTGGCATCAATCTCAGCTTTGTCATTGGGATTAAAGAAATTGATGGTGAACTGCTTTACCTCAATCTAGGCAGTAGTTTCGAGAATTTAGAGCAACACGCTCCTCATACGTTGATCGCTGGAGCCACGGGCAGTGGTAAATCTGTTCTGCTGCAAAACCTCCTGCTTGATATTTGCGCCACCAACTCTCCCAAGCTGGCAAACATTTATCTCATTGACCCCAAAGCAGGCGTAGACTACTCCAATATTGAGGAATTGCCGCATCTGATAGAAGGAATCATTGTTGAGCAAGACCCTGCAACTGAAATTCTAGAGTCTTTAGTTGAAGAAATGGATTCTCGATATCGCAAGTTCAGGCAGCACAAGGTTAAGGATTTACAGAGTTACAACAGCAAAGTGCCTGAAAGCGAAAGGTTGCCCGTCCTTTGGCTAGTCCATGACGAATTTGCTGAATGGATGTTGATCGACTCCTATAAAGATGCTGTTTCTTCTGCTGTCCAGCGTTTAGGCGTAAAAGCTAGAGCCGCAGGCATTTACCTTATTTTTGCTGCTCAACGGCCCGATGCAACTGTTCTCCCAGTTCAACTTCGAGATAATTTAGGAAATCGGCTGATTCTCAGGGTTGAAAGCGTTGGTACGTCGGAGATTGCGCTTGGGCAGAAAGGAGCAGAAAACCTCTTAGGCAAGGGACACCTAGCTGCTCGATTAACCAACCAATCTGATCTCATCTATGCTCAAGTACCGTTTCTAGCTGATGAAGAAATGGCAGCGATCGCAGAAATTATTAAGCAATAAAATCCCTTTTAAGAATCTATAATAATGCTTCATTACCTAAAATTTGCTAGGGTATTGTACTTAATTAGACAAGCATTTCTCAACAAACGAATTCATAAGATCTAAGGCTTTTTCACCAAGTCTGATTTTTATTCGGTTTTTGATCCTATATAGCTATGCATTTTCACGAGAGCTAGTCCAAAGGGAACCTCCATTGATCTTCTGTGAAACTCATAATATTTGTTTAGATATAGTAATGAAACAAAAGCTACTATCAAAAACCAGACAAGATCCATTGTTGCAAAATTTCTAGTAATAGCTTTAAGTAAAATCCGCGAAAAGTCTATAATTAATAAAGCTGTGGCAACTCCAAGATTAAGTAGAGAAATGAATGTAAATCGATAGACTAAGGCGTTATTTTCCTGTGTAATTGCTAGTGCCAAACTTCTCCAAAGACCAAATTCTTGCTCCATGCCACTCTCCGGGAAATTATAAAATTTACCGATCTGATTAATTGCCAGTTTATAGTCAATACGGTTTTTAGCATCTTCTTTTATCTGATCTCTAGTCTTCCAGGCTTTAAAACCTAGCTGCTTTAGAATGCGTAGAAAAAACTCGATAAATGGCAAGATTAAAATCTCTCCAACACTCAATACACCATAACCAAACACATAGGATGCAATGATCAGGAATATCCAACTTGAAGTATCTTTGGGAGGAATAATAGATATGTTATGAATCGTATATGGTTGATTTAAGATGAGCCAGAAGCCTAAAATCAAGATCATGCCTGGAATAATATTTCCAATAATATCAAGGAAGAACTTGTTAAGTGCCTCAAAAACATCATTCGATTTCATAGTATGTGTCTTTATCCGTTAACTTAAATTAACTGGGAAATATGAAGAGAACCAGAAGCTCATGTTACCGTGAGATTGCTAAATGCCGAAAGATATCCTACATCAACAACTTATCTATTTTGATTACCACGCGACAACACCCGTTGATCATCGAGTAGCTGATTGTGTCTATCAGTATATGGTCACAGAATTTGGTAACGCTAGCAGTGTAGACCATGAATGGGGCGATCGCGCCGAAGCTGCTGTTCAAAAAGCCGCTAAACACGTCGCTGATTTGCTTGGAGCTTCATCTAGAGAAATTATTTGGACTTCTGGCGCAACTGAAAGCATCAACCTGGCAATTCAAGGCAGCCTCCTCAAAAATCCTGAAAAGCTGCACCGAATCGCCCTGATACCCCTCGAACACAAAGCCGTTCTCGACACCTGCTATGCCCTAGAAAAGCAAGGTCAAGCAGAGCTGATCTTTCTCAAGGTAGATAGCAAAGGTCAGCTTGACTTTGATCACTTAGAGCAAGTCTGTAATCAAGGGCTGTCTTTGCTTTGTGTGATGGCGGCAAATAATGAGATTGGTAATATCTACCCAATCCAAGCAATTGGGCAAATAGCTCAACGTTACAACATCCCTTTTCTTTGCGATGGCTCCCAGGCAGTCGGCAAAATTCCCATTCTGTTTGCAGAATGGGGCATTACCTATCTGGCGATTTCTGCTCACAAGCTCTACGGCCCGAAGGGGACTGGAGCCTTAGTCGTTCGCAAAGGCTATCATCTCAAACCTTTGCTATTTGGAGGTGGGCATCAACAAGGGATGCGATCTGGCACGCTCAACGTTCCGGGAATTGTGGGGCTGGGGGAAGCCTGTCGGTTGAGATCGCTGGAGATGGAAGGAGATGAGAGGGCGATCACCCAGAAGCGCGATCGCTTGCAGCAATTATTACTCGACAACATTTCTGGCTTGATGATCAATGGTGACATCGGGAATCGGCTTGCCGGAAATCTGCACCTCTCAATCCCCGATGTACCAAACAGTGCTGTAATTGCCAGAGTCAGATCTAAGCTAGCAATCTCTACTGGGTCAGCCTGTTCTTCTGGAGTTGAAACCCCGTCTCATGTTTTAAGAGGGATCAACTTACCTGAAAATTTGATTGAAGGAGCATTACGCATTGGGATAGGGAAATTTACAACTGATCAAGAGATAGAGCAAGCTGCAAAAATTCTGGTTACTACTATTTCCCAAGTCCGCGAAAAGCTCTTAACCTAAACCAAACTCAGGTGCTCTATTGTACTGCTGTGTTGGTTGGGTCAAGGGCGTTCCGGTTCTCCTTCGTTTCGCTCCGCTATTCAGAGGATGGGTAGGATGCGATTGCTAAACCAGCTCCGCTCCACTCCGTCCGAGCCTCCAGCAAGTCGCGGGGGATAATCGATATTATTTTTTACTAGGGATACCCGCGCCCCTTGACCTGAGACACTCTCCGGTTATTTCAAAACAGCAGGCAGTAGCCAAATCCTGTTGAGTTTGGTTACTTATCATGCCTACTTCCATTTTGCTTAGTTGGTCTCGTTGTCACCTCGTCATTCGTGGCGCTGGCTGGTTCCATCTCGTTGGTGTGCCTACGCAGTCCTCGCAGGCAGCGGCAGCACGGCTCATTCAGCTAGGCGCTAGCTCAGCGTCAGTCATCGAGCCAGGTGTTGTCCAGTTTCGCACTGCCAAAAGCATCCATTATCAACTGGCATTGGTGTTTCCTACCTGTCCGCTGAGCTAGCTCCCTTTGAGGGGTTTCGGCCCCTCTTTTTTTATGGCTTGGAATCGTGTTCAGCCGCTTCGTTCCTCAGCCGCTTCACGGTTTATTCATAGGGCACCGCCTCCACTCCGTTCCAGCAGTGCAACTCGGAGAAACGTGTCGGGATGTAATCTCACTTTCTCAGCCGTTGTGCTGTCGCACATTTGTTTCCCTGCCTCCGGTGCTCATGCCTCCGCTCCTCAGCAGGCGGTGCTCCGTTTCGCACAAAAAGGTCGGCAGCATAGCGCGGCTTTGGTGAGGGCGCAAGCCTACGTTCTGCCAAAAAGCCGCAAATTGCGGATGCGCCTTTTGTTTGTTTTTTCTGGAAGTTGGCGCATTTAATATCAGCGGCTGTTTGGGGCTTGCCATCCAACCCTGGCGATAACTCAAGGGCCGCGCTTCATCCTTGCAAAATGACGCAAACTTCGGCAGGTGATTCTCACCCAACTTCGGCACCCTAATCACAGTAAGTTCGGCACCCAATTCTCAATTAACTTCGGCAGGTAATTCTCACCAAGTTCGGCACCCCCATC
>JAHHGS010000152.1 GCA_019359715.1 Aphanocapsa sp. GSE-SYN-MK-11-07L | reverse complement strand
AGAATCGCCGCATTTGTCGTTCAACTTCTAGGGAATAGGGTCGCATCGATTTTGCAAGAATTTCACGTTACTGTCAGCCTATCACTCTTGCCTGATTGCCGGATCTTATTTAATCTGTGTTCCTAAGGACGATCGCAACTTTCTACCTGCACTTTTGAAAATGGCTAAGGTGCCTATTCAGTAATCGCTTTGTATGGGCGGGGAGAGACTCGAACTCTCACGGCCGAAGCCGCCACATTTTGAGTGTGGTGCGTCTACCAATTCCGCCATCCGCCCTTGGATTTGGCTTCCTCATTATAGGGCATTGCATGCTTTTGCAGTAGGGATTGATACTCTTGGGTGCTAGCCCAGCGATCGATTTCCTTGGCCCGCAAAACAGGCAGCGGATGCGTTAACTGGGAGATTTGCATTTGCTTGAGGGCATTCGCCCAGTCTCCCTCGGTTTGATCATAGGCGCGGGCTTGGGCCAGAAAAGCTTCAACGTTGAGTTTGCTAGCCAGACTAGGAGAACCCCCGGCCAGCTTCATTAGCAATGAGGCGATCACCTTTGGGTCTTGGTTGACCAGCAGGGCGGCGCGATCGCAGGTAAACTCAGCGCATCTAACCCAGTTCAGCATTTGTGACTGTAAGCCTTGGGCCACCCAACCGCCCCAGTCGGGCACCTGCCCTAGAGCCAAAATCAGCAAATTGGCCAAGGTCAAATACACGCCATGTTCGCACTTGAGATGCCCCAACTCGTGAGCTAATACGGCTTGAATTTCTTCTGGTTCCAGTAATTCCAGCAAAGAGGTATGCACAACTACAAAAGGCTGCTTGCCCCGCATGGCCAAAGTATAGGCATTAGGAGCAGGGTGCTGACGCACATACAATTGAGGGGGGTCTAGGTCTAAAATCTTGCTTGCTTGCAGCAGCAGGTGATGCAACTCTGGCAACTGCTGCTCTCCGACCAAAACGCTAGAGCTAATGTTGTCGAGATAGAAAAATTGCTCTGCCATTGGCCCGAGCAGACTTCGCACCAGCACATCTAAGCCTGGCATTTGCTTGAGAGCAGCCGTTGCCTCAAAGTCTAAGGGGTGGCGAAATTGATCTGCTTTTAAGCCAATCAGAGGAATACTAGAGGCAATCATAGTCAAGCCAATTGGAAGGAATTTTAGCGCTCAAACCAACTTTACTCACTCTAGCTTTTAAGCTAGCGAATTCTGGCCTAGAATGCTGTCGCCGTTTAGAGAAGACTCCCTTACAATTAAGGGGCGATTTGGATTTCTTAATTACTAAGCGTTAATCTTTAAGTGGCACTATGGCTCAACCTTCCCTGCTTTCCTTGGCGGTTCCGACCCCTGCAATTAAGTTTGGCACGGATGGCTGGCGAGGAGTGATTGCGGCTGAATTTACCTTTGAGCGGCTGGTTCAGGTCGCGCCGATCGCCGCCCAAGTGCTAGCCGAAACCTATCAGGCTTCTACGGATAGTCAAACCATTATTGTCGGTTACGATCGCCGCTTTTTGTCCGAGGAATTTGCCCAAGCGACGGCTGAGGCAGTCAGCGCAGCGGGGTTTGAGGTTCTGCTGTCAGAAGACTATGCGCCAACTCCAGCCTTTAGCTGGGCCGCTAAGCAGCACAATGCCTTGGGCGCACTGGTGATTACCGCTAGCCACAACCCCGGTAGCTACTCTGGTTTGAAGGTGAAAGGAGCCTTTGGCGGTTCAGTTCCGCCAGCGATTACTCAGCAGATTGAGGCTCGGTTGGCTGATCCCGCACCCGTGGCGGCAACTCCTGGCAGCATAAGTCGGTTTGACCCCTGGCCCGATTACTGCCGAGTTTTAGGCAGCAAAGTTGACTTGCCGCAAATTCAGCAGGCGATCGCCACGGGTAAGCTTTTAGTGTTTGTAGACGTGATGCATGGGGCTGCGGCGGGTGGGCTAGCTAGAATTCTAGGGCAACCAGTGCAAGAGCTAAATGGCGATCGCGACCCCCTATTTGGTGGCGGAGCGCCTGAGCCAATCGCCCGCTATCTGCAAACCACCTGTGCGACTATTCGCCAAGCCGCCAGCGCATCCCCGGCAGGCACGCTCACGGTGGGCTTAGTGTTCGATGGCGACGGTGATCGGATTGCGGCGATCGATGGACAGGGCAACTATCAGAGCGCCCAAATCCTAATTCCAATTTTGGTTGACCATTTAGCGACTCGGCGTGGCTTTCAAGGTGAAGTGATTAAATCGATCAGCAGCTCTGATCTAATTCCGCAGGTGGCGGCAATGCACGGCTTGTCCGTCTACGAAACCCCAATTGGATTTAAATACACGGCCGATCGAATGCTGGAGAGCGCTCAAGTGCTGCTCGGTGGCGAAGAATCCGGTGGGATTGGCTTTGGCAGTCACATTCCTGAGCGAGATGGACTGCTGTCTGGGCTGTATCTGCTGGAAGCAGTAGCCGCATCCGGTCAAGACTTAACGACTCTTTATCAATCTTTGCAAACTCAGGTTAACTATGCTTCTTGCTACGATCGGATTGATTTGCCTTTGGCTAGCTTAGAGGTGAAAAATCGCTTGCAGACTCAGCTTGAAACCCATCCGCCCCAATCCATTCTGGGCATTCCGGTCTTAAAGTGCCAAACCGTGGATGGATTTAAGTTCCACTTAGCCAACCAAAGCTGGCTGCTAATTCGGTTTAGCGGCACTGAACCGCTGCTGCGACTCTACTGTGAGGCCCTGACTCCAGAGGAAGTGCAAAAAACGTTGAACTGGGCTAACCAGTGGGCTTTAACGATTTAACCTCTAGTTTCGAAGTGCCTGTAAGTTCTGATCCAGAAATCGCTCATACAATGGCATCTGAGTTCTGCTAAATCTATGTCTGAATCAGACAGAGGGGGACAACCGTGGAAAATGAACCAGATAACAGCAAAGAGGAGTTTTTATTTCCAACTGCCAAGTATCGCGGTGAATTTACGCCGGGTAATTTAGCCTTTAATGCCAATCTACAAGAGTTCGCTCAGCGGGTTGGCTACATTTGTGCTCTGGAGTCTGGAGGTAAAATTAGTTCTAAAGATGCTTACAATGACATCAAAAACCTCTGGTCAGAGCTGAAAAAATCTAAAAAATTTTTGCTAGATCAGTCAGCCGATCAGGATCAAGCTCCGCCGTCGAGTTGAGGTCTATTTCGCATCGCTAACGAATGCGCTAACATCATGCAAACGTCACCCTCATTTGTTTCTAAGCAAGCGATGCCTGCTTCCTCCTGTGATCAGATTAATGTGCTAACGAGCTTCAGTGTGGCTCCGCTCTTGGTTGCGCTGGTGGGTGGGCGATTGGCGATCCAAGCAGTTCAACAGCTAGGAGCTGCCAGCGAAGAAATCTTTCGCGGGGAGTTGTTACCCTCGCTGCGTTTTCCGGAACCGACTCAACATAATATGATCGAGTAAGCCTGCTGGGCAAAGCCTCTATGACTTCTATTCTCAATATTGCTGATCAGGAACAGAGTGTCGCCATCGAACGCCAGCAATCGTTGCGCGATCGCCTGCAAGTGGTCGAAGACCTCCTGGAGCTGGTTCTCCAATCTGAGTGTGGGCAACCCCTAGTGGATTTGCTGCGGCAACTGCGGGCGATGTGCTCTCCAGAGGGGCAAGCTCCTAAAATCCCAGAGGCAGAGGTGCTTAAGATTGTCGAGAAGCTGGACTTAAACGAGGCGATTCGGGCGGCGCGGGCCTTTGCTCTCTATTTTCAGTTAATTAATATTGTTGAGCAGCACTACGAACAGCAAGAGAGCTTGCACCGCACCCAGGCAGAGTCTGGGGCGGTTAGTCATGTCCTAGAAGCAGACTATGGCTCTAGAATTAGCGGCGAAAGCTTTCCGCTGCAAACAAGTTCTGCCGATGTCCGCAGTGGGCCAACCGAGCGCCTAGAAAATAGCCTTTACGATCTGGCCTCGCCAGAGCCTCACCAGGGTACTTTTTCGTGGCTATTCCCGCGCCTGCGATCGCTGAATGTGCCGCCCCAGCATATCCAGAGCCTGATTGATCAGCTAGATGTCAAGCTTGTCTTTACCGCTCATCCGACCGAGATTGTCCGCCAAACCATCCGCGACAAGCAGCGGCGAATTGCCAAAGTGCTCGAACAGCTTGATCGGGTCGAGTCTGCTCTGGGTAGCCGCAGCAGTTGGGACATTCAAAATCTGCAAGAGCAACTGACAGAAGAAATTCGGCTCTGGTGGCGCACCGATGAGCTACATCAGTTTAAGCCCGCGGTTTTAGATGAAGTTGAGTATAGCCTGCACTACTTTAAGGAAGTTGTGTTCGATGCGGTTCCCCTGCTGTATCGACGCTTCTTGCAGTCATTGAAGCAGACCTTTCCTAATCTGCGCCCCCCCCGCTATAACTTTTGTCAGTTTGGCTCTTGGGTCGGGTCGGATCGAGATGGCAACCCCTCTGTGACGCCGGAAGTGACCTGGCAGACCGCCTGCTATCAGCGGAATTTGGTGCTAGAAAAGTATCTCGGTTCAGTCGAAAGGTTAACTAACCTACTCAGCCTGTCGCTACACTGGTGCGATGTCTTGCCCGACCTGCTGGACTCCCTAGAGCAAGACCAGCAGCAGTTACCCGACATCTATGAGCAGTTTTCGGTGCGGTTTCGGCAAGAACCCTATCGGCTGAAGCTGTCCTATATTTTGTATCGGCTGCAAATGACTCGCGATCGCAATTTGCAATTGCAAAACGGCTGGTATCCGGTTTCTGACCTGGATGGTGTCAGCGATAACGAAGCCAATATTTACCGCTCTGGCGACGATTTTCTAGCAGAGCTGATGTTGATTCAGCAAAATCTGCAAGCCACAGGGCTGGGCTGCCGCGACCTAGAGCATTTGATTTGTCAGGTGGAAATTTTTGGCTTTAACCTAACTCAATTGGACATTCGCCAGGAAAGCACTGTCCACTCTGATGCTTTTACGGAAATTGCTGAGTATCTCTGCGTCCTGCCTCGGCGCTACAATGACCTGTCTGAGTCGGAGCGATCGCTGTGGCTGAGCACCGAACTGCAAACCCGTCGTCCCCTAATTCCGACTGAATTGCCGTTTGGCGATCGCACCAGAGAGACAATTGAAACCTTTCGGATGGTGCGGCGGCTGCAACAGGAGTTCGGCCCCGATATTTGCCGCACCTACGTGATTAGCATGAGTCACGATGCCAGCGATTTGCTGGAAGTGCTGCTATTAGCCAAAGAAGCTGGCCTCTACGACCCTGTGACCGGCACCGGCACCCTTGATGTCGTGCCGCTGTTTGAAACCGTCGAAGACCTCAAAAAAGCGCCAATGGTGCTGACGGAACTGTTCGAGTTGCCAACCTACCGAAATTATTTAGCCAATAGTCAGGCCCTGCCCACCAGCCCGGATGCTGCTGCCAACCACCCTCAAAAGTCTCTCCAAGAGGTGATGCTGGGCTATTCCGACAGCAATAAAGACTCTGGCTTTTTAAGCAGCAACTGGGAGATTTATAAGGCCCAACAAGCTCTCCAAAAAACCGCCGAGCGCTATGATGTGGTGCTACGGATTTTCCACGGGCGGGGCGGCTCCGTCGGGCGAGGCGGCGGGCCTGCCTATGCGGCGATTTTGGCTCAACCCGGTCAAACCATCAAAGGACGGATCAAAATTACTGAGCAGGGGGAAGTGCTGGCCTCTAAATATGCCCTGGCCGAACTAGCGCTTTATAACCTGGAAACAATCACTACCGCTGTAATTCAAGCCAGCTTACTGCGAACCAGCATTGACGAAATTGAGCCGTGGCACGAAATTATGGAGGAGCTATCGGCCCGATCGCGGGAGCGCTACCGCAACTTGATCTACGAGCAGCCCGATTTGGTTGACTTTTTTCATCAAGTTACTCCGATCGAAGAAATTAGCCAACTCCAAATTAGCTCTCGCCCCACCCGTCGGGGCGGCAAGAAAACCCTGGCCAGCCTGCGGGCAATTCCCTGGGTATTTAGCTGGACGCAAAGCCGGTTTTTGCTGCCGGCTTGGTACGGTGTAGGCACGGCTCTGCAAGACTTTTTAAACGAGAAACCCGCCGAACATCTGTCGCTGCTGCGCTATTTCTACTTCAAGTGGCCGTTTTTCAAGATGGCAATCTCTAAGGTAGAAATGACCCTCGCCAAGGTGGATTTGCAAATTGCCAATCACTATATGCAGGAGTTAACCCAGCCGGAAGACCGGGAGCGGTTCGCCCCCTTGTTTGAGCAAATTGCTCAAGAATATTACCTTACCTGTGACTTAGTGCTGACGATTACTGGGCATCAGCGCCTGCTCGATGGTGATCCTGACTTGCAGCGATCAGTGCAGCTCCGCAATGGCACAATTGTCCCGCTCGGCTTTTTACAGGTGTCGCTGCTGAAACGACTGCGTCAGCATCAAAGCCAGTCTACCTCTGGAGCAATCTTGCGATCGCGCTACAGCCGAGGTGAGCTACTGCGAGGGGCACTGCTGACCATCAACGGCATTGCGGCCGGGATGCGGAATACGGGTTGAGGATCACTTAACCTCTGAACCAGCAAACGGAATCTTAGTTGTGGCCACGTCTAACAGCGGGCCAAGTTCGTAGACGTTTGTATAGCCGTAAGATTTGAGCGAGGTATAGGTAGCTAAATTCAACGAAGCGCTGGGGGCTTTGCTAGCGAAAGCGATCGGGCTGCCCTCAAAATTGTTGTTGCAGTAGATTAAAATCTTCGTGTCTTTTGAGGGGATGATTTTGGCTAAAGCAGCTTCTGTAAAATCGGTAAACGGCAGATTCACGGCTCCTTTGACATGACGCATAGCATATCTAGAATCACTGCGGGCATCTAGCAAAATGACATTGCCTTTAGCCAGCATGTTTAAAAAAGCAGCCTCTGTTAGTCGTCTAGGTTCTCGTTCCTGCCCCGATTCAACCACAATTTTTTGGAAGGCTTCGTAGTCAATCAAGCGATTGGAAATTGGTTCGTTCGCTAGGCTGGGAGCAGCGATCGCAGCCAGCAGACCAACCAGGAGGATAGATTTCATGACGGTGCCTCAAAGTCAGAATCATCAAGGGTAGACAGACTCCAAAGATAACTCTAAAACAGGATCACAATGGGATTTACTGTGCCAGTTTAGGAGGTTTGAATGTTTGCGGCAGGGCGGTCTGAGCGTCTCCAACCCAATTCAAATTGATATAATTTCATCCAGGATCAGCCAATTTCGCTACAAGGCTGACAGGCACTAATTTATGCGATTCAGATTCTCAGGACTGCAAGGATTGACGGCTCTGGCTGCGGCTTTGGCGGGTTCGGCAGGGGCGCTGCTAGTTGCACCGTCCGGTAATTCACTGCTGCAAGCTAGCTTGGCTCAGTTGCCTGCCCCGATCCCAAATAACGATGTCAACTTTATCGCGGCAGCGGTCGAGAGAGTTGGCCCGGCCGTAGTGCGGATTGACTCTGCCCGCACGGTGACAACGCGGGCGCCAGCGATCATGAATGACCCCTTTTTTCGAGAGTTTTTTGGATCGGTCAGACCTCCCGCTTCCAGGGTTGAACGGGGCACTGGCTCTGGGTTTATCATCAGCAGCGATGGGATTATTCTGACCAATGCCCACGTGATTAGTGGCGCTGACCAGGTGACAGTGGCCCTAAAAGATGGGCGTAGCTTTCAGGGCAAAGTCTTAGGCCAAGATGAGATTACCGATGTCGCCGTCGTAAAAATTGAAGCCACGAATTTACCCACGGTGCAAATCGGCAATTCAGATCAACTCCGCCCAGGGGACTGGGCGATCGCGATCGGTAATCCTTTAGGGTTAGACAACACTGTGACAGCGGGCATTATCAGTGCGACTGGGCGCACGAGTGGAGATGTCGGTGTCCCCGACAAGCGAGTTGGGTTTATTCAAACCGATGCTGCGATTAACCTCGGCAATTCTGGTGGGCCATTGCTCAACCAGCGAGGACAAGTCATTGGCATGAATACGGCAATTATTGGCAGAGCGCAGGGACTGGGCTTTGCGATTCCGATTAACACCGCTCAAAAGATTGCCCACCAACTGATTGCCAACGGCAAAGTTGATCATTTGTTCTTAGGGATTCGAATGGCTAGCCTGAATCCAGAATTGAGACAAAAAATTAATAGTAGCCCCAGGGTGGGTTTTCAGGTGCAAGCCGACACAGGTGTCCTGGTTTTTGCCGTGATTCCAAATTCACCGGCCGCTTTAGCGGGTTTACGCCCTGGTGATGTGATTAATAAGATTAATGGGCAAGCGGTGACAAAATCCGATCAAGTCCAGCAGGCAGTCGAAAACAGCACTGCCGCGCAGGCGCTCCAGTTGGAGTTGAGTCGCCAAGGGCAGAACTTGACGATCGCCGTCCAACCAGGGAAGCTACCCACCCAGGTTAGCCAGGATCCCTGAACTGAGATGAAAATCAAACACCTCAAAAGGATGCTCGGTCTTTCTACCGGTGTGATGTTGGTTGCGATCGCCCTGCATCGACCCCCCGATCGCAAAGCTGCAAACACGCCCGAAATCCGAGGCGTCTGGATGACCAATATTGCCCTGTCTGGGCTTTACCATACGACTTTTTTAGACGAAGTTCTGCACGATATTGCCGCGCACCAGATCAATACCCTCTATCCAGGCGTCTGGAGTCAGGGTAAAACCTTTTATCCCAGTCGAGTCGCCCCCCAAAGCTTGAGCGTCGGGGATATTTTGCAGGCAACGGTTCAAACCGGGCAGCGCCAAGGGCTGCGGGTAATTCCCTGGTTTGAATATGGACTGAAGGTAACCGATGATTCCCAAATTGCTCAACAGCACCCAGATTGGTTGACTCGAAATGCCGCTGGCAGCGTTTATATTAATCCTCAACCCAAGCCGCAAAGCTTACCCCTCCTGAGTGGGTTCAGCCGTAGCTTATCGGGGGCCAACCATGTCGTGATGAATCCTGCTCATCCCCAAGTGCAGGAATTTATGGTCAATCTGCTGACCGATGTTGTGGAGCGTTATGACATTGACGGGATTCAGTTGGATGACCACTTTGCCCTGCCGATTGCCTTTGGTTATGACCCCTACACAAAAAAACTATTTCAGCAGGAAAACGGCTATCCACCGCCTACCGATCCCAACCACCCTGAGTGGATGCGCTGGCGGGCTGACAAGCTGACCCAACTGATGGCTAAAATTTCTCGGTCAATTAAACAAAAAAAGCCAGACTTAATCATCTCGATCGCGCCGAATTCGCCAGCATTTGCCTATCAAGAATCGCTGCAAGACTGGCCAACCTGGGTGCGTCGGGGCTATGTCGATGAAGTGGTGGTGCAAGCCTATCGCCCGACCGTGGCTGAGGTGAATACCGTCTTGGCTGATCCAGAGATTGAGACTCTGCGGCAGTTTGTGCCCATCCGGGTCGGGCTGTACACCGGCCCAGGCTGGCAAGCCCAAACATCAGCAGCGATCGCCGCTCAAATTCAAGTTGGCCGGAACAAAAAGTACAATGGGTTCGTGCTCTTCCCGTGGGAATTTTCCCTCGGCCCTATGCGCCGGGGTGATCTGAGTTCTCTGATCAAAGTTATTCAAAACCAGCCTTAAAGGTGTTCTTGCTCAAGTAAGCCTCCGCGATCGCAATCTCCTAAAGAGCATTTTTCACGACTAGTTCAGATCTGGAGTAAGCCTGTGCCGCAGCCCCTTGTCACGATTCCGATCGCAGCTTACAAAACTCGACCCGATCATCTGACAACTGCAATTAAGAGCGCTTTAGGTCAAACCTGGCAAAACATTGAAGTTATTGTTTCAGATGATTCTCCCAATCCATCGCTGCGAGCGGTGGTTGAACAGTTTTTAGACCCAAGACTCAGATATCGCCATAATTTTCCTGGATTGGGAGTTGCGCGTAATCATCTGCTCTGTTTTCGAGAAGCGGAGGGCGAGTATATTGCGGTCTTAAATCACGATGATTTTTTTGCCCCAACTTTTATCGAACGGCTGGTTGAGCCTCTGATTGAGCATCCCGCCCTATCCCTGGCATTTTGTGACCATTGGGTGGTAGATGCAGACGGGCAGAGGCTGGTTCCTGAAACAGAGCAGACAACTAAGGATTGGGGGCGTTTAGCCTTGATGGAGGGCATTCATCGGCCATTTTTTGACTTGCTGGCGGCTCAAACCATTCCGATGGCAATGGGGGCAGTTTTTCGGCAGAGCTTGTTGCCTTCGCTATTGCCGGCAAAAGCTGGCCCAGCCTATGATCTTTGGCTGACTTATCTGCTCTGCCAGGAAAGCTACGGTGCCTACTACGTGCGCGATCGACTCAGCAGTTGGCGATCGCACCCAGAAAATATAACCAGTCGAGGCGGCTTAGATTGGTCCTATGGGGCGGCCGAGTGTTGGCGCACCGTTGCAAACGATGCTCGCCTGGCCTCGATTCGACCTATCGCTAGGCGAAAGGCTGCCAGTGCCTTCTGCTGCTGCGCTGTGAGTTCGTGGCGGGCGGGTCAACGAGGCCGCTGCTTTTCTTTCGGATGGAGATCGCTGCGGATGTCACCCACCATCAAAGGCTTTGCAACGCTTTGCCTACCCGTCGTCCCCAGGGCTTTTCCTTTTAAAGCTTTTGGCTCAACCCGCCCCTAGATTGCTAAAGTATCTGCTCGTAAATCGCCATGCTCCGCTTGGCCATAGTGATATGGTCAAATTCCTGGGCCCGAATTCGCCCAGCCTCAGCCAACCGATCGCGCAGACCTGGTTCATTCAGTAAGCGCCAAGCCGCTTGGGCGAGGGCGATCGGATCATTGAGGGGAATTGTCAAGGCTTCTTGTTCATGGCGGCTAACCCAGGTGACACCGCTACAGGGAATGGCAGCATTAATGACTGGACACCCACTGGCCATGGCTTCAACTTGCACCAAACCAAACCCTTCACTGCGGGCATTGGAGGGAAACCAAAGCGCTGTCGCAGCGTGGTAAGCTCCCACTAGCTCGTCCTGGCTGGCTTGCCCATGCCAAATAATTCGATCGCTTAAGCCGAGCGCCTGAGCTTGGCGTTTGAGGTCTTGCTCTAGGGGGCCATTCCCAATCACGTAAAGTTTGCCGGGAACATTGACCAAGGCTGCAATGCCCACCTGGAGAGCCTTATAGTAAACCAACCTGCCAACGGTCAACCAAATTGGCTCGTTGTAAGTCTGACGCAGGCTGTTCGCAAATGCCAGAGCAGCAGACGATGGCTGACCAAATGCAGAACTGTCTAGACCTAAGGGCAAAGAAGCCAGATTATCTTCATACAGCTTTAAAAACTTTGAGCCTGCAATGTAGTGATCGCTCGTGGTGACAATCCGGGTTGCCCGGCGGTAAACGCAGTGCTCAACCGGTCGCAGTGCATACTTAAGAAAGCGCTGCTTAACAATATCACTGTGATGGGTAACGACAAGCGGAACAGTTGGGCGTAAAGTCATTAACGCCATCAGCATCGTCGGATTCGGCGTATGCAAATGAAAAATTGTGTCTGGTGCCCCCTGAAGCTGACGCAGGGTTCTAAATAACTCAGGACAGACATCAAATCTGGCTAAGGTAAAATCGCGACCAATTCGCGTCACTCGCACATCTCCATCCATTTCTTCAACCGTTGCGGTTTTTGCCAGTGACGTTGTGGAGTGGGTTGAGCCATTTATGCAAATCACATGCACTTCGGCCCCCAAAGCTGCCTGCGCCCTCGCCAAGGTCTGAACGTGAGTTTCAATCCCACCCGGTGTTGGTGGGTAATATTTGGCAA
The DNA here is from genome assembly GCA_019359715.1 of Aphanocapsa sp. GSE-SYN-MK-11-07L. Classification (GTDB taxonomy): domain Bacteria; phylum Cyanobacteriota; class Cyanobacteriia; order Thermosynechococcales; family Thermosynechococcaceae; genus JAHHGS01. Next base: position 11,839 of record JAHHGS010000152.1, on the reverse strand, counting down.
AATGATAAATTCGATCGGGGCGGCGTACCCGCAATTTCTCAGCCCTCATCCAACTGTCTGACCGAGTTGGTCGAGTTGCAGTATTTGTAGAAATACTTCCAAGCTGCTTGCTGCCAGCATTAAATTCTTGATAGCTGGAGGTGACAATTCCTTTCATACACTGCCTATACCTTAACTAGCGTGAGCTGAAGATTTGGCCGTGCATTGACTAGTCAAAGTATAAATAACCATTGGACAATCCCCCAAACAATAAGCAACAATTTGGATTTGGCTCAACTCTGGGAAACTCTGCTTTAAGGCTCCCCAATGAGTAAGTTTAGAGATCACACAACTGGCATTATCAAGCAAAACTTGTGATTTGCGGTCACTTAATTCGACGTGACGGTTGCTATGACGAAGAAGAGAGATGATTTGTTTCTGCTTCTTCGACGACCCGATCGCCATAATAGCGAGCGTAGTAGCGCTTGCTAAACCCATTTTCATCGGAGGTGTATTGCTTCATTGAGTTGGCAACCAGTCCTAGCACCGTGGTGCCAGAAACCTTGAGATGCTCCAACGCTTCCAAAAGGGCGGATCGCTCAGTATGCCCCAAACCAACCACCATCAAGCAACCATCCGTACTGCCAGCGAGCATCATGCTGTCGGCAAAGCCAACTAAGGGCGGCGAATCGTAAACAATCAAGTCATAGTGTGCCTCCAGGTCTTTCATGAGTTGCTGCATCTTGGTGGAGGCTAACAAGCGAGTTGGGTCAGGCGGAACCTGCCCAGCCGTTAAGATGTCGAGATTCTCCTCGATCGTAGACTTCTGAATCACCTGGTCAAATGGAACGTTGGCGGTCAGAACATTTGTTACTCCCCGCAAATTAGAAACATCACAGTTTTGGTGCACTGTCGGTCGGCGTAAGTCAGCATCAACTAATAGCACCCGTTTGCCCATGGCCGCCGCCGCTAAAGCCAGGTTACAAGCAACCGTTGATTTTCCATCGGCGGGTAAGGCGGAGGTAATCACAACAGAGCGGATCGGGGTTCCTGCCGACAGTAATCTGATGTTGCTGTAGACACTGCGGAAAGCTTCGACAAAATCGGGTGAGGCAGCAAGGTCTTCTGCCAGCCGTTGACCCTCAAGCTGGGAAGCAGTCTGTAACTCTCGTCTAAAGGGCACAATGCCCAGCAGAGGCAGCATGACATCTCGCCGCAGATCGTTAGCAGAATGAAAGACATCGTGCAGTTTCTCAGCCAAAAAGGCAGCGGCTGTCCCCAAGAGCAAAGCGCCAATAAACCCAAGCGAAAGATTACGGGGGACATTTGGCGAGACAGGCAAGTTTGGCACCAGCGGACGCGATAAGACCTGCCAGGGCTGAGATTTCTGAGCCGACTCAATTTCTAGGTTTTCTCTGGTTTCCAAAAACCGCTCTAAGCTTTCAGTGGCAATTTTGAGCTGTCGCTGGAGGTCTGTGTGCTGGCGAGCCAGAGCAGGGTAAAGCTTAAAGTCTTGTTGTAGGCGGGCTTGAGCGGCATCAAGCGCCCGCGATCGCGCCTTTAACATCTGCAAGTCATTGGCCGTTTGCACCATTTTGGCATTCAGCTCTTCAGCAATGCCGGTCACGTTGCCTTGGCTTCGGGGCATTGATTTATTCCCCAGCAGCTTTTTTGCTTCTTGCTGGAGAACCGGCAGCAAGCTCTGCCGAGTTTCCAGGAGCGTTTGCATCTGCGGGCTATTGGGTTGATAGGTGACTGAGGCTTGGGCAATTTGGGTTTCTACTTCTTGCAGCTTATCGAGCAGGGCTTGATAACGCTTTGATGTGCTTAAGGAAGAAGCTGCGATCGCCTCTGTGGGAGAGTAGTTGCCTAACTGTTTTCTTAAATTAGCGTAGGTATCCTGCGTCTCATCCAGGGCAGCCTTGGTTTCATCCTGCTTCTGCTCAATGCTGCTGATGTATTCTGCGAGAGACACCCCCCGCGCATCTGGGTCAATCAGGGAATAGCGCTGGCGAAATTTTTCTAACTTGGCTTGCAGTTGACTGACCCGGCCTTGCAGGGACGGTAGCTGCTTCTCGACAAACTCAATTCCCTGCGTCAGGCTCGACTTGCGAAGAGAATCGCCATAGTCAACGTAGGATTTAGCCAGTTGGGTAGCGACGGTAAAAGCCTTGGCCGGATCGGTATCGCTATAGCTAACGCCAATAAAATCAGTGTCTTTTTTCTGGGCAATATTGAGGTTGGCCGCAATCTCAAAAGCATCAATGCCAGGATAGTTTTTCTGTAAAGCCTTGACCGCAGGAGCTAAGATGACTTGAGTTTGCAGAACCTGCACCAAGGTTCTGTGGTCGCCTGCTCCAAAGGAGCCTGTATAGTCAGGGCTAGCCTCATCAGCCCCTTTACCCTGCTTTAACTCTGGGTTGGTTTGAATCGGAGTCACCAACATTTCAAAGCCAGTCGCATAGATTGGCTTGCGGGTGAACGTGTAGATACAGGTGGCAGCGAACACAACCCCGGCTACACCCGCAATTAAAACTGCCCGCCGGCGGATCAATGCCAGAATTTCTTTTAGCCCGACCGTGCCGCGATCGTAGGCCCTGTAATTGCCGACTGGCATCACCGAATGAAATTCTGTCTCGGCGGTTGGAGAGGAATGTGAAAACTCGCTGGGTAACTCAGAACTCATTGGTGAATATCAGTTCAATTTGCTAAGTCGTACTTCGATACAAAAATTAAAAGAATGGCTGACCTGAGATACCATTTGCCTAATGAGGTTACCATAAAGTCCTAAATTCTATATAGGTTTGGTAGGTTCACCTCATGCATTTAGACGCTGAAATCTAGGGAATATAGTGTAAACGGGCCGGCTCAGTAGTTTTGAAATACCGGTTGTGCCAGGTAGGACTCTTCGTGTGCAAGCGCTGATTAAAAAGATTAAGCAGTTTTTACAGAGAATAATTGCGGTTGGGCAACCGATCGTGAGGATGGTCGGAAATCGCTCTCGTCATCATTCTGGGCCTGATCGATCAACGTCTCGTCGCTCCTCCGGGCTACCAACTAAGCTGGATTGGGTCATCCCTGGCAAGGTGGCGGTAGGAGGACTACCGAAGGCAAAGCAGATTAACCTTTTTACCCAATCTAAAATCCAGGTTATCCTCTCGTTGTGCGCTCCTAGCGAAGGAGACTTACCCCCAGAAATCAAGCAAAGCTTTAATTGCGTTCGGCTAATTTTACCGGACAGTCGATATAGTGCCCAGCTAACGGCTGAGCGCTTAGTCAAAGCGGTTGATGTGCTGCAGGAATGTGATCGGCGGGGGATGCCGATTTATGTTCACTGTTTAGCCGGAATTGAGCGATCGCCAACGGTCTGCATTGCCTATCTGTGCTGTGTGCATCAGCTTGAACTCTGGGAGGCGTTTCAACTGGTCAAACGAGCGCGACCATTGGCAGCACCGAGTCACCACCAAATTCAGGTGATTCGCAAGCTGATGCAAATGACTCAAAGCCAGACCCAGTAGCAATGCTGCGACAGATTGCTGTGGTTTTTGAGTCTGGCTGGCGGATTTGGCTGTGCCTAGCGCTGCTGTTGGTAAGCTGCGGGCGATCGCTCCCTGATTCGAATCAATTGACCCTGATGGCAGTCAGCGATCGGCTGTCCGGTCTCAAATATTCTGGCTTGCCCTCCCGGGGGCTGTGGAACATTGCCGAATTAATGCTGGAGAAGTCTCAAAATCGTTGAACAATCCGCCATCTGAAGCACTAAACTAATATTCTGTTAGCCTGCTTTTTTAGGCATGAAGCAATGCCAGCTTGGAACCTGTCGCAATTGAATCAATGGGTGAGTCAGTCTTCACTGCAAGGCTTAGCAGATGCTTACCAGGCGGCTCAGACCCTTAAAAGCATTGAAGAAAAGCATTTCCAAGGTGAGCGGATTGCCTTTCAGCCCAATCAGGGCAAAACGGTCAGCGACTATTTTGGCAGCCAGCGCGATCAGCAGTTGCTGCGAATTCGGCTCGGGTTGGCTCGCTTTCGAATGATTGGATTTTTGCGCAATCGGTCAATTGCCAGCCAAGCTGAAGCCTCTGAGCCAAACCAGACAAATCAGGCAGAGAAAACACAGCCTGAAAGTCCAGAAGCGGTGATTCTCTCTAAGCTGGCGTTTATTGAATCTGTGGTTTGTCGCTACCGAGAAGATGAGCTAGATTTGATTCGCCAAGCGATCGCTCAAGACCCACCTGTAGCGACAAGTTCGGCTGATTTACCCCAATCGGGGACAATGGCTTCGCCGCCCAATCTCAATCCAACCCAACCCCCTCGCCGCCCAAATCGAAAATCACCCTCTTTTCTAGGTAGCTTTGGGCAATTTAGCAAAGAACTCAACCCTGAATACGAGCAAGAAGTCGTGCAGGAACTCAGACTACGGCGAAAACAAAATAAAATTGCTGTCCGCTGGCTAATTATTTTGCTGCTGATTCCGGTATTGGTGCAAGTGACAACCCGCAATTTGATCTTTGAACCGCTTCTGAATGCCTATGGTGAAAGCCATTACCGGCAAGTCAAAATTACGAATGAAGTGGCAGAGGACTATATTGCCAATTTTTCTCGCCTGAAAGAAACCCTAGAAATTAAGCAGCTTTTAGGCTTGATTCCAGAAATGACTGCGGCTGAGAAAAAAGCCAAAATTAAAGAGTCGGCCACAGAACTAGCCCGCGAAGCCCTATCTGAAACTCTAAATGGAGTCAAGAATATGCTGGCTGATGGAGTCTCTCTGGTGGTTTTCGCAGTTTTAGTTTTCCTCGGTCGAGATCAGCTAAGTGTGCTGAGAAGTTTTTCTAATCGGGCCTTTTTGAGCTTGAGTGATCCACTGAAAGTGTTTTTATTTATTTTGATCACAGATATGTTTGTTGGGTTTCACTCTCCAGAGGGATGGGAGGTAATTCTAGAAGGAGTTTCAGAGCATTTTGGCTTCCCGCCAAGCAAGGTCTTTGTTAATCTATTCATTGCGACAGTGCCCGTCATTATGGACACTTTTATTAAGTTTTGGATCTTTAATTATTTGACTCGCTACTCTCCCTCAACTTCAGCAATTTACGAGCGAATGAATACCTAAAAATTTACAGGAGTTGCCATGAACCACCTTCAAAGTCTTGTTATTCTTTGAGCATGAACGTCAGGTTAAAATTTTATGATTAAAATTAACCTAGCAAGATTCGCAGAAAATAAATACAACCAACTGCTCCTAGCCATGATGTTGGCTTTCCTGGGTGGGCCATTGACCGAAAATGCATCCTTGGCAAGCTTCATTATTTTTCTGATTCCATTGCTGTTGCTGGTGCGGGTAATTCGAGCCTTACAGCCTGATCGCAAAACGTTTCGGATTTATCTTGGATTAGCAAGCTGGACCCTGATGTTGATGTTTCTCAGCACATTACAGATCGTCCCATCGGAGCCATCAATGCAGATGATTGCTTTAAGTCGATTTGTGATTTTAGTTTTTTTGGGAGTGCCTGTTTACTTAATTACGCTGGAAATATTTCAGTCTGAACGAGTAACGGTTGACACGATCAAGGGGGGAATCTGCGTTTATTTTTTAATTGGTATGTTTTGGGCAAACCTATACGCAATTACTGAAATTCTTGTTCCGAAATCATTTAATACGTCATCAAATCTGGGCAAAATTGATGGGTTGAGTGATTTAATCTATTTCAGCTTTACAACATTGACGACAACTGGCTATGGTGACATTGCACCGGGGACAGCTTTTGCTAAAGTTTTGGCCAACTTTGAGTCAATCATTGGAGTAATGTACCCAACTATCTTTATTGCTAGGCTAATAGGACTGTATGGCAAACAGAAAGGCTAACTGCCAACGCAGCCCTAGTCTTTCTGTAGCTGTCCTAGATCATCGATCGCAAAACGTTTCGGATTTATCTTGGATCGGCAAAACTCCTCGACCAACCGCATCCGTTTATCGCTGTTGGAATTCCCTTCTTATCGAGCATCTACCAGAGAACCGGAAAGATGAGTGTTGTGATTCTGATGAAACCCTACCTTCATCACTTTTTCAAGCTTTTTGTCCTGTACTGAGGACTGAATCATGCTTTAGTCAGAGGGTGGCGTAATGGCGATCGCCATCATCCCTTCAGCCACCGTAGAGCCGTGCAGGATAAAATGTAGGTCATTGCTATCATTTTTGAGATTCACTTTCACCTCGTCTTCAGGCTCAGAGTTGATTGGGCGAGAGTCTTTGGTCACATTGATTCCATGCTGAGCACCAAGACTACGACAGCTACAGATGCGGTATTCGGCACTAAAGGGGCCAAGTAAGCTCAGATTGGGCATTGTCACCTTAAAACCTAATCCTTCAGTCACGGATTCTCCAGGCCTCAGCATGAGCCATCTGCCGACAAAATTGACCTCTGGGTTTTGTTCGGCGGCCGCTTGCTCTGCTTGCTGAATTAACGCAATGATTTCACGTTCAATCTCGTCTAATTGATTGAGGGGATAGTTACGCTTCACGGAGTACGAAGCGATCTGTTTGCCATTGACAAATACCAATCCCGGAGTCTTGAATTGATCGCCATACCAAAGCGAGTCTTGCAGCGCAGATTCTAGCCTTTCTAGACTCCACTGGTGTCGAATACACAGCTTAACATTGGCAGCAATATCTCCTGGCTGTATGGCTTTGGGTCTAAAGCCTGGTTCTATTTCAATAAACTCTGGTTGGAATAAATTTTTATCTAATGGGAATGTTAGATCTTTAGTCTCTGTAAGCATAGATTCAGTCATTACATCAACCCCTAAGCTAGAACACATAAGAAACCTTGAGGATCGCCGTCCTCGCTAACCAGCTTGACTGCTAGTTAGACCTTTAGATGAATATTCGTAAACGATTTAGCCGCAGAAATACAACAGTATTACTAGCGAATAGAGAGTTAGGTATAGTAATAAACTTATGCTGACCTTAACTATATCAGTTTTTAAATTAATTTTCTCTAGGACAGAGAGTATCGAATCTTACATTTTGCCGTCGGAACAACTCTTTGAAGTGAAGCTAATTTATCACTCGTAAAGATCTCAAATACTTGACATAGAGGGCTTAATCGGAATTACTAAGCTGCTATATTTCCTCACTTTCTAAATCAGGATCAATCTCATCCAAAGCAACTGCGCCAGAGTCCAGCGATCGAAGGTTTATCTTGAGCTGAAACGGCCCGCATCAATCCCGTTAGATTACAGGCACAGGTTGTACAGTCTGTCTGATCGCGCAAGACGCATTTGCCAACAATATTGCCATCAAACCCAATGCTGTCTACTCTTCTGGCAACGGTACACTGAGCGGGGTTAGTAATCACGTACTCTGGATCAAACAGGTAGGAATTGACTAGGGGTTGATTAAAAGGGAAAAGTTGCCAGCCGTACCGATCAGCCGCGTCCTTAATCATCTGTTTAATCAATTGCTTATCCTCAATTTCTAGGGCTTGAGAGCGATCGCTGCTGGTGGTCGCGGCTCCACTTACCATAATTCCCCGCAGTTTCGTCAGATCAGTCACTAGCCAGTCAACCGTTGCCGGGAATTGGGATAAAGACTGCTGAGTTAAAGTGATATGGACAAATGCTCCCCGCTCCGATTCATTAATGTTTCTGGCGATCGCGGCTGACATGCCAGTTAAGTAACCGTATTGCTGTTTAGCAAAGAATCCGCTGGGATCGCGGGTTCGGTTATGCAAATCTGGCGGCCCATCGATTGAAACACTCATGACAACCGAGCGCGGCAAATTAACTGGATGTTTGGCGGCCCCATTGGTTACTACCCAAACGACTGGAAACAATTTTGCCGCTTTATAAATAATTTTCGAGGCTAAAAGGGGTTCGCCGCCAATCAGCGTGACGTGAACAATGCCCTGTCGATGCAATCTAGCCAGGGTTGCAAAAACCTGTTTTTCTTGCTCTCGATGCTCATGAGTGGAAAGGTTTAAATAGCCTGCCATTCGTTGGGTCTGAGTCCACTCAGACGGATAGACATAGCAATAATTGCAGCCGGCATTGCAGCGATCGGTAATCTCAATCGAAGCTCCAAAAGCAGCGTGGGGTAGCCTGTGAATTCTGGATTTTAGAATCACCTTTAAGGCTCCAGTCACCGTTCGCGAGATCGCATAGTAACGCTCTAAACGCTCACCCAAACGGTAAACAGGTTGATAGACCGTAAATTTGTGCGGTCGGCTTGTTACTTCAGATATCATCTCTGCCCCACCCCCGATTAATTCTGCCAAATTACTGCTGCTAAACCAAACCTCCTCTCTTTGCCAATATATAGCCCCTGCCGCTTTGATCCTGTGCTGCCAGTCAAACCTAGACTGTGACCAAGCTAACCGCCTAGACTAGAGATCTAGCCAACCGTTAGGGCAACCTGCCCGATCGCAGCAACGCTTCTCAGCTCAGTCACTGCACCCGCTAGCCGCTTCCCAATCCGCTGTCCGCATGAAAACATCAGTCGAATCTCGCACCAATCTTGATCGCAAACTGTCGCAGCGGTTTATTGCCCTTGACCCTGGCGGCTATTTTTTAATCTATCTAGATCGGCAGGCAGAGCTGATTTGCGCCAAGCATTTTACCAACACGATCAATGAAAAGGGATTGGCGATCGACCCCGATACCGGCAAACCGATCCCAACCCGCGGCAAAGCCCAGCGCCCCCATGCGGCTCTGTTTGAGGGGCGAACGGCTAAGGAATTGTGCATCAAAATCTTTGAGGAGCCGGCAACCTGCCTGGTGACTAAGTTTGATCACGCCGCCTATTTGGGCCGAGAATTTCAGCGAGCGGAATTTTGCCTCGATACTGGGGAAGACTATATACAAGACTGAGCAAACCGCTCTGAAAAACGATGGCAAGGGTGCGATCGCAGCATCAAGTGGGAGTGACTCAACTTTGTTGATAGCGATGGTGTGAATTGCAACAGTGAATCCAATGCATAAGATGACGGCAGTCAAGTTGCCACTCCGGTGGGTGCTGGTGGTGCCTTTTTTGCTGCAAATTTTTGCAGTGGTGGGGCTGACGGGTTTTTTAGCCTACAAAAATGGGCAGCGGACGGTCGGTGAATTGGTGCAAAAGCTGGGCAATGAAGCCGGCGAGCATACCCAACAAAAATTAATCAACTATCTCAATACGGCTCAGTTGGTGAATCGGATCAACGCCGATGTGATCAGCTTAGATAGCCTTAAGCTAACCAATCGCCCCCGCCTAGAGCGCTATCTCTGGCAGCAGATGCGGCAATTTAAGCAAGTGTCTGAGATCAATCTGGGCACAACTGAAGGCGATTTCTTGGGCGCAGAATCGCTCTCTAATGGTTCAATTGCGCTAAATATTGCGAATCAGAATACCAACGGTAGTATCAGAACCTACGCCACGAATGTGAAGGGAGAACGGACGAAGCTGTTGCGATCGCTGCCCAACTTTGACCCCCGCAACCGCCCTTGGTATCAGCAAGCGGTGCAAGCCCGTCGCCCGGTCTGGAGCCAAATTTACCCTTCTTTTCTCAACCATCGTCTAGAAATCGCTGCCAGTCGCCCCCTGTATGACGCGGAGGGAACTCTACGCGGGGTTGCCAGTGCTACCCTCAGCCTGGAGCGAATGAGTCAATTTTTGCAGGAACTCAACATTAGCCCGAATGGCCAGACCTGGGTGATTTCTCCGACTGGGCTACTGGTGGCCACCTCTACCCCAAAGGCAACTGCCGATGCGACTCAAACCCCTAGCCTGCTGCAAGCGGCTGCCAGTCCAAACCCGCTCACCCGCGCCAGCGCCGAAGCTCTGACCGAGCAAGTCCCTGATCTAAAGGCTGTGACGGCGCCACGTTACCTTGAATTTGACTTTCAAGGCCAACGGCAGTTTCTAATTGTGCTGCCGTTTGAAACTGACCCCGATTTAGATTGGCTAATTGCGGTTGTGGTGCCAGAGCGAGACTTTATGGCCCAGGTGCAAGACAATACCCGCAACACGCTGCTGCTCTGTTTAGGGGCGCTGGCCCTGGCAACGGCGTTAGGAGTCTACACCTCTCGCTGGATTAGCCGCCCGATTTTGAAATTGAGTGAAGCCTCTAGCGCGATCGCCCAAGGCGCTAACTCCGCCCACGATCGAGCAATTCTCCAGCACAGCATTGATCGACAGAACATCTTTGAAATTGATGTATTAGCCCAGTCCTTTAACCAGATGGCCAAGCAACTGGGAGCCGCTTTTTTGGGATTAGAGCAAGCCAATAGCCAACTTGAACAGCGGGTCGCCCGCCGCACGAATGCCCTGCGGCAGGCTGAAGCAGAGCTGCGGGGGCTGCTCTGCGCCATGAATGAGCTGATTTTAGTCTTTGATGCGAATGGGACGCTGGTCAAGATTGCCCAGACCAGCACTGACTTACCCGATAAGCCGACCGAAGCCGCGATCGGCAAATCTCTAGCAGAAGTGTTTCCGACCGCCCAAGTGGATGAACTTGCGATCGCGATTCAGCAAGCCCTGGGGATTCAGCAAACCCACATTGTTGAATATTGCCATCGGATTGGGGAGAAAGAAATTTGGTGTTCTGCCAGCATTTCCCCCATTAATGAGCAAAACGTGATTTTAGTGGCCAGAGATATTACGGAAGAACATGAAGCTGCGATAGAACTGCAGGAAGACCTCGATCGCGAAAAGCAACTCAACGAACTCAAGTCGCGCTTTGTGTCAATGACGTCCCACGAGTTTCGCACTCCGCTGACGACGATTCTATCTTCAGTCGATTTACTGGAAAGCCGCTCTCACAACTGGGCAGAAGCCAGAGACTTGAAGCACTTAGAGCGCATTCAAACGGCGGTGAAGCGGATGACCGCCCTCCTAAATGATGTGCTGGTAATCAGCAAAGCTGATGCTGATCGGCTTGAGTTTGATCCAACTGAACTCGATATCGAAGACTACTGTCGCAACCTGGTTGAAGAAATGCAGCCCAGCGCCACTGCAAAACATCAATTGGTGTTTGAGGTCAAGGGGCAGTGTGGCTTGGTTTGGATGGATGAGAAGCTACTACAGCACATTTTGCCCAATTTGCTCTCCAATGCTCTCAAATACTCGCCTGACGGGGGGCAAGTTTTCTTTCGGCTGCACTGCCAAGCCCAAGCCGTCAGGTTTGAGGTCCAAGACCAAGGGATTGGGATTCCGCCCAGCGATCGAGACCAAATCTTCGATTCCTTTCACCGTGCCAGAAATGTTGGTAATATCTCTGGTACAGGTTTGGGGCTAGCGATCGTCAAAAAATCCGTCGATTTGCACGGCGGCACAGTTCACATTGACAGCCAGGTGGGTGAGGGCACTACGTTTACCGTTGTTCTGCCGACTCATCGGGGGGCAAACCATACACAAGGGAAGACAGCATGACCAAAATTCTAGTGATTGAAGATGAAGAGCCAATTCGGGCAAATTTGCTAGAAATTTTAGAAGACAATGGCTACCAGGTGGCTGGGGCTGAAAATGGGCTGCTGGGTGTGATGGGAGCGCTCTCATTTCATCCAGATTTAATCCTTTGCGATGTGATGATGCCGGAACTGGATGGGCATGGCGTGCTGGCGGCGCTGCGCCAAGACCCGACCACCGCCGCGATTCCGCTGATTTTCTTGACGGCTAAAGCTGATAAAACCGACATTCGGGAAGCAATGTCTCTGGGCGCTGATGACTACTTAACCAAGCCGTTTAGCTACGCCGAAGTGCTAGCCTGCTTAAAGACACTAACCTCGGCAGCCCAAAGACACTAACTTCGGCGGCCTAAAGACACTAACTTCGGCACCCAAATGACAGCAACCTCGGCGGGTCATTTTTGAGAAACTTCGGCAGGTAATA
>JAHHGS010000151.1 GCA_019359715.1 Aphanocapsa sp. GSE-SYN-MK-11-07L | reverse complement strand
AAATCACTGCCGTAAGTTTTGAGTTGTCCCATTCTCTTAGCCTCATGCAACTCTGATTTCCTAATCCTCTCTGTTAGTAGAATTCAGTCACTCCTCTCGTAATCTTTGTTTACAAACATACTCTAAGTCATTCTGTCGCACGAATAGGGCAATCCCAGCCAAGGTCAACCAATTTAAGACATTGATTCGGGCATCAAACAGAGTCACGTCAAATAGCGAAAAAGCAATGCTGCCGCCAAACGCTAGCAAATAGCCCAGCAAAATTGCCTGCTCAGCCGCTTCTAAGCGGTGAGAAATAAACACCCTAACGCCGCGATAGTAGAAATAGCCGATCGCCGCTGTCAAGGTTAGCATGACCGGAATCCCCGACTCAGTGGCCATCAGCAGCCAAAAGTTGTGGGGATGGGCAATGTCAGGATAGCCCGGATCAATCAGCCGGGGCGGGTAGAGAAACTTGAAGCTGCCCATGCCCCAACCCAACCAGGGGCGCTGGCGAATTAAGTCCAGGGCAATTTGCCAAACGCCGACTCTGGGGTCAGACGTAAAGCTTTCCAGGTTCGCCTGCCGCCCGCCAAACCCGTAGACAGCCACTCCAGCGGCGATCGCCAGCATTCCCGCCAAAAAAATTAGCTTGAGGGTGCGTCTGCCCTTCAGGAATAGGCTAAAAATCAGCAGTTGCAGCAGAGCCGCCGCGATCGCGTTGCGGGAACCGGCGCAAAAAATACCGGCTAAATTCAGGTAAGTTCCCACGTAAATTAGCCATTTACGCTGCATGATCCAAGTTGGGGCGGCGATCGTCGCTGGGAGCAGACCAGGGCGCTGAACAACAGGCGGATCGGAAATTTTCAGGACTAACCCCAGCCCCAAGCCAAACACCAAAATTAAATAACCAGCAAAAAAGTTGGGATGAATAAATAGTGAAACAACTCGATTCGGCTCCTCTGGGCCTGGCCAGCCGAACAGTTGCCACTGGAAGCCATCCGGCAAACTAAGCGGCAGTTTGCGGAGGACTTTGAGCGCAAACTCCACAATCCCAATCAGATTGAGGGGAATCGCCGTCAGGACTAAGTCAGCCGCAATTTGCTCTAACTGCCGGGGGCGAGTCAGCAACCAGCGGAGGGCAACAAACAGCCCAAAAAAGGGCAGATAGTTGGCGAGTTGGAGCAGAGCTTCTGGTTTGTCGTAAGCAAAGAACCCGCCCAGAATCATTAGCAGACTGATTGCCAGAAAAACTCTGCTGATCGGTAATTGGGCGATCGCCCGCCCGTGTTGCCAAAATACCGTCACTAGCAATACGACCAGCCCAACTAGACTGGCGATCGGCTGATAGGGCAACACCAACAGACTGATTCGGAGCAGAAAGGGTTGCCAGTGCTTTGCAAGTTTAGCCATCCACTTTCCTAATAGGCACCTTCGGCAGTAATCACCACCCAAACCGTTCGCAGCAGAATATAGAGGTCAAGCCAGACTGACCAATTGCGCACATAGTAGGCATCTAAATTTACCCGCTCCTCGTAGGAAATATTATTGCGCCCGGACACCTGCCACAGCCCGGTCAGACCGGGTTTGACCTTGGTGTAGAGCGTAAATTTTTCCTCATAGCGCGGCACTTCGGCGGTGATGATCGGTCGGGGTCCAACCAGACTCATCTCTCCCCGTAAAACGTTCCAGAGTTGGGGCAATTCATCTAAACTCGTCCGCCGCAGGAATTTACCGACTCTCGTCAACCGGGGATCTTGGCGCAGCTTTTGCTCTTGCTGCCAGAGGTCTCGCAGATGGGGCTGCTGCTGAAAGTGATATTCCAAGAGCTGCTCGGCGTTTTTGTCCATGGTGCGAAACTTAATTGCCTGGAAGCTTTGCCCGTTTTGACCGAGGCGTTTTTGGGTATAAAAAATCGGCCCAGCCGAATCGAGCTTAATCGCTAGCATAATCAGCAGCAGGACAGGTAAAGACAGACTGCCAATCACAAACGTCAACAGCAAATCAATGCAATTTTTAGTCAGCCGCGGCAGCGGCAGTAAGAGCTGTTGCCGCACGTCTAAGGCTAGCAAACCGCCCAAGTCCATCGGTGCCACCCATAGGCTGGCAAAGCCAAACAGGTCTGGGATCACGAGCAGATGATCAAAGGTTCTACCATAGGTTTCCAGCATATCCAGCAAGCGACCAGGGGAAACGCCTGGCATGGCCAAAATCGCGTAGGTAACGCCAAGCTGTCGGGTCAGCCGGGGGGCGTGTTTAATTCCACCCATCACCGGAACGCCGTGCAGGTGCCCTTGCTTGCTGGGGTCATCATCTAAAACAACCACAGGTTTCAGCCCCAAGCCGGGGTGATGCTTGAGGGTGCGAATTACCAACTCGCCTGTTTTACCCGCGCCGAGCACCATCACCGGGCAACCCCACCAGGGCTTGTTGGCAAACAAGTAGCGGACGCAGCCGCGGGCGATCGGAAAGGCCAGCAGGGACAGTCCCCAGGCAACAATAAAAATTGAGCGCGAGTAAACCACCTCTTTGCGGGCCATAAAGATGGCGACTCCGACCACTAGATAAATCAGGGTGGTAGCGGAGCTAGACCAGCGCAATTCATCGACTGGGCTGATCCCAATCCCCGGATACAGCCCGACCATCCCGTAGGCCAGCACAAACAAACCCAGAATCGGCCACCACTGCCAGTAAAGCGAAGGGTGAAACTCTCCGCCCAGCCACCAGCGCACCAGCACCGTGACGATCGCCGATAGCCCCAAGCCAGCCAGGTCAGCCAGCACAAACAGGGCCATATTCCGCCAGGGACGATGGCTGGTCACAAGTTTGGAAAGCGGTAGCCTAATTCTAGATTTAGTTTTGAGCTGCATAGGGTTAGGCGTCGCCGGATCCGCCAGTATCACTGTATGTCATTTCTTTGCTGGAAATCCTGCCAGTGGGATTGAATTAGAGCCATCATTTGATCGCGAAATCGCTGCACTGAAAATTGCTCGGCCTGCTGCCGAATCTGCTGGGCTGACCAAGCCAGTCGCGCAAATTCGGCGATCGCTGCCTTCAGACTATCGACGGTTTGCTCAGCAAAGAAGATGCCGGTTTGCTTGGCAATCACTGTTTCTGCTACTCCACCTCGCCCATAGGCAATCACTGGCGCTCCGGCGGCCTGCGCTTCAACGGGGGTAATGCCAAAATCTTCTTCGGCAGCGAACACAAAGGCTTTACAGGTTTCTAAATGGGTTTTAACCACAGAATCAGGCTGATGTCCTAAAAGTTGGATATTTGGGCCTGCCAGCGATCGCACCTGTTGCCAATTCGGGCCGTCGCCAATTACCACGAGGGGAAAACCAAGTTGGGTAAAGGCTTCTACAATTAAATCTACTCGCTTGTAGGGCACAAACCGGGCCACGGTCAGGTAAAAGTCTTGGCGGGGGCGATCGCACTCAAACTGGTTCACCGCCACGGGAGGATAAACTACATCGGCAGTCCGGCGATAAGTCTTTTGAATTCGAGCCGCCACGTACCGAGAGTTAGCAACATAAACATCAACTCGATGCGCGCTTGCCAAATCCCAGAGGCGCAAATAATGCAAAATTAGACTGGCTAGGACTGCCTTCAGCCCACGGTCTAAACCCGCTCCCTTCAGATACTGCTGCTGCAAATCCCAGGCGTAGCGAATCGGGGTGTGAACATAGCAAAGGTGCAGTTGGTCAGCGCGGGTCAAAATCCCTTTGGCAACGGCATGATTGCTAGAGAGAATCAAGTCATAGCCGCTGAGGTCAAGCTGCTCGATCGCCAGCGGCATCAGCGGTAAATACTGCCGAAAGTGTTTTTTGGCCCAAGGCAAATTTTGAATAAATGAAGTCTTGACCGGCCGACCCTGAATAAACCCTCGCTGCTGCTCTGGTAAAAAATCAACCAGCGCAAACAGATCAGCCTGCGGGAACAAATGTAGCAACTGTTCTACCACCCGCTCTGACCCGGCATAGCTGACAAACCACTCATGCACGATCGCGACTTTCATGCCAGGTGCCCTAATTTGTCATGGTTCTGGAGCGGAGCAGAGCCGAAACGACTCCAAATCATTCTCTCTATCCTTAAGTATTCTTACCACTCATTCTTTGGCAAGACTGGTTTTATGCTTCCGCTCAAACTCTCTCAGCCTCTACCTCTAGCCAAACCATCCGGACATGGGCCAGCCCGTCTGCATCAAGCGGGATCCGCTCCAGATACAGATTAATAAATTCGTGAATCAAGCGATCGCGATCCTCCGCCGGAACTCGGTTCGTAGATGGCATCCAGGTGGTGCGAATCCAACCCGCTAGTCCTGCTGCCCCAAGATGAGTCATATCTTTGGGCACCAGCGCCAACCGTTTAGCTAGCGGCTGAGCCTAAGGGCTGCGGGGCGGCAAACCGAATTTTTAAGTAATCATCTTCCATTTTGGCTCCGGCTGGCTCCATGGCCGCCAAGGCTTGCGGCAGCACCAAATTCCGGCGATGGTTGCCAATTCGAATATTCAGCTCATCGGCAGTTTTACTCAGCTCCACCTGATTTTTAGGGATGCCGGGTAAATAAAGCTCAAGACTATACTGCCCTTGTTCTTGGACGACTCGCAGCGTATTTTCGTGGTAATAAACTTGGGCCGGGTCTTCATCGGCATAGAGAGTTTCTTTCAAACGCTCTAGGGCCGCGATTCCACACATTTCTTCGGCAAACAATGGCACCTCTTTGACGGGGAGAGGACTAAAGTTGTCATGAATTTCCTGACGGTACTGCTGCTGACTTTGCTTCCAGCGCGTAAAAAACGGGTCGCTAACGCTATCGGGAATGATCCGATTCGCAACCACCATGTCAGTCGCAACGTTGTACAAACTCAAGTAAGCGTGGGCCCGCAGCGATTCTTTGATCACCATTTTTTCCGGGTTAGTTACCAGCCGGACTGAGGTTTGAGTGTTGTCGGTCAGCACTTTTTCTAAGGCTTCAATTTGCTCATAGAACTCGTAGGGCGCATCCATGACGGCGTTATCAGGCAGCGAAAAACCGGCGATCGGCTTAAAGAACGGCTCGACTAAAGGACGCAGGGCAGCGGACATTTTTTGCAGTGGCTTATAGAAGCGGCGCATATACCAGCCGCTCACTTCTGGCAGACTCAGCAGCCGCAGCGCCGTGCCGGTGGGAGCTGAGTCAATAATCAGCACGTCATAAATCCCTTCATCGTAGTGGCGCTTCATCCGCACGAGGGCAAAAATTTCATCCATGCCCGGCAAAATTGCCAATTCTTCGGCTTGCACACCATCCAAACCCCGCGCCTGAAGGACTTGGGTAATGTAGCGCTTGACCGCTCCCCAGTTGTCTTCTAGCTCCATCAAAGCATCCAATTCTGCGGCCCACAGGTTAGGACGAACTAAGCTAGGCTGGTGCCCCAACTCCAAATCAAGGCTATCTGCTAAAGAGTGGGCCGGATCAGTGCTCAAAACCAAAGTTTTATGCCCCAATTCAGCGCAGCGTAATCCTGTCGCCGCCGCAACCGAGGTTTTGCCAACTCCGCCTTTGCCCGTCATTAAAATTACTCGCATGAGTTCCCTGATTCTTGTTCTGTGGTGTGTAGATTTGGCTGTCTGGTGATGGATACCATTGTGCAGCATTGCCCGACATTAAACCCAGGCTTGGATCTGACTGTTGCGATTTTGGCTGGTCTGAAAAAATTTGTGATTATGACTTGCATTCCCCTCTCCAAGTTTGATCATTAACCCTCTGGTGGGGAAACTGCTGCAACTTTATGCCCTGTTGTTGAGCGGGATCCTGCTGGGCTGGCTGGTAGGTCAACACACTCCCGCTGCCGCCGCCCGCAGTTTAGGTGATTTTATTTTTTGGTTGGGTGCCCCCTTTACGATCGCCATTTTTATGTACGGGGCTGACTTATCTGGGGTGTGGTTAGCCCCAGGGGTAGCATGGTTGCCCAGCTTAGCAATTAAAATGCTGGTCGTACCGCGGCTGACGGGGTTGGGCCTAACCCTCTGGGGCATTGAAGGTGGGACTCGCTTAGCAATGGTTGGCTGCTATGCCGCCTGCTTTCTCGACTCTGGTGCTAGCCGAGGTCTATGACCTTGATCAACGTCTAAACGTGACCGCGATCGTGACTAGCTGCTTGGGGCTATTGCTGCTGCCCCTGTGGCTGTGGTTGTTCGGAGGTTGAAGTCGTTGGGCTGGTGGGCACCGGGGTTGGGCTGGCGGGGGGCTGCTCAGGGCTGCTAGGCAGTTGGTTGTTAAGCGGCTGCTCAGAGGCTTGCCGGATTGGGCCATTGTAGTCGAGCGTCACCTGACCTGCCTTCGAGACGGTGACGACACTTTCTATCGTTGGAGTTGTAAATCCTGGCGTCCCGCCGCGAAAGCTAAACGTCCAAGTGTCGTTGCCATTGTCTTTAATCGGAGCTGTATCAGTGGAGCCATACATGGCTGCCTCCGCTCGGTATGCCGACAAACCACCATTTGCCCGCTCAGCCGTTTGCCGCGCTAAATTCATAGCCCGGCGGAGAGGAATTCCGGCCGCGCTGGAGCTACCAGGGTTAGCAGGAGTGCTAGCACTGGGCACTTTAGCCGGGTCACGAATTGGGCCATTGTAGTCAACGGTGACTTGAGAGCCATCTTTAGCGATCGTGACTACACTCTCTAAACTGGGGGTTGTAAAGCCAGGCGCACCGCCAAAAAAGGTAAATGTCCAGGTGCCATTCCCGTTATCGACAAAGGGAGACTGGGTGGCTGGGCCATACATAGAAGCTTGGGCACGGTACTTGCTCAAGCCGCCATTCGTTCGCTCGGCCGCCTGCCGAGCCAGATTCATCGCCCGTTGCAGGATCGGGTTATCAATCCCGTAGTCGCTTGCCGGCAGAATTTTGGTGTTGGTTGGAGCGGGTGGACTTGGGGGCGGAACATCTGGGCTAGTCGGCGCAGCCTCAGGGGTGGGGGTAACAGGCTGACTCCTAACGGCCGGCCCAGCGATCGCCAACCCAACCACCAAGGCAGTTATCGAAAGACAAATAGACTTGATCACCTGCTGACCTCGTGAAGGAACATAAGGAATATAAAGGCAATTCCTAAATATTATGTAGCTCAGATCAGCGATCGGGTTCCCCATTTGCGCCATCAGCGCTCTGTGAAACTAAGGAGACACAAGCCCCAGCAGTTACATAAATTAGTCTCTAGCTGATCGCAACCTACGCCAAATAGCGATCGACCAGAGAAAAAGTAGTTATAAAACCTTGCTTACCGACAGGATTGCGAAACTAAAACTGAGCAGAAACCAGTTCCAAGCTTAAATCACAATTGCAGGTTAAAGTCACTTAATCTACAAACTAAATCGACTCACTATCAGCAGAGTTAGTTGAACCCACTTGAACCAGACGGATATGCTTATAGCCAAGCTTAATTTCAAATTCGTCTCCTGGCTTTAATCCCATTCCTTTGGTGTAGGTAGAACCAATGACCATTTGCCCGTTTTGATGCACACTGACGCGGTAGGTAGGTTCTCTTCCCCGACCATCTTTGCCGCTTTCTGGAGTGAGGGCAATTCCTTTCGCCTCTAGAAGTGCTTCCACAAACTCAGCCACATTCACTCGGTCTTGATTATTTTTGCCAACGGTGTAATAGCCACACCGCCTTGCCTTTTCTCTACGTGTTAGATCTGAGAATTCTTTTAGCTTCTGCAAAAGAGCTTTGCCTTTCAATGGCATATTTTCTACTTCAGTCATTGTCGATAAACATACCTTAAATAAAACTAAGCTTCGATGAAAAGTTTAACCGTAAACTCATCCGCAAGTAAAGTCATCAACAACATAAAATATATATCCTAAATTGTTGAACAAGATCAATTTGTCTGATTCTTTAGATTGAGAGATAAAACAATATTTTTAGAAAAACCATAATATATTGGCGACTGTAAAAATTTAGGTTTGGTAGCTGCAAAGGCTGATGAATAGCACTTTTGAAGAGTTTTCTATAAAATGTAAGTCAAATCAGCTCTGCCGATTTGGCTGCCTAAAAGATCGCTTACGGTTGACCAGATTTGTCTCAAGAACTCCTTTATCATCCTTAGTCTGCTCATGAAAGTTCGCTTTAGTATTCTTCGCCAGACAGCAAATTCTCCGCCTTGGCTGCAAGACTATCGTCTAGAAATTGATCCAGGAGCGACCATTTTAGACGGCTTAAATCGGATCAAGTGGGAGCAAGATGGGACGCTTGGCTATCGTAAAAATTGTCGTAACACCATTTGCGGTAGCTGTTCAATCAAAATTAACGGTCGTTCGGCCTTGGCTTGTAAAGAAACGGTTGGTCAGGAGCTAGCCAGATTGGCAGCGATCGCTGCTAGCGCCCCAACCGCAGAAATTCCAGCCATTGCCATTGCTCCGATGGGAAATATGCCGGTAATCAAAGACTTGGTGGTTGACATGCAGGGCTTTTGGCAAAACTTGCAGGCGGTTGATCCCTACGTGAGTACAGCGGCTCGGAGTATTCCGGAGCGAGAATTTTTGCAGTCCCCCAGCGATCGGGCCAAACTTGATCAAACTGGCAATTGCATTCTCTGTGGGGCCTGCTATTCAGAGTGCAACGCCAGAGAAGTTAACCCAGAATTTGTTGGCCCCCATGCCCTGGCCAAAGCCTACCGCACCCTAGCCGATAGCCGCGACCAAGCCAGCCAGACCCGCTTGGAAAAATACAATCAGCCGGACTCTGGAGTTTGGGCTTGTACCCGCTGCTTCAACTGCAACGCCGTTTGCCCGATGGATGTCGCTCCCCTCGACCAAATTAGCAACATCAAAGCAGCCATTCTTGACCAGCAGACTGTCCCCGACAGCCGCTCAGTCCGTCATCGTCAGGCGATGGTAGAACTGGTCAAACAGGGCGGCTGGATTGATGAGCGAAAATTTGGGCTGCGGGTGGTCGGCAATAATTTTCGCGACCTATCCGGCTTGCTCAGTCTGCTGCCGCTGGGCTGGCGAATGCTGAGTCGAGGCAAGTTACCCCTGGAGTTTGAAGCTTCAACCGGAACCGCCCAAGTCCGATCGCTGATTACCGCCGTGCAGGCTTTAGAATCGGCAAAGGGATCACCGGAAACATCAACTACCACACCTATGCCTCAAGAATCTGAATCTGAACCCATTTCTAAAACCGCTCCTTCTGGCCCAGAATCTTTTGGCTGGACAGCCTATGCTGAACTGCTGAACGGACGGTTTGCCATGATTGGCTTGGTTGCCCTCTTATTATTAGAGCTGTTCACCAATCAAGATTTCTTCACCTGGCTGGGTTTACGCTAGCCGGGGGTGAAATGTTGCGATTGATCCCCTTGATCCGCCGATGTCCTGCGGACAAGCTGCGCCAAAAAAAAGGGGACTTTGAGCTTCTAAACCCTAAACAAAATAGCCGCTGTTGCCTGAGAGCCAATTATGATCAAAATTGCGATCGCCCAGCTTAACCCGATGATTGGTGACTTAGAGGGCAACGCCGAGCAGATTCGGCAGGCGGCTGAGGCATCGGCAGAGCAGGGAGTACAGCTATTGCTAACGCCTGAACTCTCCCTGTGTGGCTACCCGCCCAAAGATTTGCTGATTATTCCCAGCTTTATTGCGGCAATGCAGCAGCAGTTGGCCCAATTGGCCCGATCGCTGCCGCCGCAGATCGCGGTCTTAGTTGGAACTGCCCATCCGCGATCGCCGCAGCAGGGCGGCAAACCTCTGCACAACAGCGTTGCCCTGCTCCAAGACGGGCAGATTCAACACTATTTTCACAAGCGTTTGTTGCCTACCTACGATGTCTTCGATGAAGACCGCTACTTTCAGCCTGGAGTCGAACCCAATGTTTTTCAATTGGAGGTTGGTGAGTGCAGCCTGCGCTTAGGAATCACAATCTGCGAAGACCTCTGGAACGATGAGAACTTTTGGGGGCGAAGGCAGTATCCAGTTGACCCAGTTGCAGAGCTATCCGACCAGTCAATCGATCTGCTGGTCAACCTTTCGGCATCTCCCTACAGTGTCGGCAAGCAGCACCTGCGCGAGCAAATGGTACAGCACGCCGCCCGTCGCTATCAGCACTCAATTCTCTACGCGAACCAAGTTGGCGGCAACGATGATTTGGTGTTTGATGGCGGCAGCCTGGTCTGCGATCGCCAGGGGCAGATCATCGCTCGCGCTCCAGCTTTTTCAACGGATTTATTAATGGTGGAATGGAGCGAATCTGGCTGGCAGCCGGGTTCAATCAATCCCTTAGCTGAGCAAGAGGAAGCAGAAATTTGGGCAGCTTTGGTGCTAGGCGTGCGCGATTATGCCCACAAATCCAACTTTACGCAGGCGGTGATTGGACTGAGTGGGGGGATTGACTCCGCCCTAGTGGCCGCGATCGCCGCTTCTGCCCTAGGGGCTGAAAATGTGTTGGGGGTATTGATGCCGTCTCCCTATAGCTCGGCTGGCTCCGTCACAGATGCCCTGATGTTGGCCCAAAACTTAGGGATTGCCACCCAAACTCTGCCGATTGCCGATTTGATGCAGTCTTACGATCGCACGCTAGCCCCACTGTTTGCCGACACAACCCCCGGAGTGGCAGAAGAAAACATCCAAGCCCGGATTCGCGGCAATTTGCTGATGGCGATCGCCAACAAGTTTGGTTATTTGCTGCTCTCAACCGGCAATAAATCAGAAATGTCCGTTGGCTACTGCACCCTCTATGGTGATATGAGTGGGGGCTTGGCCGCGATCGCCGACCTGCCCAAAACCAAAGTCTACGCCATTTGCAACTGGTTAAATCAGCGATCGCTCAATCTTGCCCCAAGATCGCCGGAAATTATTCCAGCCGCCATTCTCAGTAAACCCCCCAGCGCTGAACTCAAGCCTGGACAAGTCGATCAAGATTCTCTGCCGCCCTACGATGTTTTAGACGATATTTTGGTTCGCTTGATCGACCAGCAGCAATCTTGGGCTGAAATTGTAGCGGCGGGGCATGATCCAACGACAGTCCAGCGGATTATTCAAATGGTGCATCGAGCCGAATTCAAACGCCGGCAAGCGCCCCCCGTCCTCAAAATTACGCCCCGCGCTTTCGGGTTTGGCTGGCGAATGCCGATCGTCAGTCGGTTGCCGATGGTGCTGACTCAGTCCAACTCAGTCGCGCCCGTGGAGATCGGGGCATGAGTAGTAAAAAACTCGTGCAAGTCGCCCTACCTGCCGCCAACGGTGATCGAGTCTACTTTGATGTGGGGCTGCCCGACGGTGACATAAACGCTGCCGCTGACTGAACCGCAGAAGCCAGCCGCCAGCCCCAGGTCTTGGGAAGACATGGAGATTTTGTTCATGATTTCAGTCGCTTCGCCAATTAGGGTGGCTCCCTTCAGGGGCTTGGTCAACTTGCCATTTTCAATTAGGTAGGCTTCTTCAACCGCAAAGTTAAACTGTCCGGTCGGGCCAACGCTGCCGCCGCCCATTCGCTTACAGTAAATGCCCTTGTTGATCGAAGCGAACAGGTCTTCCGTTGTGTAAACACCAGGGGCAATGTAAGTGTTCCGCATTCGGGAAGCCGCCGCAAAGGCATAGCTCTGCCGCCGCCCGCTGCCGGTGCGCGGATGCCCGGTGCGCATTGAGCCAGCCCGATCGCTCAAAAAGTTCTTCAGCACGCCATTTTCAATCAGCAGCGTCCGCTGGGCGGGCATTCCCTCGTCGTCCATGTCGATCGTGCCGAAGGCGGTTGGCGAAAGCCCTTCATCCCAGGCCGTCAGGTTTTCGTGGGCAATTTTTTCACCTTTTTTGTCGGCAAAGGGTGAGGTTTTGCGCTCAATTTGGGTGGTTTCTAGCAAGTGCCCACAGGCTTCATGGAAGATCACGCCGCCAAACTGGTTGGCCATCACAATCGGATAAGTGCCAGACTCGACATAGTCGGCGTAGAGCATTTTACCGGCTGCTTCAGCGACTTCGTCAGCATCGCGGCTGGAGTCCCACGCCCTTAAAAATTCAGGGTTACCGGTGTCGCCGCTGCGTTTGCCGATTGAGCTGCGATCGCTGCCATCGGCACAGAGCAAGTTGCAGCCAACGGACTGAGTAAGCCGAATGTCTCTGGCAAATGTGCCATCGCTAGCCGCCACCAATACCTCTTGCCAATCCCGAAAATAGGTAGCCCGGCGCGACTGGATATGGCTGGCGGTTTTCTGAAGCTGGCCGGTCGCTTGCAGCAGCACTTCCCCCATTTCTTGAATTGAACTGGCTTGCCCCAGCCAGGCTTCTTTGCCCTTGCGGCTGGCATAATCCCGCAGCGGTTCGAGGTTGATTTCTGGCACAAAAGCATTCGGGGTGGGCAAATCTAGCCCCAGAATCGAGAGTCCTTTTTCTAGAGCAGCCCTTAAACCAGCGAAGGAGAGGTGATTGGTGCTGACGTAGCAGTCGGTTTGCCCCCGAAACACCCGCACGCCAGCTCCCGTCGCCAACCGAGGCGAAATGCTGGTAATCGTGTCTTCTTCGGCCAGGCAGCTAATGTAGTTGACCCGCTCTAGAAAAAACTCCACCAAGTCGGCCCCTGCCGATCGCCCCAAGCCCAACAGAGTCGAGAGGGGGGCAGCCCAGGAATCGTCAAACCGATCGCGGGTAGCTGTATATTGCAAGGTCGGGAGTTCTTTAGAAAGCAGCAAAGCACTGGCAACCATAGATTTCTGGTAAGTGGAGATCTGGTAAGTGGAGAGAATTGAAAATCGCTAAGTAGTCTTAATTTATTGTAACCAAGCTAACCATCCCTGGCTGAGGAGAATTTAATCTGTCAACAAAATCAAAACCAAGTTAGGGTGGATTGCCCTGTTACTGTAAAAGAGGGACTGCGCTGGTCTAATGGCGTTCAACTCAACCCAGCTAGTGTCAACTATTATTAACCAAGCCCCAGGAGGTTGGAGTTGCTGGCTGAGCACGTAGAGAAAATTTTGGCATCACTCAAACCTGAGGATATTGTGCTGGATGTCGGCGGATGGGCCTGCCCATTTAATCGAGCAAATTATGTTCTTGATGCCGAGCCTTACGAGACCAGAGGACACTATGCCACGATAGGAATGCCTGCTTTTCAGGGGACAGAGACAGAATATTTCAGCCAGGAAACATGGATTCAGAGGGATATTTGCGAGAAGTCTCCCTTCCCATTTCCAGATCATTTTTTTGATTTTTCAATTTGCTCTCATACCTTAGAAGATGTCAGAGATCCTTTGTTTGTTTGCTCCGAGTTGGTGAGAGTTTCTAAGCGGGGATATATTGAAGTTCCTTCCAGGCTGATGGAGTCAACCAGAGGCTGTGAAGCGCCCAGTATAGCTGGACTATCTCACCACCGATGGCTGGTTGAGATTGCAGATCATCATATTCAATTCACAATGAAATATCACATCATGCACAGTGATTTTCAACTCTCGTTTCCCGCTTCATTTGGCCAAAAAATTGCCCCCTTAGATAAGGTCGATTTTCTATTTTGGGAAAATAATTTTACTTTTGCTGAAACTACAATTCATGGCGCCGATCGGATCTACGAAAATCTTCGTCAGTATGTGGCTCAGAGATACGCATACCCCGGCTACTTGCGAACGGCTCAGAAACTCAATCAGCTTTTGACGCGAGGGATTAAAGGTTTGGAACGAAGATTGAGGGCTTGAGGCAAATGAAAGTAACCGAGCTATGGTTGATGGCTAACCGACTCAATAGACCCAGGGCTGTTTCATTGTTGACCCAATCGCCCCAAGCCCAACAGAGTCGAGAGGGAGGCGGCCCAAGAATCGTCAAACCGATCGCGGGTGGCACGATTAAATTTGGGGGAAGGGATGGGGGTGAGGGCAAATCAACCTGATCAGGTGTGGGAGTCCCCCGGCAGAGCTGGGCGCTTACCTGATTAAGTTAGTTAGCAGGGACTGTGCAGAATTCATGGGTTTGCTACGGGTACAATTCCCAATTCCGACCGCCATTCTTCCAGGAACCGATCCCAACCGCATTCCCACTTCTGCGCTAAAAGGATTTTAGCTGTTTGTCCCATTGCCAGACCGGCTATGACGGATTGTAAGGTTTGGTTGTAGTCCTCTGGTTTGCTCGTCAGGTTGAGTAAGACGGCACTCAAACTCAACAGGTTTACCGGATTGTGAATTTGGGCAAGATATAGGGCTGACAGTCCAAGTTCACCTGCGAGGTCAGTGCCAAAGTTAGTGACAGTGTGGTGAATATCGTGGGTCAATGCCCGCCGCTGGGCCAAATAGCTGGCTTTGCGTTGCAGTTCAGTTTCAGGGGGAGTCAGACAAATCGCATCCAGATTACGTTTAATGTCGTTAGGATCGAATCCAGCGGTCATCATCCGAGTTGCATAAACCTGTCCCAGCGTTCCCTCAGGCAATTCGGCCAGTTGCTGCAAAGAGTAAGGGACTGGTTCGTACTGTTCTTCTACCAGTGCAGCCACTTCAGGAAGTGATAGCATATATTCCTCAAAGGCTTGCATCGGCAGGCTATTTTCCAAACCTTTTTGAATCTTGTAGAAAGCCAAGGGAAGCTCAACCGGATTGTTCACCAGGGTGAGAAATCCCTCGATACTCGGCATTACGGAATCGCTAACCTGTAATTGCTCTTTGACCTGCATTGCGTTCATCTTAGCTTAACCTCTAGTAGTGACCTGCGACAATTGGGAGAGAAGCTGTTTTCAGCTATTCATACCCTAGCGATCGCGCTTGTCAGGGCTATGACAATGGTGTGTAATCCCGATGAATCTGAACCCTATACTGCAAGCGAACCAGTCTGAAAATAAATCGCCTGAAGCCTCTTGTAGCAAGGGATTCCGAAAACTGTCTTAGTTCGGCGCTCAAAAGCTGTAATCCAGACAAATAGTAGGATTAAGGTTTTCTTCACAAATCAGCTCTAAGTAACGATTCTAATTGCTATAAATAGTTAAAATCGTGACTGGCTTACAGGAGGTGATAGATGAAATTTGCATCGCTGCCGCCAGCAGTAAAACAGAAAGTACGAGCTTACAGATGGGATGGCATTATCGAGAAGCATGAGGGGCCGTTTGACTATGGTGAAATGGGAAACAGGTTTGATGAGCCAGATTTTATATTCGTCAACAATTTTATAGTGCTGTTGTCGGTAGGGCATTCTCACCATAAAAACATTATGGTACTGCGCTGTATTGAGAGTGCGGACAGCAATTCGCTAACTATCTTTCTCAAAGACACAACATACGTTGAAAGTCAGGAGCAGGAAATCTGGGATGCCGGATATTTAGCTGTTTGCGACAGATTCCCTGGAGAAGAGTTCTACATAGCGCACGTCTATCATGAATGGTATATAGTAGACAACTCAGGGTTATGTGCCACAGGGGCAGATAGCAATTGAAAGAGCGTTTGCCCTGAAATTATGGATGATGAGCTTGGTTTGAAAACACAGATACGCCATCTGCTGTAGCCTTTGATAACCAAAACGCTCTTTTAAGGCTAGAGGTTGAAAGGTGGATCGAAGTGGGCACGCTAGGCTAGAGGTCTGACCCAAACAATGAGATTGTAAGGCGTGAATGGACACCATAATTCCTGATCCCCAAGACGATGACTGGCTGGAGGATGACCCGGCGATCGCCTGGTTGAGTGAAGACCTAGAAGCTGAAATGGATCAGACCGTGCAGGAATTTGAATCCATGCAGGCAGAGCTGAACTATCGCCAAGCCCAAAATTCACTGCAAAGTCTGCTCGACAAGCTAGACTTGACGGCCAAAGAGCGAGCCGGGCTAGAGACAGAAATCAACGATCTGGAGCAAATGCTCGACAAGTTAGAAAACCAGGTTGTCCATATTGCTGTGTTTGGGATGGTCGGTCGGGGCAAATCTTCTTTGTTGAATGCCTTGGTCGGGGAGCAGGTCTTTGTGACTGGGCCAATCCACGGCGTCACAACGGATAGCCAACGGGTAAGTTGGTCAGTCGATCGCGATCCGATTCCGGGCAATCAAGCCGAAGCAGTGTTGCGGGTATCGCTGAAGGGCAGTGGGCGATCGCGGATTGAGCTAATTGATACCCCCGGCATTGACGAAGTTGGCGGCGAGGCGCGAGAGCAATTGGCCCGCCAAGTCGCTAAGCAAGCCGACTTAATCCTGTTCATTGTCTCTGGCGATATAACCAAGGTGGAGCATCAAGCCTTGGCGGAGCTGCGGGAAGCCAGCAAGCCGATTCTGCTCGTGTTTAATAAAGTTGACCAATATCCCGACGCCGATCGGTTGGCAATTTATCAAAAAATTCGCGATGAACGGGTGCGAGAATTGCTTTCTCCAGATGAAATTGTGATGGCGGCGGCTTCGCCCTTGGTGGCCAAAGCGATTCGCCGCGAAGACGGGACATTGGGCGCTCAGATCACACCTGGCCCGCCGCAAGTTGAGGAGCTAAAGCTGAAAATTCTAGAGATTTTGCATCGGGAAGGCAAAGCTCTGGTCGCCCTAAATACCATGCTCTACGCCGATGATGTGAATGAGCAACTGGTGCAGCGCAAAATGCTAATTCGGAACAGCAGCGCCAACCAAATTATCTGGAAAGGAGCAATTACAAAGGCATTGGCGATCGCCCTTAATCCAGTCACCGTGGTTGATATCCTCAGCAGTTTAGTGATCGATATTGTGACCATCTCGACCCTTTCGCGGCTGTATGGGATTGATATGACCCAGCAAGGCGCCATTAATTTGCTGCATAAAATAGCGATTACCATGGGCGGCGTTAGCGCCAGTGAGCTGGTGGCCAATTTGGGTTTAAGTTCGCTCAAAGGGGTATTGAGCCTGGCTGCCCCAGCCACCGGGGGCGCTTCTTTGCTACCCTATTTATCGGTAGCGATTACCCAAGCGGGTGTAGCCGGAGTTTCTTCCTATGGAATTGGTCAGGTGACAAAGCAGTATCTGGCTAACGGAGCCTCTTGGGGGCCAAATGGACCCAAAACGGTGGTTCAGCAAATCATCGGTTCGCTTGATCAAACCTATATCTTGAACCGAATCAAAACTGAGCTGCGCCAGAAACTAACTTTTCAGGGAATGCCTTAGAGGTTTCGATGACTTCTGTGATCAAGATTAAGCGCTTTTTACCCTGGACGTACTCAAAAACGGCTGAGTCAGCATCCCAACCGCCGAGGTTGAGCAATGAAATAGATCTCCGGCGGTGAAACTTTGCTGAATCTGCTTTTGACTCAGACCGACAGCAGCAGAGGTAATGTACAGATCCGTTAGCTGGGAACCACCAAAAGTCAGACTGGTCGGACGCTGCACAGGCATTTTAATCCGCAGCAGCTCCTGCCCCGCCGAGTTGAAGCAGGCAATGCACCCGCCATCCCAAAGGGCAGACCAGAGGTTGCCCTGGGTGTCGATTGCCAGCCCATCCGGTTCGACGGCTTCCTGACTTAAATCAATCAGCACCCGGCGATTGCGAATCGCTCCCGTGGCAGCTTCAAAATCATAGGCGTAGATTTTATGTTCAGCCGAATCAGTCAAGTAAAAGGTGGCACCGTCAGGACTCCAGCCCAAGCCGTTAGAAATCGTCAGCCCCGCTTGCATCAGGTGTAGCGAACCATCCGGGTCATAGCGGTAGAGGGCTGCCTGCTCCCGCGCTTCACTCACAGAACCAATCCAAAATCTGCCCTGAGCATCGCACTTGCCATCATTCAGGCGCGTGTCGGGATGCGGAAAGTCAAACTGGTACAGCGGCACAAGCGCTTGGGTTTCAGGATTGAACAGAGCTAGGCGATCGCGGAGAGCCAGCAATAGCTGTTCACTCTCGGTAAGAGCAATCGCGCTCACCACAGCCCCGACATCAAAGTAGTGATCCTGCCCTGTGGCCGGGTCAAATTGATGCAGCCGATGATTATAGGCATCAACCCAGAACAACTGCTGGCGATCGCCATCCCAGACCGGGCATTCTCCCAGCCGGGCGCGAGCACTCAGCACATTTGCGATCGGGGAATAATTCATAGCATTATTGTCCATAGCCAGGTTGGGATCGTGAAACAGCAGCAGATCAATAGCGTAGAATGAGGGCAATCTGCTGATCAGCAGGTAGCGATCCATCCTCCACCAGGGAAACGCTTCCCCCCTTAGCCAAGACAGCTTCGATAATTTCATCCACCGCATCATCCATCACCTCTGTGCCGCCAGCCTGCGCCACGACTTCTAGCCCTCCACTCTCGGTTAGGATGGCTGGCAGATGGTAATTTTTTTCAACCAATAGCCGCTTGCCTCGTCCCTCCTGCGCTAAGCGCCATACTTCCTCAATTGTGGAAACAACCTTTTGCGCACCGACAGCGGCTTCTAATTCTTGCAGGGCATCGGTTCGTTGTGCCTCCCGGACAGACTGCACGATTGCCCAAACTTGAGGAGTAAGTTCATGAAGGGTTGCCCGATCAAAATTGCCGCTCAGGCTACCGACGATCGCTGAAGCATGTTGGGAAACCTCCTGAAAAAAGGAGATTTGCCGATCCACACCCCCCACAATCAACGGCAGCGCTTCATCTTGAGCATAGGAACTAAAAGCGCTGTCTACCTGCTGAAAAAATCGTCGATGGCGATCGTCCATGTAGCTAGAATCTGAGTCAAAAGGAAGCGCAGCCGTTGCTCCAGGGCCAGTCATTGGCATGGGAAAAGTTTGATCTTCAACTTCTTCCAGCGTTTCTCCTGTTCCTGCAAGTAACCGAGTCGAGGCTTGGCTCAGCAACAGCACCCAATATCGCAATTCTCGGTGCAGCCCATAAACTAAATCTCGCGTTGCAAAGGTTTGATCAATCACCACCCGGGCTGGAACTGTGAAAGGCAAATAGTAGCGTTTAGCGAAGTCGTGGCTGGCGTACAGGGCCAGTCCATCCAGGGTATGCGGGTAATTAATTTCGCTGACGAGAGCCTCAAGGTTGTTTAACAACGGTTCTAACTCCCGACTCGAAAATTCTTTACTCAGCCGCTCCTTGGCCTGATCGACCAAATTCTTAACTAGAATCGGATCTTGCTTATTATCGGGAAAGGTGCGATGGGTGGGTAACAAGATCGAAAGTGCAGGCACCTTCGTTAACAACTGCAATTGACTTAGGTCATGACGGGTGATCATGCTTATCTCCCAAATTAGATGAATTCAGAACTGCGTCTCCAACCTCACGTTAAACTCAGTACTTTGTCAATTCGCCAGGGGTGATCGTATTCAACACTGTTTCGGGCGTAAAGTAGCCGAGAGCCTGGATGATGCGGGCCACACAGCCCGTCCAACCTGACTGGTGGCTAGCCCCGACGCCGGCTCCGTGATCGCCGTGGAAATATTCGTAGAACAGAATCAAATCCTGCCAGTGGGGGTCGGACTGAAACTTCTCGGCAGCCCCATAGACAGGGCGACGCCCCGACTCATCCTTGAGGAAAATACTCACAATCCGTTTGCTGATACATTTGGTCACTTCATACAGATTTGCGTACTGCCCCGATCCGGTCGGATATTCGACCGTAAAGTCATCGCCGTAGTAGCTGTAGAGTTGTAGCAGCGATCGCAGCAGCAGCAGGTTGACGGGCATCCAGATTGGCCCGCGCCAGTTGGAATTGCCGCCAAACATCCCGGAGGTCGAATCGCCGGGGACGTAGCCAACTTTGTATTCTTGCCCGTCGTAATTGAAGCAGTAGGGGTGCTCAAGGTGACGGCGAGACAGGGAGCGAATGCCGTAGTCGCTCAGGAACTCCGATTCGTCCAGCATTTTGGTCAGCACTCGCCGCAGTTTTTGTTCATTTAAGACCGACAGCATCAGCCGCCCCCGCACCCCAGGCTGGTTAGGCAGATGAATGTTTTCAGTCAGTTCCGGGTGCTGTATCATGAACTTCTTCGCCACCTCCCGGAAATGCGGCAGCTTAGCAAAGGCTTCCTGTGGGAAAACAGAGACAGCCATCAGCGACAGCAAACCGACTAGCGATCGCACCTTGAGGCGAGTCGAGTCGCCGTTCGGAAAATGCAGCACGTCGTAGAAGAAGCCATCCTCCTCGTCCCAGAGTTCGTCATGGTGCTCGCCAATCCGATCCATCGCCCCAGCAATCCACATTGTGTGCTCAAAGAACTTAACGGCAAAGTCTTCGTAGAGGGGATCTTTGAGAGCCAGCTCGATCGAAATCTGGAACATCCGCTGGCTGAAAAACACCATCCAGGCAGTCCCGTCAGCTTGATCCAAATGGCCGCCAGTGGGTAACTGGTTACTGCGATCAAAAACGCCAATGTTGTCCAGTCCTAAAAAGCCGCCCTGAAACAGATTGTTACCGCCTTCATCCTTGCGGTTGACCCACCAAGTAAAGTTGATCAGCAGTTTAGAAAAAGCATACTTGAGGAACGCAATATCTCCCTCGCCATTGTTGCGTTCGCGATCGCGGGTGTAGATCTCCCAGGTCGCCCAAGCGTGCACGGGCGGATTCACATCGCCGAAGTTCCATTCGTAGGCTGGAATCTGACCATTCGGATGCAGATAATCTTCCCGCAGCATCAGCATCAGTTGGTTTTTGGCAAAGTCCGGGTCAATCAGGCTAATTGGAATCACATGGAAGGCCAGATCCCAAGCCGCATACCAGGGGTACTCCCACTTGTCCGGCATTGAAACAATATCGTCGTTAAACATGTGGAACCATTCGCTATTGCGGATGTGTTGCCGATCTTGGATCGGTGTCCAGGGGGTGATACCGCGCTCCCGCAGCCACTGATCCAGGTCGTAGTAGAAATATTGCTTGGTCCACATCATCCCTGCCAAGGCTTGCCGCATCACGTTGGCTTGATCGCCATCAGCCTGGACTGCTGGCGGAATCACGGTCTTGTAGAATTCATCGGCTTCCTGGAGCCGACTTGCAAACGCTTGGTCAAAGCTGGCACCAAAGGGATCGCCTAGCTGCGCTAGGTTATGTTTTGACAGCCGCAGCCGAATCACTTTCGTTTCGCCAGCCTCGACTGTGACCTGGTAGTTGGGGGCAACCTTTGTCCCAACCCCACTGGGGTCAACAGCATTCTGCTGACCATGCACCAGATAGTCATTGATCCCATCTTTGACGTAGGGATTGGCGTTGGCGGTGCCAAACAGCCGCTGCTGGTTGGTCTCATTTTCAGTAAATAACAGCGGTACGATATCGTCGCAGTAAAAGTAGTAATCCTTGATGTACTGATCCAGCAACGTATCTCTAATCTGGGCATGGACAGCGCTGATGCCGGCCCCCTCAATTTTGGTCAGCACGGGTTTAGCGCCACCGCTGGCCCAAGACCAAGTATTCCGAAACCAGAGCGTCGGTAAAACGTGCAGGTCAGCCGCCTCTGTCCCTCGGTTGGCAATGCTGATTTTGATTAATATATCTTCCGCATCGGCCTTGGCGTATTCCACAAACACATCAAAGTAGCGATCGTCGTCAAAGATACCCGTATCTAATAGCTCGTATTCTGGCTCGTAGCGGTTGCGGTTGCGATTGATCTGCACCAAGTCATCATAGGGAAAGGCAGCCTGGGGGTATTTATAGAGATACTTCATGTAAGAGTGAGTTGGCGTACTGTCCAGGTAGAAGTAGTACTCTTTGACGTCTTCACCGTGATTGCCTTCGCTGTTGGTCAACCCAAACAGTCGCTCCTTGATAATTGGGTCTTGCCCATTCCAGAGAGCAAGGGCAAAGCAGAGCAGGCTATGGCTGTCGGTAATCCCCCCTAGTCCGTCTTCGCCCCAGCGGTAAGCCCGCGATCGGGCGTGGTCGTGGGGAAAATAGTTCCAGGCATTGCCGTCTTCGCTATAGTCTTCTCGCACCGTTCCCCACTGCCGTTCACTCAGATAGGGCCCCCATTTATACCAATCCATCTCCCCCGTGCGATTCTCGGCCAACCGTTGCGCTTCTGCGGTCATGATGCCTCCGGAACAACTAGATATTTGAATTTTTGGAATTTAATCTGGGCACAGATTATCTCAGCACCAACATATCGTACCTCATGCTGACCAGGCTTCTCGAAAATCAGCATAGAGGGTGAGTCCACCATCAATGTATAGCGTCTGCCCAGTAATATAAGCGGCATCATCGGAAGCCAAAAACGCTGCGGCCGCAGCCATTTCCTCAGGCGTTCCGGCTCGTCCCATCGGAATGTGGCTCTCGACAACCGCTCGCTTGGCGGGGTCATCCGTCCAGGCTTCGTTGATTGGGGTCGCTGTTGCGCCGGGGGCGATCGCATTCACCCGAATGCCGCGATTGGCGTACTCTAGGGCCAAAGTTTTGGTCAAGTTGCCCATGCCGCCTTTACTGATTGAATAGCTGAGATAAGCGGGGCGAGGAATCACCTCATGGACGCTCGAAACATTAATAATCACGCCAGTCCGCTGTTGAGCCAGCAGACGCTTAATCATCTCTCGCGCACAGAGGTAGGCACCGCGCAAATTGACAGCAATCACCCGGTCAAACTCATCGGTGGGGATTTCGTGGGAAGCAAACTCAGACTGAATACCTGCATTATTAATTAAGATGTCCAGACCGCCAAAGGTCTCAGTCACCGTGTTGACGATCCGAATAATGTCTGCTTCTGCGGAAACATCCCCCTGCACCAGTAAGGTTTTGACAGCCGCTTGCCCCGTCTCAGCCGCCTTTTGGCAGGCGATCGCCTCGGTGTGCTTGGCTGAATCTGGGCTTTTGCGATAGCTGATCGCAATGTTGCAGCCCTCCTGGGCTAGCCGAATCGCGATCGCCTGCCCAATTCCAGAACTTGCCCCCGTAATCAGCGCATTTTTGCCCTGCAAATTTTTCATGGCGTTTTTGTAAACAGACCCCGATTATCGACCATTAAATTAAAAGCTGGAGTGAAATTATTATAAATTCTGGTTAATTTTAGAATGCCAGGCTGAGGGTGAGGGTAGAGTTTGCGGTGTATATCAACGCAGTCAGAGTCAAAAAACGCAGTCTAGTCCGCATCGCGGGGGAGGTTTAGGTCTAACTTTTCAAATGCAGCGGACGGGGAAAGCCGCTGATGCTGAGTTTAAGTTTTCTACCGCAGCAGCCTATCAGTCTCAATACGATGAGGCGATCGCAACCGATGGAACCCGCCTCTTTCAGCAAAATGGATTTGATGAAGAAATTCGGGTGCGCGATCGCTTTTGCACAGACTGGGTACGCTGGGCAGTGCTGCGACCTGGTTTGAGTGTGGTGTTAGAAGATTTCACGCCTCAAATGTTTGCGCTGATCCGACAGATTTGGGATGCGCCGTTTCATCCTCCGATGCAGCAAATGTATCTAGAAAGCCGCATTTTAGAGCTGTTGGTACTCCAGCTAAATCAATGGATTCGAGCAGAGCAAAGAATCTATATTGTGCAAAATTTGAAACCTGTAGAAATTGACAAAATCTATCAAGCGCGAGATTTGCTGATTCAAAAACAGAGTGAGCCGCCTTCTCCGCTCGATTTAGCAAGATGGGTGAATTTAAGCGATCGTAAGCTGCAAAGAGGCTTTCGAGAAGTATTTGGCACAACCGTGTTTGGTTATTTGCACGATTACCGGATGGAGCAAGCTCAAATGTTACTCAGCGATCGCAAAGCGAGCATCGCAACGATCGCAAATACTGTTGGTTATTCACATCTGGGCTACTTTGCGGCTGCATTCAAGAAAAAGTTTGGCATCTCTCCTAAAGCATGGCAGCAAGGTAATAAACTGCTTTCATGATAACGAGATCAACTTGCCAAACTAAGCGGCAATTCTGCATATAAAATGAGAAACTCGCTGGCTTGCAGAGTCGCCATCGCATACTCACACCCCTGCTCATCCGCAAACTCCACTAAGTAATGAGGCTTGCCAGACGGATAGACTTCTACAACCGTGCCAATCAACCCTTGAGGTAGGTGTGACAAGGCAGCATACTCAGGCTCGACCAACTGTAACCGATGAGATGGAAGGTCAGACAAGAGCGCGATCGTATCTAACAGTTTGGGGGAAGAAGCCACAGTTATCTGATGAATGCAGAAATTAAACGAGGATGAGTTGCACCAAAAGAAATCTCCCAGATGGTTCGCAGTTGGATAGCCTCCGTTTTAGGTACTAACCAGTCTACCTTAAACGCTTGTCCAAAGGGAGTCTCAGTTTGCTGTGCTACATCTCCCTCAACGGGAGCATCTCAGTTTTGCGATGAGTAAATGTACTTAAGGCAAAAAAATCAAACCCATGGGACATTCAAGGAGTCATCGTTGGAGAGTGAAGCATGACCCCTGAAGAAGAACAAATCGTCAAAG
>JAHHGS010000150.1 GCA_019359715.1 Aphanocapsa sp. GSE-SYN-MK-11-07L | reverse complement strand
TTTGTCTTTAACCTCGTCTTCTGTTAGGTGAGGTTGAACGTAGCTCACTCGGCTCATAAAATCTGGAAATAACGACTGAGTTTCCAGATTACCTAAATAACGTGTCTAGATGCAAATTGGTATCAGAGGGCATTAGCGATCGCCTGGCCAGTGTGGATGCCCAACCCGAAGTCGTGAGTTATCTGGCTGAAACAGAATTTGATCATGAAAATGCTTGGCGGTTTGAACCGATCAAAAAACGCCGCCGCAAAGGTCAACCCGAAGATTCGGTGCAAGTTGCTCAAGGCTTGCTGTTCTAAATTTTTTATCAAAAACTTGGGTCTAAAACCCCGTCTTTTAGTGTAGCGGAGGACGGCTTTTCTTGATTTTGAATGTACTGTTTTAAGACTTCTAGCGGCGCGCCTCCTACTGAGGACACAAAATAGCTTGGACTCCACAGGGCATCCTTCCCATAAGGCTTAGGGTGTCCTGCTTGTCCGTATCTACGACTAGAAACACCCTTCAAAGCATTGACGATTTGAGAGATAGAAAGTTTAGGCGGAAACTCTATCAAAGCGTGGATATGGTCAGACTCTCCGTTAAATTCCTGAATCTGGAAATTCATTTTCACTGCTACCTCATTAAATGACTTCTCAATTACGGCAAGGCTCTCGGATGTTAATATTTTCCTCCGATACTTAACAACGCAGACCAAGTGAGCCTTAAGGCTCGAAATGCTATGCCTATCCCTGCGTAATTCAGTTGCCATTTTCAGCAGACCAACCTATAATGAGTTTGCAGACCCACTGTAACACAGCCATGAAAGCTAGGTATCAGTACAGATTCTATCCAACAGACCAACAGAAAGTTAGCCTTGCTCAACTTTTTGGTTGTTGTCGTGTGGCCTGGAATGATGCCCTTACCTTTTGTAAACAGGCTGAGAAGCTTCCAGGATATAGCGTTTTGTCTGCTAGACTTACCCAGTTGAAGCAGACTTGCGAGAGGGAATGGCTTAAGGAAGTCTCTAGCGTTCCTCTTCAGCAATCCCTTAGAGACCTGGATGTTGCGTACCGTAACTTCTTTAATTCACTCAAAGGAAAACGAAAAGGCACGCTTGCTAAACCCCCAAAATTCAAGAAAAAGGAGAATAAACAGTCAGCTAGGTTTGTAAATACCGCTTTTTCAATCACTCAGCAGTCGGTCTATCTGGCAAAAATAGGGACTGTTCAACCGATATGGTCAAGAGAGTTACCTGCCTCACCTAGCTCTGTGACAGTCATCAAAGACTGTGCAGATCGATACTTTCTTAGCTTTGTTGTAGATGTAGAGCCTGAAAGGGTTGAACCTATTAATCCTTCTGTCGGGATTGATTTAGGGATAAAGACTTTTGCTGTACTTAGTACAGGAGAGTTTGTCTCGGCTCCTGACTATTCCAAGCTAGATAGAAAAGTACGTAAGCTACAGAAGAAATTAGCCCGTCAGCCAAAGGGGGCTAAACGTAGATATTTAACAAGGCTTAGAATCGCTAAGACTCATAACAAAATAGCGGATACCCGCAAAGATTTCTTGCACAAGCTATCAACTAAGGTCATTAGAGAAAACCAATCTATTGCCCTTGAAGATTTGAATGTGTCTGGGATGCTAAAGAACAGAAAACTCTCAAAAGCAATTGCGATGCAAGGCTGGAGAGAGTTTAGAGTGTTGCTAGAGGCTAAATCCAAAAAGCGAGATCGACAATTCACCGTAATTTCTAGGTGGGAGCCGACGAGCCAGCTCTGTTCTAATTGTGGCTATCGTTGGGGCAAGTTAGACCTTAGCGTCAGAATTGTTCAATGTCTTAGCTGTAATTCAACCCACGATAGGGATGAGAATGCAGCCAAGAATATAGATAAAGTCGGCATGGGGCATCGGCACGACTCTAAACGGGCGCAGAGACAGAGTAAGTCTACCTCGGTAGCATCAGTCGGTGAAGCGTCAAGAATCCTCACGCCTTCAGGCTGAGGAGTATGTCAACTCATTGGATGACCCCACATTGACAGTACAAGAGGTTCACAAAGACTCATGCCTAAAAACTCAACAGAGTGGACAAAATCTTATTGCGGTGTTACTCATTTCCTCCGGGATGGCATTCAATATACTGTCAGCGATCGCGGACGGTTTGCAGACCTAGAGGTATATTCCTGGGAAATGAATCAACTGCTAGTGTCACGCTGCAAGAAGTTTTTTCGATGCGAACTAGGAGAAGACTGCTTTGACGAAGTAAGTCGTTTCTGGAACTGCCCTGATCCCGTTGGACATGCCAAAGACTATGCGTTGTCCCACCCCGGTCGTCAAGCTTGGCTGGAGTCCCATCGACAGAACACTTGCAGATTGCCAACGTTAACGCAGCCAATGTGATGTAGCCAAAGCTGAACCTTAGCTGAAAAAATCCATTGATGGGGTGTAGGGAAATTCTTCTACATCCCAGCTTCCCATGCAAAAAAGGAGAAAACTATGTCCCAACTCCAACTGCCGCAATTTCAACCTCATCCAGAATGCGCCGCTGCCTTGCTCACACTTGACCAGGCGATCGCGCTGGTCAAGTCCGGCCACCTGTCGATTGCCTGTGCCCAATGGCTGTTCCCCCATGCCAAAGCCTTGCTGCCGCAGGTGCAATCAAAGGGCTGAAGGGGAATAACCAAAGCGTGTTTGCCTTAAACAACAAATTAAATGGGATACACTAACCCTCATGGAAATCCCCATCCAACAAGACGAAGCTTTTCTCAAGGCGCTGTATCAACGCTACAAATACCTGCAAGACTACCCCTGCGACTTCAGGGGGACATTGATTGATGAAGCCGTGAGCCTCGGATTGATTCAATCGGATGACTTTTTAGGAGCGCTCTTGGGCTATCCTGTCGAGGATGTCTCGCTTACCTTGGATTATTTCTCTTATCTGCCAGCGGAAGTCAATCGTAAACTCGCTCACTATCGCCACCTCTCCCCCGTGCAGCCCTGGCCCCAGCCCATCATCGGCATGGCAATGGCGGGCGATCGCGGCAAAGTGACAGGGACTCATAGCATCCCTGTAGTTCTTAAAAACATGGGCAATGCCCAACTTTGGTATGGGCAGGATTGCGGGTTTATTTTTGAGGCGTTCTTAGAGGGTTCTATCCAAAAGCATCGTGAATTTGAAGTGTTGATCAATCAGCTATGGTCACTCTGTGAAGGCTTTTTGAAGCGTCAAGGCATCACAACCCTCTATACGTTGGCGCGTGATCCAGCCTTTGAGGAGAAGTGGTTTTACGGCCATCTCGAACGGCGGGGCTATCAACCCATAGCGCCAAGATCTGTCGTGTGGTGCCAAAGCTGATTGAGCATTCAAATCCAATAGATTTTAGTGAGGAAATAATGGATTCAGTAGAGCTAATTGAATTGGAACGATTGACCAGTCCGGTTGATGGACATTTGATGATCAGGATGGAATTGCGCTCAAAAACGGGACAAGAGTTAGAAATTCAGACAGCAGATGGCCCGATCCGCTGCCAAACCTTTCGATTCACGGTGCGAGAGCAACGGTAAAGGTCGAGATATCCCAACTTCAGCAAGGGCATCGCTGCTCGGTCGGTTCTAATCGCAAAAAAATGTTAGCGCTTCTGGTGAGAACCAGGGGCTTTTTTATGTGGAGCAGGAGGAATGTCAGCAACTCAACTTGATCTATTCGCCTTGCCAAAAATTACGCCGGATTTCAGTAGCTATGACACTATCCTCGTCGCCTTCAGTGGCGGCAAAGACTCAATCTGCTGTGTCCTGCACCTGCTGGAGATGAACATCAATCCAGCAAAAGTTGAGCTGCACCACCATCTTGTGGATGGGCGTGAAGGCTCTGACCTTTTCGACTGGCCTTGCACCGAGGACTATTGCCGAAAGTTTGCAGAAGCCCTGGAGCTGAAGATTTACTTTAGCTGGCTTCAAGGAGGACTAGAGCGGGAAATGTGCCGCGAGAACCAGTCCAAGGCACCGACTCACTTTGAGACACCGGAGGGTATTCGCAGCATCGGAGGACAAGGCCAGCCAGGAACGCGCCGAAAATTTCCTGCGAAGACCGCCGACCTTAGCCGTCGATGGTGCAGTGCCTACGCCAAAATTGACGTGCTGAGTGCAGCGATCGCCAACCAACCCCGATTTACTCATTGCCGTACTTTGGTTGTCACTGGCGAGAGAGCAGAAGAGAGCAGCGCCAGGGCAAAGTAT
Source organism: Aphanocapsa sp. GSE-SYN-MK-11-07L (assembly GCA_019359715.1). GTDB lineage: Bacteria > Cyanobacteriota > Cyanobacteriia > Thermosynechococcales > Thermosynechococcaceae > JAHHGS01. The sequence goes on along the minus strand of JAHHGS010000150.1, from coordinate 20,263 downwards.
CCGTCCCTTGAGCGGCACAGGTGCGATCGTCGGGATAGCCCCAAGCTCAAACGGCACATCGACCACTGGCGACCCGTGCATCATTGGAGGCGATCACAGGTCTGGCAGACGATTCGGCAGTGGGGCATTGTTCCCCACCCTGCTTACTTCCTTGGTTTCGGGCGATTATCCTGTATGCGTTGCATTTTTGGTTCCCCCAACCAGTGGAGCAGCAACTTTGCGATCGCTCCTGGTCAAACTGGGCGAATGCACGAGTACGAGCAAGACTTTGGGCACACGCTGGATAACCGCTGGAGTATTCCAGAGATGGCGGCAAGGGGAAAGCCCTACGCGGCGATCGCCCTGCATCCGGTTGAGCTAAAGCAAGCGCTGAGCCATAAGTATACCAATGCAATTCTGATTGAGCCAAAGAAATGGCGCTTGCCAGCCGGGGCATACGGAGAGGACACAGGGCCGACTTAGCCCAATCTATTCCATCAACCAAAACTGAAGCAGTACGAGAGTAGCCCCAATCCCCTGAGCAGAGATGTCTGGGGGCATTTTCATTGTGCAACAAATCATTGAGAGAACAAAAGCCATGACAACGATGACGCTGGAAAAGAAAATCCCTAAACCTGCCAAGGTCAAAGCAAAAAGCAACGTTGAGAAAATTGCACCAGTGTCCATGAGCTTGGAATTCAAAATCAGCAAGTACCTGGGAATCATTACCACCCGAAAAGGCTCACGGGTTAAAGCCTTTTCCACGACCAACAGTAAGGTCAATCTGGTCATTTTCCCGTTGCTGCCCTGTGGCACTCCTAGTAAGAATTCCTTTTTGATCCGAAGCACCCAACTGAGGGCAGAGGTGAGACGGACGTTGGGGTATTAGCGATCAGCTTTGCACACGCAGAAGAAATTGCATGTCTACGCTACAGAAGCTTTCAAGGAGCCAAGAATCATGACGACAAAGACTTCAAGCATCAAGCTTACATCAATTCAGAAACAGAAAACCAATCGTCCAGACGAAGCCGCAGCTAGGCTGTTGAAAAACTTGGAAGTAAAGCGCAAGAAATTTCTGGGGCCAATCAAAACGCCAAGTGGCGCATGGATTAACGTCTATGCAACAACCAGAAAAGGACACGTTCTGGTCTTTCCTCTGGATCAAGACGGTTTTGAAGGCAAGTTTTACTTTCTTGCTAAAGTCAGCCAATTGATACCGATCGTGCGAGAACAACTTGGGTACTAGCGATCGCCGACATTTGGGAGCAATGTGATTATTCGGAGAGAACTAGAAATGCCCAAAAAGAAGAGTTACCCAACAGTGACCGACCAGTTTTGTGGGTGCGGTGGCTCCAGCAGTGGAGCGGCGGCCGCTGGCTGTGAAATTGCGATCGCCATCAACCACTGGGCTAGAGCCGTCGAAACCCACAACACCAATTTTCCCAACACAGCCCACGACTGCGTAGATATTAGCGCCTGTGACCCCAGGCGATATCCTAGCACTGACATTTTGATCACAAGTCCAGAGTGTACAAACCATAGTCTGTCAAAAGGCAAGCAGCGAAAGAACTTGGGTCAACTTGACCTATTCAACCCGCAGGTGATCGACCCTAGTGAGGAAAGGTCAAGAGCAACAATGTGGGATGTGATCAGATTCACGGAATATCATACCTATAACTTCATCATTGTCGAGAACGTGGTCGAAGTACGCTACTGGACGCTGTTCGATACCTGGCTCAAGGCTATGCATACCTTGGGTTATGAGCATGAAGAAGTGTACTTCAACTCCATGTTTGCCTTACCCACGCCCCAGAGCCGCGATCGCATTTACATCGTGTTTTGGCGGCGGGGTAATCCAAAGCCCAACCTAGAGTTCACGCCCCTTGCCCCCTGCGTTGAGCATGGCGATGTGCAGGCGATCCAGTCTTGGAAAAATCCTTATAAACGCTGGGGACGCTACGGGAAGCGTAATCAGTACGTTTATCGCTGTCCCAAGTGTGCCGCGATTGTGGAGCCATACTATACCCCGGCATACACTGCAATTGATTGGAGTTTACCCAGTCAGCGGGTGAGAGATCGGCCCCGACCCCTCAAAGCTGCTACCCTGGAGCGGATTTGCAAGGGACTGAAGAAATACTGCGGCCCTCATCTTCTGGAAACTGCTTATGGGAGCGATAGTAGTGATCGAGTCCGTAGTATTGAAGGAGCTATGCCCACGCAAACTGCGCGTCAAACAATGGGGTTAGCATCACCATTTATATTGACGGAGCGATTCACCGGAGTTCATCGCAGTATTGATGACCCTCTGCCAACCGTCCTTGCAGGGGATGGGCGGGTACATCATCGACTGGTACAGCCCTTCATGGTGACATTGCGAAGACACCACGGCGCAAAAGGGGTGACTGACCCCTTGGATACGGTTGTAGCAGGCGGCACCCACCACGGGTTAGTCCAGCCGTTTCTGACGAGTTACTACAGCGGTTCTGACCAGGTATCGAGCCTGGCTGATTCGGTGCCAACAGTGACAACGGGCGATCGCCATGCCCTGGTGCAGCCGTTTCTGGTCAACTACTTCACGCCCCGCATCTCCCTCAACGGCATCCATGAAGCGATGGCAACGGTATCTACCCAGCCACGCTGCTATTTAGCAGAACCCAGTCCCTCAATCACGGTAGAGGACTGCTATTTTCGGATGCTTCAGCCCTGCGAGATTAAGCGGGCGATGGCGTTTGCGGAGGATTATGTGGTCTTAGGAAATAAGCGGGAGCAGGTGAAGCAATGCGGCAATGCTGTTACGCCGCCAATCATGAAAATGTTGATTCAGCGATGTTTAGCAACGCTTGGAGGTATTCAATGATCATCACCTTTGCCTGGACAACAGAGGTATTTTTGGCTGGAACCAAAACCGTCACTCGTCGCGACTGGAGCGATCGCACCTTCGCCCAGTGGTACAGGGCTTGGGACACAAATCGCCTGGTGCATGATGCCTATGACAAATCCCCCCGGTGCGGCGGTCGCAAAGTTGGTACTTTCAAGCTGACAGCCCGGCCCTACCGGGAACGTCTAGGCGATTTCCCTGAATCTGATTTGGCGGACGAGGGTGGACTGTGGGAGACAGTACAGGAGTACATCGACCTGCAAGGGGGCCAACCAGACCAGGTTTTGACGGTAGTGCGCTTCTGCAAGTTATAGAGGGAGAAATCATGACCGAAATTGAATGGACGGATGAAACGCTGAATGTTTTTGTTGGCTGTTCTAAGGTTAGCGATGGCTGTCGCAATTGCTATGCGATCAAACAGGCTTACCGGAATAGCGTGATCGCTCAAACCATGTCTCGCCCCGGCAGGATGCAATACTATAAGGGACTGACGCAGACAAAAGACGACCGAGTGGACTGGACAGGTGAAGTCCGATTTGTGCCGGAGGCATTAGAAATACCGCTCAAGTGGAAAAAGGCTAGACGAATTTTCGTCAACAGTATGTCTGATCTGTTTCACGAATCAATTCCTATTGAACAAATTGACCAAGTGTTTGCAGTGATGGCATTGACTTTGCAGCATACCTATCAGGTGCTAACAAAGCGTCCAGAACGGATGTTGGCGTATTTGCAGAATGCAAAGAATAGAGTTCGGATTGCTGCGGTGGATTTAGGTCGAGCCACAAAAACTGAACATACTGATATCGAATCCTGCCAATGGGATTGGCCGCCGCCGAATGTTTGGATAGGAGCCACGGTTGAGAATCAGAAAGCCCTTGAAAATCGCGCTCGGCCCCTCTATCAACTGCACAACAGAAGCTGGAAGACATTTTACTCAGTTGAGCCACTCCTGGAGAACGTTGAGCTTTACTTGAATCACGAGCGGGTTGATTGGGTAATTGTCGGGGGTGAATCTGGACAGGGGGCGCGGCCTTTCGATTTGGATTGGGCGCGATCACTGATCTGGCAATGTAAAGAGGCAGGAGTGCCCGTATTTATGAAGCAGTTAGGGGCTAACTGTGTCGGTACAAATACGGACGGAGAAATTCTGATTGGGAAGCGATCAAACTTCCACCCCGTTTTTGCCAATCGTGCATGGACTCGACTCTCTGACTCCAAAGGTGGCGATATTAATGAATGGCCCAAAGATTTGCAGATTAGAGAATTTCCGAAGGAGTTTTGCCGTGTCTAATCAGCACCACGATCGCAAAGCAGGGATGAACAAGACGCTGTGGAACCTGCTCCAGCGTGGCCGGGGCATCCTACAACTACAACCGATGGGATGCCACAGCCAGACCAACGGGTTCTGCGCTGGTTGTGAGCCAGGGCAGTATTATCAATGTCAAACCTGCGGCTATCTCCAGCCGTGGTGCAAAGGGGCGCTAGATACCTATGAGGACATCTGTGATGATTGCTGGGCGATCGCAGAGCAAATGCATCAAGCGGCTGACATACCCATAGAAGGGGCGGCAGAATAGAAAGATGCAACAGCTTAGCCTACTGACAGAAACTGATTCACCCCCGGTTCAGTATTGGCCAGGGTTTCTGGAGCCTGCCGAAGCTGATCGGCTCTTGCAGCAAAGTCAGGCTCTGGAATGGCGGCAAAACCAATTTCCCATCCTTGGCAAATTGGTTCCTCTGCCCCGCCTGGAGTTGATGTTTGGCGATTCAGAAGCTTATTCCTACGTTTACTCTGGCTCAGTTGAGTTCAAAGCTCAACCCTGGCCGCCCTTCCTGGCTGAACTGCGGGACAGAGTGGAAGCAGCCACCGGCTACCGCTATCAGATCGGCGTGGGCAACCTATACCGCTCTGGACAGGACTCCATCAGCTACCATGCAGATGATGAGGCTTCACAAGGCACCCAACCCGCGATCGCTTCTGTAAGCCTGGGAGCAACTCGTACCTTTAGAATCAAGCCCAAGCAACGAAAAGGACAGTCCTACGGCTACGACCTCAGCCACGGCGATTTGTTGCTGATGCAGCCGGGATGCCAGGAAGAGTGGGTGCATGCCCTGCCGAAGACCTCGAAAAACTGTGGAGTCAGAATCAACTGGACGTTTCGACCGTATACTACGTTGTGAAGAAGAGAGAAGCATGATACTAGTTGAAGTAAAGTATTTTGAACCAGCAGAAGGTGATAGTGATGATTTAGAGGGCCATCTCACCCATCCCGATCGCTACCGTTATGCAAACTGTTGGCTAGAGGTCAAAGACGGAATAAAACACTGTTCTGTTATTGGTGGACAAGGGTTCTTTCCATTTCCTGATAATTTTTGCCCTAAGTTTTTGGGCTATTTCCCTGCGGTTATTTTGAGAGAGATTGATGTAGACAGAGCAGGCGAAGCTGATCGTTTTGAACGCTATCAATGTTGAAGCAGCGATCGCTATAATCGAGCAAGTACAAGCAAAGTTAGGGTATTAGATCAAACTACCAAGAGGAAATTTATGTATCTCCAAAGTAAAATATACAAGTCATTTTGTAATGGTCACAAGACATTATTGGTGGTTTGTGACGAGTTAGTAAATGCTATCCTTGTCAAGGAACGGATTGCAGACAAGCTAAATAAGAATGTCGGGCATTTGATTGAAAAAACCGATTTCAGTTTGATCTATGATTCTGGTTTAAAAATCATATTCTGCGGCAAAAATGCAGCGGATCGTTTACAGCAAAATCACAATGCAAAAACAATAAAAAATATCACTCTAAGCACTACTCCTATTTTCTACAGTTTAATGCTTATTTTCTGGTGCCTTGTAATACTCCAGCTAACAGCAATTCTAGCGCCATCTAAATTTTGTGAAATTGCGAAGCCTGTGATTGAAATCAAAAATTGCAGTTCATAAACTGTGGCATGGTGATCTACTGCTGATGTTGCCAGGGTGCCAGGAACATTGGGTTCATGCTCTGCCCAAGACCTCGAAACAATGTGGGATTAGGATTAACTGGACATTTCGCCCGTATGCAGTGTAAGTGAGTTTCTTATGAATGACCTAACAAAATACAAAGGCAACTTCATCAATTTCGCTGAAAGGGAGTTTGAATTTAATAACCCAACAGCGAAAAGGTTTGAATCAGCTAACTTCCTTGATGTGCATGTGTCGTGTCCTGTTGGGATTTTTCCATCAGGCAGCAGTCTAATATTAATTGAAATCGATTCCGAAGACCCGGATGATTTCCTAATCAACTATGAGCAAGGGGGAATCATAATCAAAGAAAAGCCTCAATCTAGCAGAGTCGCAGGCAACAATGTAGTCAATATTGGAAGCATTGCTGGTAACGTTACCATTGCTAACGGGCGTATTTTTGTAAATGGACGAGAATTCACTTCAGACAATCAAGGGGTATCAAGAAGGCAATCAAGAATTAAGATGCACGCTCCTTCAGGGATTGACTTAAATGCAAACTTAAATGGCGTATGCGTTTTAGCATCAAAAGTGGCATTTAATCTTGCATCGGTGAAAGTTGCAGGTCAATCATCAGTAGGTTTGGCAGCTAAAAAACTAAAATTGAAACTTGCTGGGCAAGGAGAAAACTTTATTGTGATGATGGGAGGATCTTTAGAAGCTGATATTTCCGGGCAAGGCAATGCCAGAATTAAGGGTCAGTGGTCGTCTGCCGATGTATCTGTTTCTGGGATGGGAACAATTAGCACTGAAGGCATTTGCAACGGTGATTATGATGCCTCTGTTTCCGGCATGGGATCGATCTCTCACAACGGAGAGATCAAAGGTCGAAAACGCCAGTCTAAAACTGGGATGGGATCTATTAATATCTAATAGAAAGGTTGAACAATTGGCTGCCCTGGAAACAATCAGCTTTTTTGAGCAACGGTGCGATCAGGCAGATTTTTTTGCTTTTGAATTGGGAGGGACAGAAATTGAGTAACTATCCACAGAGGGTCAGCGAAGCACTGTACCGATTAAAAGTGACTCAAAAGCTTTCAAGCGATGAATTCTTGCTTGTGGATAAATACGCAAGGTATATGGCAATGCTGGATTGCCCAACACCAAAATGGTGGATTACGAAGGAAATTCTGAATCGGCTAAACCTAGTGGAAGCATGGTATCGCTGGGAGCATGCCGGTAGAAGGGCGACTGCAATGATGGAACTACCCGAATACTTGTATGAGATCGCAGATAATACTGCAAATGAAGCGATGTTTGGGAACGATTAAGTGTACAATAGAATGTACACTTTAATCCTCGCTTAATCATGGCACGATTTCTGACCATCACTGAGACTCGCAAGCAATTGTTGGACTTGCCAGAGCAGTTGGTAGAAGAACCTATCATCATTACTAAGCACGGCAAGCCTGCGATGGTTGCATTGGGCTACGAGCAGTACGAAAGTCTGATCGAAACACTGGAAATTCTATCTGATCCTGATTTGATGCCCCAGCTACGACAAAGCATGGCGCAAGCTGAGGCTGGAGAAACGATCGCTCTGGCAGAGGTGGTTAAACAACTGGGATTTTAATCGCCAGTTATGGACTACCAAGTTGAGTTGACACCGCTGGCGATCGCAATGATTTCGCAGATCAAAGACCGCCGGGAACAGCAGGGGATTTTGGAGCGGCTGAAGAAGCTGGAAAATGACCCCCTATTGCAGGGAAAAGCGCTAACGGGCGATTTGAAAGGGTACTACAGCATTCGGGCGGTGGGTCAGCGTTATCGGATTGTCTATCAGGTGATTCAAGAGCGGATTGTTGTGATCGTGGTTGGTGTGGGTCGTCGGAAAGAAGGGGATAAGAACGATATCTACAATCGGCTGAGAAAATTGATGGATGACATGACTGAGTGAAGGGAAAATGAAAATCTTCTTAAAGAGTCCGATCAACTATGACACTATTCAGATAAAGAACGGAACGATAGAAAAGTATGTCGTTGATTATCGGTTCAATCTTGACGACCATACCTTAAAGAGTTTGAGTCAATATGATTTGCCGTCTCATCCCCCTAAGCTGGCAGAGATCTTAAGAATTGTTGGTGCTTATGCGACGTTGTGGATAGGGACTTACCAAGGAAAAATTAGCCCGATGGACGGTCAGCCCACAGGGTGGACTTATCTCAGTGGCACTGAATTTGAACCAGAAAATTTTTGGCAATGGGTTCCTGATTCAAGGTCTGAGAGAGAGCTTTTGCAAGAATCAAATGTATTTTTGAGACATCAAATGCGGCTTGGTATAAACGATGGAGTCCTTAAATCCTTCGTACCCTATAAATTAGTGCTAGCCGTTGATATGATTCCGATTCAGCGACTTGCTGGTATTCTTCGCAAGGAGGTTGATTGGGTTTTTGAGAAACCGACCGGCTAACCAAAAGTTAAAATACCAGAACAGAACTATAAGTAGCAACATCCATGTCGTTATGACAAATCTTCCAACCCCTATTGACCTGAGAATTGAGGAGATCCATCAATTCAAACGATTGATGGTTTTATTATTTGATGCTCCTCTTATGGTACTGCTGTCCTTGGACTTATCCCAGATACCTATAACCGCAACTGAAGAAAGGGTTGATTCAGCTATCGTAGCTCTCTTGCCTCAATTTGGAGTAATATTTTTTATTGCTTTGGCAGGTGAATTTATAGCTTACTACATAATTCGACAGCTCAAAAAGGCTAAAAGCAACTCGCAGAATTAAGCAATTGCAGAGTAACTTAGTTGTAAAAAAGGGTGATTCTTATGAATTCGGTTGAATCGAAGCAAAATACCGTTTTAAGTTGAACGATAGCAAGTGCAAGCAATAGTCAAGAAGGCGATCAACCCCCCTACCGTTGAGCAAAAGCGTATGAAAATGATTGAGATTCAGATTGATGATCAATTGCTGGATAAAGTTAACGCGATCGCAGCATCGCACAACACTACCCTGCAAGCGCTAGTTTTAAAGCAGCTAACCACTCTCGCTGTTTTATTTAAACCTGTGATCGATGCTCCAGCAGACGAGCCAGAGTACGACCCAATTACCCCGCTGATTGGTAGCCTGCATCTTGACACTCAAGATTTAGGAGAAAATCACGATCGCTATATCGGAAAATTTCTTTACCGAGAGATGCATGATGATGGCAGTTGAAGTAAGGGATGACTGTCCAGTCCGTTTGCTGCGAGGGGTTCAAATCTTGCTAGCATTTTACAAAGGAGTCCAAGATTACCATGCTTGACGAACACCAAGTTGCAAGGCTCTACAACTTAGCCAAAGCTTCCACTGCTCAGTGGGGTTTCTGCAAATCGACTGCTACCATTTGGACGTACAACGTTAGATCGCAGGAGCTATACTCCCTGGCTTGCGAAATCGCAGGGACTGAAAGCCTGATGGGTGAAGAAATTCTACCCACGATCTTTTCGCAAGAAGGGGCAAAGTTAATCGAATCTGTCGTTAAAAATGAGTATTATTTTTGGAAGGTTGCGTCTGAATTCACCTCATATCTTCCAGAGACAGATTTGGCAGAGGCAATACAGAGAGCCATATCGGAAATCCGCAATTGGCATACACGAATAGGCGTAAATCGATTTGTTGCCCAGAATGGAACAATGACCCCACAGCAAATTTGTCAATTCACGGCGATCGGGCTGCTGCTGTGGTCAGATTCAACGCAAAACTGGGTACTAAATCCCCTATGGTTCTGGGGCAACGAATTCGCAGAGTTGGCGATCGCTCCGAGTCTCGTAGAAGCTTGATGCTCCAACACCGCCTGCGCGACCGCTAGCTGTCCATTCTTGATAGGTGTCTTCATGCTTACCAATTGCAAATTTTGCCAATATTGCTCCCAACATTCTCTCAAACAACATGAAATTGGTTGCGCGGTCAATCCAGGATATTGGGAGATGTGGCGGAATTTAACCTCACTCCCTGATTCAACTCTGACAGCGCTTCCAATCATGGATTGCAACGACTTTAACGGTAATCCTAGTCTGTCTCCAGTTAAACACGATACAATTCCGCCAAGGGCAAATAACAGGATGCCTTCTAACGCTAGTGGCTCTAACAAGGCTATATTAATTCAACGAATCCAATCAATTACACTGATAGTCATGGGACTCTATATTCTTTGGTCTTTTATCTTTGGGCTTTACAAGGGATTTGAAGCAAAAGAAATCCTTGAAATGCAACAAAATTCTAGTCTTCAACTCAGGAATATTGATAGGTCAGTTAGTTGGACTGCTGCTGCCAAGGTAGCGATTATCGTTTCAATGATTGGCTTTGGTGCAGGTGCATACTTGAATAGTCGTGATAGGGGTTGAGCAAACAAGTTATTCATAAGCCTAAATCCCAATTTGTCGGCTAATTAGCCCAACTCAATCAGCATAATCAGAAGGGCTGATCCAATTCCAAAATATAATCAGATATCGTGATCAAATAACCTTTGATATCATCATGTAAGCGTGATATGATGATGTACATTAAGCAGTCGATGCCCTACGACTTTCCGATTGCACCACGCCACATCAAAGGAGAAACCAATGTTCGCTACACCGATTTTTAATCTTTCTGCCAACTCGATTTCATTGCCCCGTTGGACAACAGACTTTCAACGATTCGTTTTTCAAGCTGCTATCTATAGCCATGCAGCAGTAAAAGCTTTCAACAGCGCGATCGCCCCTCGGTTGATTGCCACCACTCTTACCCTCAGCCGCCATTCGTTTCAAGCAGGGCAAGCTTGTGGGCTGCATTCCATGAACGCAGCAGGGATTTCTCATAATCCGCTTCAATCTGCTGTTCGTTCCGGCACCGCTGAACTGACCTCCGCTGAGGCAATGGCGACCTATCGCCGGATTCGCTGGATTGCCCGTGAAGCGGCAATGGATGCGCTGGTGATTGGGCTATGTGGTGTCGTGGCGATCGCTACCACCATCGAGTTTGCCCAGGCGGGCTACCGCAAAGCGGCGGCTCTGTATCAAAGGCTAGAGCAGCGATTTAGCCCCAGCGTATCGGCTTTATGGCTCAAGCTGCGCTTCCGCAAGCAGATGGCTGACTCTCTACAAGAACCCATCATTTCAAGCAGGCTGTTGTGCCCTGCCGCTGCCCCTGCCGCTCTACTGCCAGCAGCTCAGCCTACAACGATTTGCCTGCCAGGGGCGCTAGCGTCGAGTGGGGTGGCGATCGTCACGCCTGCTCCAGCTACTGATGCGCCAGTGCAGGTGGATGCGATCAGCTTTGCCATTGCGGAGAGAATCGAGGTTCAGTCCGAAGTGCCTGGGCAAGTCGTTGAGGATGAGACGCAGCCGCTAGGTGCCGAAACGGTTGCACCACCAGCACCCGACAAACCCACTCGCAAACCTCGCCAGCGCAGTACAACCGCCAAGCAGCTAGCTAAGCCCACTGCTACCAAGTCGCAGAGGAAGCCTGCTACGCGGCCCTAGACCCTATGATTAAGGGGTGCCCTTCCACCCCTCGGAGGAACCCCCGATGAATCGCAATGATTGGGAATGCCAATTTCGGCAGCGGCTGAAGCAACAGCTAGGGCTGACCCCAGAGCAAATTAAATTTCCCTGGCGTGGCTTCTACAACCAGCGACACTCTCCAGAGCAGGCGATCGCCTATCTCATCAAAACGAATAAGCTATACCCAGAGCTAGGGCTATTGCCGATGCAGCCGATTGAACGTCCTCAAAAGATTGGACTCTAAATGCCTGAAATCAGCCGCTTCTATGGCATTATCGTGACGATGTACTACAACGATCATGCACCCCCTCATTTTCATGTGCGCTACGGTCAGCAGAAGGCGATTATTGCGATTGAATCCTTGGGTTTGCTCGAAGGAGAGCTGCGATCGAGGGCATTAGGGCTGGTTGTAGAATGGGCTTCCCAGCATCAAGAAGAACTGCGAGACAATTGGAAGTTAGCCCGACAAAATTCGCCCTTAGATCCTGTCCCACCCTTGGAATAACGATGTTGCTTAAAGATATTGTTGCCGTCAAAGCTTTAGAGGATTTCAAGCTGGACTTACAGTTTGAAGATGGAATCTCTGGGGTAGTCCATCTGAACGAACTCATTCAGTTCACGGGAGTCTTTGCCCCCTTGCTCGACCCAGCCTACTTTGCTCAGGTGCGGGTCGATCCAGACTTGGGGACAGTCTGTTGGGAAAATGGGGCAGACCTTGATCCACTTGTCCTCTATGCTCACGTTACCGGACAAGCGATTACGTTAAAGCAACCGCAACTTTTTTAGGGGGCTGAGCCATGAAACCAGAAGTCAGAAGCATCAACCGCCCTGTCCAGCTCTCAGAGCGGCCAGTCAGCAAGCGTAGGATAGGCAAAGCGCCTGAATTGGGCTTAGTTGCTTCCCTGGATCATCAAACCCATCAGCACCCTGGTACAGATGGGTTTCATCAGCTAGACGACCAGTTTTACCTGAGCAACAATGGGAAGAAGCAACCCTACCCTGCCCGATACGTTGGCTCATTGGTGGTGATCTGGCGATCAGACCTGGAACAATTTCATTTGCTGACTTGCCCGGAAGGAGAGCCACTACCATCCAATCGCTTCGCTACATTCGAGCATTGCTTTAGCGCGGCTGTCGAGCTGGAGCAGACGTTTGCAATGGAAGATGCGATCGTTCTGCGGTCGTCGGAAACCTGGGAAGCGATCGCCCACCTCATCCACCAGCACTGGCTGCGAGAGCAGGTGGAAGCGCTGCTGGGGGCTGAGTAGAGGGGGCGATCGCACTGCCTCAAAGGTTCGTCCTAGCATTGTTTGCTCAACATGCCACAATAGGGTTAGTTAGAACGGTGAGGCTAACGCAAGCCACAATCAGGTAGCACGATGACTTCAAGAAACACAGACGAAAACTTTTTCAGTGACGGTTACGCTGAACTTCAGAAAGCTTACCTTGAGCTTCAGTATAATGACGCACTTGCTGATACTCGCAACATCAAACCTATCCCCTCTGAATTCTTTGAGCAAGCACGATTACAGGCAGAAAATCTTTCTGATCAAGAGAAGGCAAAAATTAATGCATTTGTTGTGAAGTGCTGGAATGACATCACAGAAGTGCTGCCAGAAATTATTGATGCTGATAACAATGCTGCTTAGGGATAATAATGCCCATGAAAGCCACAACCCTCTATGAAGACTCGGATTTTTGGACAGATCTACCCCTCGTCATCGATCAAGATCACTTGAGTTGGTATGCCTTCTGCCCCCTCCTGCCGATCCCCTGCATTCGCCTTCCTTCCTATGAGGAGGTTAGCAACTTACTCCAGAGTGCCATCTCTGCCTGCTTGCAATCCCTGACAGATCAGCAGAAAACAGACATTGAAAAGCAGGGAAAGAAGATTGTCTGGCTACTTTACCTCTATCGGCATGGCAACAATGGGAATGGCAAGGTTTTGGGTACTTTCAGTCATCCTAAATTGGCGATGCAAGCCCCTCCGTTGCTGGCAGAAAACCTGAGCGATAACTACTGGGAGCTTCGGCACAAGTACTGGGTTTTGGCGACCCGTCTCGGAGACTTTGTGATTGAACACAGCGTACTCGACAGCCAAGTTCAATAGGAAAACAAACCATGCAAACCACAACCCTCTATGATCAAGATTTCTATGCCTGGACGCAGCAGCAAGCAGAGCTACTGCGCTCTGGAAGGGTTGAAGGGCTGGATATTGAAAATTTGGCGGAGGAGATTGAATCGTTGGGCAGACAAGAGCGGCAAGAACTTCGGAACCGTCTGGGGGTGCTGCTGGGGCATCTGCTCAAGTGGCGCTACCAGCCTGAAATGAGATCCAGAAGCTGGACGGCAACAGTTCGCGAACAACGACAGCAGATTCAAGATCTCCTCAACGACAACCCCAGCCTCAAGCCTTACCTTCCTGAAGCCATCCGTAAGGCTTACCGCTATGGCTTGACCCTGGTTGAGCGCGAAACGCCGATCGCATTAAACACCCTTCCCCCAGCCTGCCCCTTCTCCGAAGCTGAGATTTTTGAGCAGCCTGTGGAACTGGAAGCGTAACACTTACCCTTGAACTAAAGTTTACCCTTGCCGAACTCTCCTCGCCAGCCTTAACCCCAATCGCCTCAAACCAGGGGTATTGGAATCCAAAGGTAATGCTGGCGAAATTGGGAGTCCCTTGACTCAACTACAAACCAAAATCAGGATATGACAGCGTATAAGTTTGTGACCCGTTGGCACCTTGCCGCACCGATTGAACAAGTTTGGGATGCGATCTTCCACTCTGAAAACTGGTCGCTGTGGTGGAAGGCAGTCGATTCAGTAGTGGAACTTGAACCCGGCGAAGTCGATGGAGTTGGAAACGTTCGTCGCTTTGTTTGGAAAACTCCTCTAACCTATACCCTGACCTTTGAAACTCGCGTCATCTGTGTTCAGGCTCCAGTGCTGCTTGAAGCCACTGCCACAGGAGACACAGAAGGACACGGGCTATGGCAACTCGCGACAACTGATCGCGGTACAGAGGTTTACTATACTTGGACAGTGCGGACGACTCAACGCTGGATGAATGCTCTGGCTGCGATCGCCCGTCCCCTACTGGAGTGGAACCATAACGTGATCATGGAGCAGGGAGGACAGGGACTTGCGGCATACCTCAAGGTGGAGTTGCTCAACCTGGAGAGTTCCGAGCAGAGCCGGTCTACTGGATCTGCTGACAACGAGTGAGGTTGAGGGTTTAAACCAGCAAAGATGGAAGCTTCGCGATCGCTCCTTCTAGTCGTTGGACAAAAGGGGAGGAGCGATCGCCCGTGATCACAAGCTGGTGAATTGCCCTCGTCATGGCAATGTAGAGCAAGCGAGCTTCATCCCGCTCTGAACTGTTTTGGGAGTGCATAAACCCAATGCCAGGGATAAAGACGACCGGGAACTCCAACCCTTTGCTAGAGTGCATTGTGACCAGCTTAATGCTGGCTGCGGCAGGGCGATAGTCGCGGCTCCGGCCATCTCGATTGACCCATTCAACCGGGATTTTCATCTGTTGGAAGTGCTTGTAGATGCGCTCTGCCATCCACCTTGCCCGATAGATGATCGCGATTTCATTCCAAGCCGTTCCCCGTTCATGGAGTTGCTGGGCGCGATGTGCCAGGTACTCCACCTCTTGCTGAAAATTGGGCAGTTGGATCAGCTCTGGCTTCGAGCCACGCCGACCCGCACTTTGAGGTTGAATTAGCAGTGGTACATCCTCATCTTGAGCATCAGAAGGGGTAAGACAATCTTTGGCAAATTCGTAGGCAACTGTCAAAGTCTCATAGGTGTTGCGGTAGTTGAGTTTCAGAATCGTGGTTCGTCCTTGAGCTTGGATGCCCAGGCGCTTAAAGCTGACTTTGCGCTGTTGGGTTTCGCCATAGATGCTTTGGGCATCATCGTAGAGCAGCAACAGCGCATTGGTTTGAGGGTTGACCATTTGGGCTACCAGTTTCAGCCAGTCTGATTTAAAGTCGTGTCCTTCATCAATCAAAACGGCGGCATACGATCCAACTGGGATTTTGCCTGTCTCTACCGACCGAATCACTTGCTCCACTAGCTCTTTGATGTAGGCGACTCCCTGAAACTCAGTTGGGCTGGGTTTGGGAAGGCGATACTGACGCAGTAAATCATTGCACCAGCCATGAAAGTGGCGCACGATCACTCGCCCGCTCAATTGTTTCTCTTGAATCATCTGGCGCAACTTGGCCGCCAAGGAGACATTAAAGCAAAGCACCAAAATCGGCTGATCTGGCTTCTCCGCCAGGTTCAGACAGCGGTGGATCAAGATTAGGGTCTTCCCAGAACCGGCGACCCCGTGAATAATACGATGGCCATCGCCCATGCTCCGGGCCAGTTGCTCTTGCTGCACATCCATGACTTGCAGTAGATCAGGCATTTCCGCTTCCACTTCTTGATCTTCAGCGTGTTCGTCGCTGAACAAGGTCAATTGCTTAGCCGTGATACGAATATCTGGAAAAATATGCCAGCGAATTCGGTCGATCTGTTCAGGCGTGAGGGGTGTTCCAAAGGCATAGGGGAACAGGTTCCATAGCCGCTCTTGAAAAGCGATCGCATCGACCGCTTCGTAAAATTCATCTTGGCAAATGACCAGATGTGGCTCGAATACCTGGCAAAGACCGACTTGAGCATCAAACTGCCTGCGCGTGATGTGGGTTAGCACCACTCCGTAGCCGTAGGGGAAAGCTACCTTGCCTCGATGCGCCTGTTGATCCTCAACCAGCAGCGGGTCTTGCTCTAGCATTTTTGCAAGCTCAAGGGCATAGCCTCTAGCTTGTTCGAGGGGATTCCGTACTGTCTTTTCCCCTTCAGCAGTTAGAAGCGTGACGGTCTGAGGATTCACCTGGCAAAGCGTCTCAAGTTTCCAGTCTTTGACTTCCAAAATAATCAATCCCCATTGGGGATGCAGGAGGATGAAATCGGGATGAAGCCGCTTGTGTCCCACGGGCACGTCATACCAAACCAAATAGTCGTCTTCCAGTTTGTCTTCGAGCCGCTGGGCCAGCCGTCGTTCACCTGCGGTCATGTGCTGGCTGCAACTGTGGAAGGTCGGGATAAGAGTTGCCACTGGGGTTAGAGGTGACGGCTATTTACGTTTTTCTCAGCGTACCCCTTGAAGGTGGCAAATGAGGCTCCTTTTCTTAGGTAACACCGTAAAGGATAAAATAAGTCTGAGGTGTTACATAAGAAAAGATGCGATCGCCCCCTTCCCCCCTCACGGCGCTCAAACAGGAGATGCGATCGCTTTCCCTTCCAAACAAACGCGCCTTACTGCGTTGGTTGCACAGCCAAATCGAGAAAGAAGAACAGCAGAACAGGGAGATCGACCCTCACCCTACCCAGCCGGGGCGAGAGGTCATCCAAGAGCAGCGCATCGGCAAAATCGTTTATCGCCAGGAACGAATCCGCTGTGGCAAACCCAGTTGCAAGTGTGCGGCTGGGGAGCTGCACGGGCCGTACTGGTATGCATATCAGCGGGAGGGCGGAAAACTGCGATCGCGCTACATTGGCAAAACCTTAATCCTTTAGCGATCAGGCTAGGGAATTCCCGCGCTTACAAGCTAGAGAGGAGGTCATGGCTCAAGGACTCAACCTGTGCTTCTAGCTCGTCACAGGCCGCCCGTACTACTGCTAATCCTGCTTCTCTAGTCAACTCTGCCGTTGCGGGGGCAAACTGATCGAGAATTTTGGCTTCAACGGTTTGATACTTGCCAATCGTCGCGCTCAAATGTTCCAGATACGGCGATCTTTCCGCTTTCCCCTCAATCGCAAACTGAAGCAGCGAATCGAGATAAGCCGTGACCTCGGCTCGTTTCACTCCTTCGGTTGCTGCTGCGTACAGTAATTTGCCATTGAGATACTCAAAGTCTGGGACGAGCAACTGCTGATCTTGGACTGCAAACACGCGCTGTTCAAGGGTTGGACGCACCGTTAACTCCTCTTGTCGAACCCGTTCAGCCGTATTGTAAACCAGGGCCGCGATTGCCAGAATGACCTGCGGATAGTTGCCATCGGTTTGGCGCAATTCAATCGTCCCATGCCCATTTAGCCGTACTGGATTCCAGGCCGATTTAAGTAAATTGCCCCCAGCTTCCAGAAACAAGTCTTGCTCTACCTCAGCGCGATCCATTGCTGCAATCCAGGTGTAATAGCGCTCAAACTGCTGCTCAACCAAGTGTTCAACGCTATCGGCATAGGGACGCAGTCCGCCAACTTGGGGCAAGTGAGTGTAAACGCCTTCCCAGCCAAACGTTTGATGACCGCGATAGTGGACGGTGCGGGCCGCCAAGCCAAACACTCTGCCTTCATAAAAGGGGCAGGCGCGAGACAGGGCAATGATGGCCGCATCCATAGCGGTTGCCAAGTTATACAGATTCACCGCCTCCCTTCGGGCCGCCTCTGACACCTTGTATGCGATGCCCACCTGCGGATCGATGGTGTCCGATGGCAATTCCAGATGGAGATGAGTGCCAATGCACCGTCCGGCATCGAGAAAGCGATCGTATCCCACAGTGCGGGCTTGAATGTGATAGTTCGGTACGTCACGAAGGGTTGGAGCCAGATGGAGTGGGTATTGTGACAGCGGATAAAGCCGGAGGTGCAGAGATTTGGCTGCTGTCAGCATCAGTTGCAGATTCTGCAAATAGTCGTCTGCTAGCTCTAAAACGCTCACTGCTGGAGCCGTATTGATTTCCACCATGCTCTTGACGAATTCTGGAGCAAAATGCTCTGGGTTGCGCCCCGTTGATTCAGCAAGTTGATGGCAGCACTCCAGCAAATCATCGGCGCGATCAGCAATCACACCATCTGCATCGACGATAAAAAACTCTTCCTCCAATCCAATGCGGCGCTTGACCTGACTCATGGGGCCTCATTTGACAGAAATAGCCTGGGCCAATCGAAATTGATTGCCGGGATGCCTAGTTGTAGTTTGTGCGATCGCGACTGCTGAGCACGTCTACCGTTTGAAAGAGAGTTGTAGAAATATCAAGGCTTGCAGAATCGATACACGGCGGTTTGGAGCCATGATGCAGGTTGCGATCACCAATGATGACCCCGTCACCTCATCTTGGAAAGATAGCTCATTACTTTTTACAGTGCCAAAAACTCAAATGGCATCAACATCGGAACAGCCAGCGTATCACGAGCACTCAACAGCCCTTGATCCATCGTAATTAGAGGAGCACCTGTCGCATCCGAAAGGGCGGCAAACTTGATGTCTGACGAGTCGGCAATTTGTTGAAAGCGTTTGGGGAAAAGTGCGCCGTTGTAGCAGTCTGCTGGATGGAATAACCCCGCGATCGCTGTCCAAGACAACGGTGGGATTTTATCTACAATCAGCTTAGCTTCATCTCTTGTTTGCTCAGACCAGATCATCCGTAACTGTCCGCTGCGAACCTGTTTCACAATCTGCGCCGAGTGACTTTTGGGATTGAATTCTGATGCAACCAGAACATTGGTGTCAATGATGACTGCTGAGATGCTCATGATGCTCTGCACTCGGCTAAAAACTGAGGGTGAGTTGCAGCGATCGCGAACCCCCATAAGCTGCATTCAAACCCTCTGGCAGCGGCTCCGGGTTAGGATTGACCGCCTTGCAATAGCGGCGGTAGCCACAGCGATCGCAGTGCTTGCCCGTGATCGGCTCCCAGTCCTGGTCAGCCTGCAACTTCTTCGCCAACTCGCTCACCATCGCCAACACATGCTCCTTGTGGGCAGCCGTGGCTAAATAAGTGATTAATTCGCCCGTCCGCAGAAACAGCAAGCTCATTTGCTTCAGACTCTGGTGGTAGCGCTGCTCCAGCGCCAGGTAGTAAATCCCAATCTGGACATCCAGCGTTTCAGCATCGGGTAGGTGCATCTCCTTGGCAGATTTATAGTCGATGAGTTCGATGCCATCGTCAACGAAATCCAAGCGATCGTAGCGCCCGCTGATCGTGAACTCTAGATTCTCCACTTGCAGATGCCCTTGAATCCTGCCCTCTAACGCCAACGGTTTTCTCAAGGGTTGCCCTGCGAGGAATTGATGATAGTAACCCTCTAGGATGTGCCGACCTTCAGTAACCTGGCTGGGAGGTAGGGAAGCGCTGCACTCTTGCCAGCACTGCTGCACCCACGCCAAGGGCAGCACCGGCTGCTGATAATGCCAATTGCCATAAATCCTGACCAGGGCTTGATGCAAGGCAGTGCCGAGGCTGGCTGCACCAAAAAAGCCAGGTTGCTTCATCCCCCGCTCATACCGGAAATAGTAGGACTGGGGACAGCGCTGGTAGGTCTGGAGCCGGGAGGCTGAGAGGGGATAAGCCATGTTTCAGTTTAGCCTGAGCAGCAGCGTTGCAGCCTAAGTTTAGAATTTGTTCTAGCTTAGAAATGCCACGCGATGGCTAGAAGGCAGACTAGGAGCACTGTGCAGAAAAATTATCTAGTTAGTTAGGAGTTATCTGCACTGGTACGAATCCAAATGGAGCAACAGCATAGTAAGTTCCATTCAACTTAAAGACATCACCAACAGAAGTACTGCGACAGTTAATCCCACTGAATCTAGGTATAACCAACTCATTAGTCCACCAATACTTCTCTTTTGTATTCGTTAGGGTATAGGCAGCGCCTAAGTCATCTGTGTTGACTTCCGCCACACAAGTAAGTTGACTATCAAGAATCGTGAGGGGTTCATTCTTGAAGAAGGAAATGTAAGGATTGCCAGCTATGGCTTCGGCATTGTGATAGACCAGAATCATAAGTTGTGTGGTTGGTTGGGTGCGACCTCAACTTGATTTAGGAAGTAAAAGGTGCTAATCCTAGGGAAACAATTTAGGCGGGAAAACTATGGCAGCACGATTAATCAGTGTTGAGGGAGGTCAAGTCAAGATAGAAGTGACA
>JAHHGS010000149.1 GCA_019359715.1 Aphanocapsa sp. GSE-SYN-MK-11-07L | reverse complement strand
GGCTTTGACGATTTGTTCTTCTTCAGGGGTCATGCTTCACTCTCCAACGATGACTCCTTGAATGTCCCATGGGTTTGATTTTTTTGCCTTAAGTACATTTACTCATCGCAAAACTGAGATGCTCCCCAATCGGTAAGTGATGGGAATGAATGAGCGGAATCCAGTTAGAGAGGTTAGCAGCATCCTGCCACAGATACCGCACCAACATGGCAAACAGGCGCAAAGCGCCCCTAGTCCGCTGAAAGTTGGGAATGGAGGCAATTTTCTTGGTTAAGAGATTAAATAGCTCTGGGTGAAAGGGATAGCTTGATCTAATTGCTTCGGCGTAAATCGCATCCTTACAGCCGTCTGGTAGAGCAATTCGGCAGGCTTTGTAGGTACTTATATACTCTCTTGCTGCTGCATCGGCTGCCTCAGCATCTACGCTGCTAAAAAGTCGCTGCTTGACAATGTTGTAAATCTCAAAGTCACTGCTGGGGCTGAGAACCCGTTCTTGGCGAGCAGACGTTTGCAGTGTCTCTCGGATTTCTGTGGTTTCATCACCAAAGCTATCGGAGGATGCGGCCAAGCTATAGACAAAAACTAAGGTATTACAGGAAGCCGCTAAATCCATCAGGGCAAACAGAAACGCCACCACTTGGGCAGAAAGATCGCTGTTCGCTACCGTCACTGCCTTGGCCCGCCGCAGGTATTGAGCAATCTCATCCAGCACAATCAAGGTGGGTTGCCCTTGCATCAGCCGTTCTAAGACAACCGTCCCCGGACTTACCCGCTGTTCGTCCGATCCTTTGAGTAATTGATAGCCTGCCACCCCGCCCACCTGATAGGCAATTTCACCCCAAAGGGTGTAGGTTGTGATCCCGCTTTCTGGATGGTAAACCCCATTTACAGCATCAAGATCCTGACAGGCGATCGCTGCCACTGAAACAGCGTGACTCGGAATTACCTGCAAATCATCAACTACACGGTGTAGCCCCTCAATAGTTCTGCCGTTTTTAGCAATGTGCCAGAGCGCAATTTCGTCATGGGTTTTCCCACCCCCAAAACTGGTTTCTAGGCGAATAATCGGAGAGCCTACCGTAGCTCCTGAGAGTCGTCCAAACACCTCAGCGATCAGTGTCTTTAATCCCTCTGTCGGAAAAGTATTGGCAAAAAATGTGTTGGCATCCCGGTAGACGAGGGGAGCAGTGCCATCAACGACCAGCTTAAGTTTGGCAGCAAATAAATCTAAGGAAAGCTCCCCAGAACGAATTTCATCTCTGGGACTACAGGTCGTAAAGATTGAAGGCAGCACTGTACCAGAGTCTCCTGTTCATGATGGGACTGAGATTATCCGCTCAGAGGTGGTTAAATAACTTTAATCCTCTAACTAGAGTATGCCCAGAGTGGATTAGGGTCTGTTCACTTCAGTCTTCATTGCAGAATAAGTCAACTGATTCAGGGCAAATCGCCCAGCCAATTTCTAATTGAACTTTGCGAGCAGTAGAATCAGAGACTGCAATTCAACTTAGCCGCGTAGTATTCTGTGAGCGAGGTCTGATAATTCCACAGCGCTTAAAGCATCTAAATCCTCTGGAATGACTGTGCAATGGTTGTTGTCGTCATTCCTGGGCAGTTTATCTAGCCCCAAAAGCTTGATTTCGGTCTGAATTGCATTGAGGGCAAGATCTAGATATCTGGGGTCGCCCCAGGCGGTTTCCGTGCGAGTGGTCTGCCGCACCATACCAGAGCCACCCTCGATGCTTCCCACCACTTCTTGTTTATGGATTACCTTGGGTTCTTGCGATCGCTGCCAAGACGCCCATGCCTCTCTTTGAATCATCTCTAGTCGGGCAAGCTCCTTACCCTTGTATTTTTGTAAGGCAGCGATCGCCTGCTGATGCCAACGTTCTTCGATGACAGCCAAGTCACGGTAAACCTGACTGACACTGAGGGAAAGGCTTTCAGCTATAAACTGGTTGCTCCTTCCTAGTAAGTACATTTCAGCGATCTCGACATAGTGTTGCTCCCGTTGCCTTTGGCTGCGCTTAGGGCCAGAGCGAGACATTTTTTGACCTCGGTAAGATTCGCAATTCATGAGTCGCAATGATTGGGCAGCATTTTTAGCTTAAAGGGTATACTCTGTCTAACTTTGAGAATTTGCAGTCAAAATCTTGTCTTTGAGCACTTTGTAGGAAATTGCCTTCTCGTTCTAATCTTGTCAGCATACCTGCCAGCAGCTTCAGATTAGATCGCTTCAATCAGCCAATGGTAGTCGCGTTTCAGACTATCTCACTGTTGAGTAGCTGGGTTATTAGCGTAGTTGCCGGATTAATCATTCTGCACCCCTTGCTTCACGGGTTTAAGATCTTTGAGGGGAATTGTTTGATCTAATCCACTTGGGACTGCAACTGAAATATAGCCGTTTTGCTGTGCTACACCTTTAACGGTTAGAGTTTTCCCCCTCACGCATTTGAGGAGTTGACTACTGCCTGAGTACCGAACTAGCTCCCCAGGTTGAGGTATCCAATCAAATCTTTCTTTTCCTATATTCCTGGTCACTTGGTCACTAACTGGCTCAAAGCTGTTCTGTGAGTCGTTTTTAGAAGTGACCATACTCAGGTCACTTGTGGTCACTGTGGTCACTGATTCTGGATCGTCTTCTACAGTTTGTGACCTGAATGACCTGGGAGTGACCTGAGTATGGTCACTCCCGAAACTACTGCTGTTAGGAGCGTTTGGGCTATTAGTGACTGAGTGACCAGACTTAGGCAAAATTTTGACCTGATAGTCTGTCCCGCTCTTGTCGTTCTTGATTGCATAACCCAGGTCAACAACTCGCCGAGCAAACTGGCGGCACTGCTCGAAGGTGAACTTGGCGTTGCCTGGCGACCAGTTTCTGATCTGTCGAGTCGTCACCCAGCCACAACCCCGAAAGCGATTGACAAATTTGAGGATTTTTACGGTTTCTGGGTTATCTGCTACGCCTAGCTCCGCGTACAGTAGCCGGGTCTGCCCTTGCAGCCAGCGGGTGAACTGAATTGCTGATCGCAGGGTTTCTGCTGAAATGATTGGCTCAAGGTCTACGCCTGCCATTGCCGCATGAATCAGGTGAGTGACAAGGGCAATTCGAGCTGCTCGCTCTCTGGTTTTGGGGTAAGTGGCCCGCAGAATTGGCGAGGGTTCCTGGAGGATTAGGTTTTCGATTTCATGATGCCATTTGTTCCAGACCCGAATCGCCTCAGTTGAAAGCCGATAGGTGGTGGCTGGCATCTCTGCCAGAGTTTGATATAGCTCCTTCAGCCGCCCCGATAGGTCGTAGGTTGGCCCCTCCTGAATGCCTGGGGCAATGGAAAATGGCAACCTTACCCAAGCAAAGCGTGACCAGAGTCCGTCCTCAGCCGTTGGGTCGTCCTGCCAGATTTTTCGGATGATGTTGGGCTGAATCCCACCAAGTAAGCTAACGCTGGTTCTTGAGGCGTAAACACGCCCCGCCCCCTTACGATTGACCTTGAGCGCCCCGCCATCGTAGAGACTTAGCCAGTGCTGGCGATCGCCCCCTTTACCGCCGCGGTAGGCGTCCATTGAGGCAAAAAACCTTGCCAGCTCATCGATATAGACTAGTAACCCGCTGTTGCTCTGAGTGCCCAGCACACTTGACAGAGCCTCTAGAGTGTAATCGCTTAGATAGAACTCTCTAGGGATAGGAGGTTTGGGTTTTCCGCCCCGGTCGTTTTTCGGTGACGACTCCCAGGCATCTTTTTCACTTTCGTAGTCCTCTAGCCTAGTCTGGTAAAGAACTTCAGCCTTAGCCTGCAAACTGTCGAGGGGATGGACAATGGCCCGCAAGAGAGGCGATTTTTTAGTGCCTGTGTCACCTACAAGCCCAATCCAGAGGATGGGCGGGGCGGAAAATCCTGTCGAGGGGTCAAGTTCGAGTCGAGTCCCTGCGCTCACTTGAGCAGACGCGGCCGGTAGCAGTGCGGTAACGTAGCCTTCAACGGGTAGAGCCAGTCGCCTAGCCAGGTTTTGCAACGGGGTTAGCAGATCGGCAGGCAGGATATCAGGGCAGGGAATATCTTCAAGTTTCGACAGGTCAGCCAGCTCCTGAACAGTTTCGGAGTTTGCATTTGAGTCCTCTGTCAGATTGCCGCCGCCCTGTTCCTTTGCTTGAGACGATTTGGGTTCCACGGCACTCTCTGGGGTTGGCTCGGTTTCGTCCTCACTCTCTAGCTCTAAGTCAGGCATCCAAGCCTCTGGCCCGTCGAAGGCTCCCTGTGCTGCTGCTTTGCGGGTGATTACTCTAGCCTCAAGAGTTCCTAGCTCTAGTTTTCGCCTACGCCTGCCATTCCCCTCGTACGGAGTTTTACCGGCCAATTTGTTGATCGCCGCTCGAATTGCATCACTCTTACAAAGGTTGGCTTGGCAACGATAAGCGCCGCTCTTGGGGTTTATTGTTAAGTTTGGATTTTTACAAGAAGGACAAACGTAGCGATTCTTCTCGCTGGTCGTGTCGAGCAGTTCCAGGTAATTCAAGATTAAATACGTCATCACCGCCCCCAGATTTCATAACAGTGCCAGAGGTGCCAAAGCTGGCTGGGTGCGACCCCTAGTCGCTCGGCTTCACGGGCAAACGCTGCCAGCAACCATTGTGTGGAGTGGGCGATCGCGTAGAGGAATTCGAGACGATTTAGAATTTCGCTCAGGGGCGGTACTGAGCTAGAATTAGAGCCAGCCCAAAAAAAATTATTTTTCAACTTAACCCCCTAAGCCGCGCCCTAGCTGGGGGTTTTCGCTAAACGTGACTTCGTAGGCTGGCTGCTGGGCAGAGCGGCAAGAAAGTTAGAGATTGCCTTTTCATGCAGTTTCGGCTAATTTACGATTAGCCAGCCAATCGTAAATTAGCGGCAAGTTATAGAGTACCTTTGCCCGCTTATCTGTCCCAGTTTTTGTCCAGTGAACGCCTACCTCCCACGTCCCAGCGAGTCGATATTTTTTCCGGGTCGTTCGGGGAATCGGAAAATCTAAATTGTCTAAGCCTTTTTCGTCTGACCAAGGATTTTTTTGAATTTTCACGTCTTTTTTTAGAGCGACGTAGCAATCAAAGCAGGAAAAAAAAGGTTCAGGGAAAAATTGACCAATTTCGCACAATTTTGCAAGCGCTGAAATCTTTATCCTGAAAGGTTTGCAAGAAACTCATAGCATAATGCTATGAGTTTTATCCCTCTTTTTTGAGATAATCTACGACTTCTTTCCCCAGTTTGGTAAGACGCACCTGCTGAGTACGTTTGTCTTTTTGTAATGGTGATGTGTCGATCAACCCCCGCAACTTGAGGCGCTTAAGGGAGTTCGCAAAGTTAGCTCTGTGAGATGGAGTCCACTTCGTCTCAAAGTTGGTGTATTTCTTTTCCCAAAACCATTTAGATGGATGCCACTCCGCCCAGAAAGTCTCAATCCAAGAATCTTTGAGAGACGTTTTTGTGTGAATTTCTAGCAAAATCTCTTTTTGCATTTGACTTAGTTTTTGACTAGCCTGTTTTGCTGTCAGTTGTGAAAGGTTTCTCACCAAGTTATTCCCTCAAACTGGGAGCAGAACATTAAGGTCAAAAATCGATCATTTTGGGTCGATTGATCATGTGGCCGTAGGTTTCAGCTACCATGCGGGTGTCTCTGTGACCAGCCACATAAGCAGTTTGAGGTAGGGTTGCCCCTGATTCGATTAGATGGGAAAGCAGAGAGTGTCGCGCACAGTAGGGAGGGCGGTAATCGATTTTTGCTTTCTTGCAAATCCCTCGCCAAACTCGCTGTGAAAAATTGTGATCGTTGATCGCTCGATTTGTAGGCGATAAGAAGATAAGCCCTTCAGGGTTAGCATCAACAGGCTTGCGCCCTAGCAGCATTTCATAGAGCTTATCCCTGAGATCTAGAATTCGTTGACCGTCAGAGGTTTTGACTCCTTTGCGCTGCCTGGCATATCCAGCAGTATTCCCCTCTGGACTTCGAGAAAGGCTTTCACAAATCGTTACCTGTCTACGAGTAAAATCAACATGCTTCCACCGCAATCCGATTGCTTCAGAGGGTCGCAGCCCTAAATAGAACAGAGTCATGCAAAGGTCGTGGTAGCAATGGTAGTAGCGATCGGTCTTGATCGTTGCTAGGAATCGGACAATCTCGTCCTGAGTAAACGGCTTATCCCGCGATTGTGACTTATCCACTTTGAGAGGTTTAATGCTGGCAAAGAGATTAGCCTCCCTCTGCCCCGATGGGATAGCCCAATCTGCAAAGCTTTTTAACAGGGTCAAGTTCTGATTGGCAATGCGGGGTGACTGGCGCGACCTCAGCACATCGACAAATTTTCGAGCTAAGTCCTCATCTTCAATGTCTCGCTCGAAGCGCTTCAAGTTCGCCAACAGGGGTTTGTAGCGAGAGGCGATCGCCTGCCCACTGGTTCCTTCAGACTGGCGGTGGTTGATAAATGCCTCAAACTGGCTGACTGTAGTTGGTTTAGGCGGATTGAGATCAATTTCAAGATCAGCTGATCTCAAAATCGGTTTGTATCGCTTCAGATCCGCTGGGTCAAAGTGTCCATAGGCAATGTCAGTCTTAATCTGCTTAGATACCTCCTGAGCTTTGAAGCGGTTGTAGGGAGAATCATCTAGCCCTAAAGACAATTGGTGCTGTTGTCTTCCAAACCGCCAGCGTAGCCATAGCTTTTCACCTCGAACCCAGAGAGCAACTTCACCCTTCTCTGCCCGCCTATTTTTGACCATTTATCTTATCGTCTTGCTTTGTACTCAAATTGATCTCAAAACTGATCTCAAAATCGCTCCAATTGTATCTAAAAGTATCCAAGTGTGTCCAATGCAAAACCAGGGACAAGCTCTGTAAGGCTTTCCCTAACTGTGAAACTCAATGGACACAACTGGACTCGAACCAGTGACCCCCACGATGTCAACGTGGTGCTCTAACCAACTGAGCTATGCGTCCAACAGTCCTCTACTCTATCACAGACTGAGTTGAAGACTCAAATAAAGCAGCCCTTCTTGATGTAATCAAGAAGGGCTGCTTTATTTGAGTCTTCAACTCAGTCTGTGATCGCTTAGAAAGTGAAGGTGGTTCTCAGCACACCTTGGTAAACCGGATCGTTAGCCGTTGAGTTGTTAGGGTTAAAGATCGCCGTAAAGATAGGCGTGATGCTGATGTTGTCGCTCACAGGGAAGCGGTAGAAAGCTTCCACGTTAACTTGCGTTGCATCGTTGATTGCCTGCCCGTTCTTACTAAATCCATTCGCATTGTAGGTAATCATCGGGGCGCCTGCGGCAACACCGGCCAAAGCACCTGGTACGAACAGATCCTTATAGGCAACTCCACCCATAAAGGTAATTGCCTCGAAATCAGAGTCAACACCCGTCGGGAAGACATCGCTGTAAGGAACAGGGTTAAAGCCAACCGGCGCATTCAGGAAAGCATAACCAAACCGGCCAAAGATACCCAGCTTACCAAGAGTCATTTCAGCGTTCAAACCAATCGCGTTGGAGTTGACGTTGAAGGTTGTTGCATTGGTGTACTGCAAACGAATTGCATAGCTGTTCTTTCCGCCACTAAAAGTATTAGCAAATTGAACTTCAGCACTTGCTTGATACGGATCGCCAGCAAAGCCACCATTAGTAGTACCGTCGCCACCTAAACCCCGAATCGGATTGTTAGCGTTGGCAGCCATGTATAGGACTTTAACTGTAAATGGCCCAGCGCCCGGATTCCACTGAACTGCTGCACCAGCACCACCAGCAAAGTTCATGGCGTAAGGAACAATGAAGGGGTTGTTGATGAAGAAGTAAGAACCGAAATCAGAAGCTGGCGCGTTTGCGTAGCTGTTGAAGTCAATGATGTCGCTAGGATAAAACTGAGGCCCAGCAGTAATCGTGACATCTTTGAACGGCTTAAAGGTATATGCCAAGCGATAAAGAATACCTTGGTTTCCAAACCCAGACCAATAGTATTGTCCTGGGTTGAAGAAAGCTGCATTGGCAACTCCATTGTCACTTGCCAAACCACCCGCTATACCCGTTGTACCAATGTTAGAAGCAGCAATTGTATCCAACCCATTGTTACCAAAAGCAAGGGTGGTTTGCAGCAAGTCGTCACCACTAAAGCTAGTGTTGAAGCTCAACAGCACCGCCGCAATCACGGTTGGGTTGAATCTGTCGCCACTCCTGAGTGTTAGATCGTTAGAGTCTACGTATCTACCGTTAACTGCACCCGCTTGGAAGGACATCACTGCCGTTCCTTGCAGCTTGGTCGTGGTCGAGAACTGAGTTGCTTCTAGCTGAGCGGTGCGGGCTTCCAAACCATCAACACGTCCACGCAGGGTGGCCAATTCAGCCGCAAACTCTTCCTGCAATTTTCTGAGGGTGGCTAAATCTTCTTTGGTGGCAAAGCGATCGCTGATCACATCCAAGCAGGCATTCAAAGCTGCTGCCAACTCGAAGCGAGTGGCTGCTCGGTTGCCGCGGAAGGTACTGTCAGGATAACCAACAATACAACCATATTTTTCGACTAGAGACTGGACGGCTTGGAAGGCCCAATCCGTCGGCTGGACATCGGACAATTGAGAAACAGAGGTCACCTGACCCATGCTGGCATCGTTGTTAGCCAGTTGGTCAACCGAAGTTACCTGCTGGGAGGCATCAGCCACTAGCGGTGTAGATGCAGGGGCAATCGCGGCAGGGGCAATGGGAGATAAAGCTTCAGTCGCATCGGTTGCAACTGGAGCGATCGGTGCCAAAACGGTCGGGGCTTCAGGCGAAGCTGGGGTAACAGGCGCTAGGGCAAGATTAGGGCCAGGCGCGGCTGGAGCAATCGGTGCCAAAGCTGCGGCTGCGGATTCGGCGGGAGCTACGGATTCACTCGCAGCTTGGGCAGGAATCACACCGGCGAAAAGACTAAATATGCCAATGCTACCTGCTAATAGGTAAGACTTTTTCACTGTAAATACTCCTCACTCACTTCAGATATAACTTCAAGAACCAGTCAATGTTCAGAAAAGTTCCCCACAATATAACATACCTTTACATATGTTGAGGTTGTAGGCTGTCTACAACCCTCATCATACTTAATCATCCTCAGGGCTGGGATAGAACTGTGACAGTTTTTAAAATTGGCTGTAAATCATTTGGCTCTGTACAGTATTTAACGGTTTGGATGGTCGGTGATGCAGAATCTCGCACCCAGGTTGTGACTTGATCCCCAACCTCAACCTAAATACTAGCGCTAGTGGTGAGCCTGAATTAGCTCAACTTTGTAGCCACTGGGATCTTCAACAAAGGCGATCACCGTTGAGCCATGCTGCATCGGGCCAGGCTGCCTGACAACTTTGCCGCCCTGCTCAGCAATATCTGCACAAGCTTGGTAGATGTCATCGACGCTGATCGCAATATGTCCGTAGGCATCACCAAGGTCGTAGTCATCCCGCCCCCAGTTGTAGGTCAGCTCTAGAACGCTCTGATTAGCTTCATCGCCGTAGCCGACAAAGGCAAGCGTAAATTTACCGCCAGGATAATCTTTCTGACGCAGGAGTTTCATGCCCAGAAGAGTGCAGTAAAAGTCTAAGGAAGCCTGCAAATCTTTGACTCGAAGCATCGTATGCAGTAGCCGCATCGGGTTTGCTCTCAAGAACGGTTCACCCCTATTTTAGCGATCGCAGCCGGGTTCTCAAGGCTAAGTCGAATCTAACTTTTTCAGGACTTGAGAGCCGTGGCAACCTTAAATTTAGCTAGGGCTGCTACAAACTGCGGTCAACCTTGGGTAAGATTCCCAGAGCTAGCCGTTCAGGAAAGGATTGTTAAATCAGGTTCCGGGATCAGAACTCTGCTGTATCCTGCCATCAGGCCTATTTTCCAGGACAATGATTATGCTTGAGAGTTCCATCTCGTCTATTAAAGCCCGCGAAATTCTTGACTCTCGCGGCCGACCGACTGTGGAAGCCGAAGTTCATCTTGACTGCGGGGTAATCGGAATCGCCCAAGTTCCAAGCGGGGCCTCCACCGGCAGCTTTGAGGCCCATGAGTTGCGGGATGGCGATCGCCAGCGCTATGGCGGCAAAGGTGTGCTGAAGGCGGTACACAATATTGTGGAAACGATTCAACCCAAGCTGATGAATCTAGACGCACTCAAGCAGGAATTAATTGACCAAACCATGCTTGACCTGGATGGCTCAGCCAATAAAACCAATTTAGGCGCGAATGCAATTTTGGCGGTTTCGTTGGCGACAGCTAAAGCCAGTGCGACGTACCTAAGTTTGCCCCTTTACCGCTATTTGGGCGGGCCGCTAGCTAATCTGCTGCCTGTGCCAATGATGAATGTAATCAATGGTGGGGCCCACGCCGACAACAACGTGGACTTCCAAGAATTTATGATTATGCCCGTTGGAGCCAGCTCGTTTAAAGAAGCGCTGCGCTGGGGAGCAGAGGTGTTTGCTGCCCTCAGCGGCGTTTTGCATGACAAAGGCTTGCTGACCGGGGTGGGTGATGAAGGCGGGTTTGCACCTAACCTCCCTTCCAACCAAGCGGCGCTAGATTTACTAATGAGCGCGATCGCCAAGGCAGGCTACAAACCAGGGGAACAGATCGCTCTGGCCTTAGATGTGGCCGCCAGCGAGTTTTACAAAGATGGGCAGTATACCTACGATGGGGCCGCTCATTCAGCCACGGAATTTATTGACTACCTGGCTAGCTTAGTCAGCCAGTATCCAATTGTTTCGATTGAAGATGGCTTGCATGAAGACGACTGGCAAAGCTGGCAGCAGTTGACTGCTAAGCTGGGGTCTAAAACTCAGCTAGTTGGCGATGACCTGTTTGTGACCAACCCAATTCGTTTAGACCAGGGGATCAAGCAGGGGGCAGGGAATGCAATCTTGATCAAGCTAAATCAGATTGGCTCGCTGACTGAAACTCTGCGCACGATTGATCTAGCCACCCGCAATCGCTTCCGGTCAATTATTAGTCACCGCTCTGGCGAAACCGAGGATACGACGATCGCTGATTTGGCCGTAGCGACGCGGGCAGGACAAATTAAAACCGGCTCCCTCTGCCGGAGTGAGCGAGTGGCCAAGTACAACCAACTGCTGCGAATTGAAGAAGAACTCGGCGCTCAGGCAGTTTATGCTGGAACCGTCGGCATGGGGCCAGGTTAGTCTGGGCAATTTTTTACTTTTTCAGCCACGCATTGAAACCTCGTAAACAGTTTGGGCAGCATTGGCTCCGCAGCGATCGGGCCTTAAATCAAATCCTGCAAGCGGCAGCGCTTGCCAGCGGCGATCGCGTCCTGGAAATTGGCCCTGGCAAGGGGGTGCTGACGCGATCGCTGTTGCCCTTGGTCAGTGCGGTGGTGGCGGTTGAAATTGACCGCGACTTGTGCCAGCTTCTCGCTCAAAAACTAGGCCAGATTGACAACTTTTTGCTCCTGCAAGCGGATGTTCTGGATTTAGATTTGGCAGCTAGTTTGCAAGCTTTTCCCCAGTTTCAGCCGCTAAATAAAGTAGTAGCGAATATTCCCTACAACATTACCGGGCCAATTCTGCAAAAGCTGCTGGGGGCGATCGCTCAACCCAACCCCAGCCCCTACGATTTAATCGTTTTGCTGGTGCAGAAAGAAGTGGCTGAGCGACTGGTCGCTCAGCCGGGATCAAAAGCTTTTGGCGGACTCTCTGTGCGGGTGCAATACCTAGCTAGCTGTGAACTGATTTGCACTGTGCCGGCCAAAGCCTTTGAGCCGCCGCCCAAAGTTGATTCAGCCGTGGTGCGGCTGCGTCCCCATCTGTTAGAGGGGGCAGCCACTAATCCAAAGCAAATGGACAGCTTGGTCAAGTTAGGGTTTGCGACCCGGCGCAAAATGCTGCGGAATAACCTGAAAGGGTTGGTAGAGCGCGATCGCCTGAGCGAGATTCTGGAACATTTAGGGCTTGATCCCCAAGCCAGGGCTGAAGAATTGAGCGTTGAGCAATGGGTAAAGCTGAGCAATTCTCTAGTTTTGGTTTGAATACCAATCTTTAGCTAGTTCGGCGGGAACCCCCACACCATATCATTTGCAGATTGGTGTGGGATGAAAGCCAGGTTTGTTGAGGTGGGATGGTTGACCCCTTCGGCCCGGCTCAGGGGCCAGATTCCAAATGGCCCCTGAGCTGGGCCGAAGGGGACAGGACGTTCGGCGAGCGCTCAGTCGAGCCGAAGACCATCACCGCCGAGACAAACAATCTTCGATATCATTGACTTACATTTTGAACAAGACTAGTGGCAACTTTCTGTCCCGACACAAACGTACAGCTTGCTGGTGAACAGTGCGGCGGATAGGAAATGCAAAAGACAAACATTTTAATCAACAGTTGGCGGGAGGACTATCTCGCGAACTCTAAACAAATTGCCTGTGGATGGGATTTGATCGGGGTCTGTAGGACAGCCTACGGCTAGACACTACCAGTTGAAGCAGGAACTTCCCAAGATGCCGGGGTAAACAGGGGTTTATCCGTGAGGTGGGAAGCCCACGCTCTACCTGTACTCAGGTCAGTGGCGGGAGGATGTCACATTGATTAGGCTCTCAGGTCAGTCAGGCATCGACAGCGCTAGTTGATAAACCTGTCGTCGGGGTAGACCAATCGCGCTGGCCAGTTGGCGGCTAGCTTCTGATCGCGAAATTCCCTGGTCGAATAAATCTTGCAGGGCTGCTTTTAGGGCTGACTCTGAAAGGCTGATCGGCAAAATTTCTGTCCCAGCCACCACCAAGGTAAATTCTCCTTTTGGGTCTTGAGTTTGATAAACCGAGATTGCGGCAGCTAGACTTCCCTGCCAAAAGGTTTCGTAGCGCTTGGTTAGTTCTCTGGCGATCGCAATTTGACGCTCCTCGCCCAACGTTGCAGCTAAATCTGCCAAGGTTTGGCGCAGCCGATGCGGGGCTTCGTAAAGAATCATTGTCCGGGGTTCAGCCTTCAGCTCTTGCAGTCGCGCCTGGCGGTCTTGTCCTTTCACGGGCAAAAATCCTTCAAACACGAACCGATCAGTGGGCAACCCGGAGGCACTTAAGGCCGCGATCGCCGCACTTGCACCGGGAATCGGCACGACTGGGACCTTGGCGGCGACACAATCTCGGACGAGTTCATAGCCGGGATCAGAAATCCCTGGCATCCCGGCATCGCTGACGAGGGCGATCGCGGTTCCTTGCTGGAGTCGCTGCACCAGTTCAGGAATCCGCTGCTGGCTATTGTGCTGGTGGTAGCTAATTTGAGGCGTGGCAATTTGAAAGTGCTGTAATAGCTTGCCTGTGTGACGAGTGTCTTCAGCCGCAATCAAATCAACTGCCTGCAAAACCTTAACTGCCCGCACGCTCATATCTTCTAAGTTGCCAATCGGCGTGCCCACAACATAAAGCGTCCCGGCTTCGGCGTAGACAAGTTGAGTTGAACCCTTGTGCGATCGCATAAATGCTTGAGGACAAAACAGCAGCAGTTGCCCTTCACAATCCTAAATCTTGGTGCGAACAAACTACAGGGCTAAGAACTGGTTACAAAAATCGAAATCCAATCAGTATCCTAAAAGCTTTCAAGTAGGATTGAAAAACTTCAACCTCAGAGATGTTCAATTCATGCCTCATCCTTTGCTTGTAAGACCACCTAAATCAGTGATGCCAGCCTTGGCGATCGGTTTGGTGCTGGGAGTGACTGCCTGCGGTGCCGCACCAAATTCTCTTGGCACAAATAGCGGTGCGCCCCAGGCAATGTCTCCAACGGCAGGCCCGGCCGACAATGCCGAAGCGAGTCCCCTATCGCAGCAGCCAGATGCCCAATCGGTCAAACCACAGTTAATCAGAACAGCGAGTTTGCGCTTAAGCATCCGCTCGATTGATCAAACCATGACTGAAATTCGCAGTCTCCTCAAGCAGCAGCAGGGGGACATTTATAACTTTAACGATACGCGAGGGAATGAAAACAACGAACGGCGAGTCAGTCTAGAAATTAAGGTGCCGCAGCAGAACCTTGATCAAACCATCGCTGCCCTCAGCAAATTTGGCACAGTCCTCGGGTCAGTTGCTCAATGAGGGTTTGGTGTTGAGGATAAACCGCCAACAGCCGCGATCGCTCTGCCAGCTCAAAGTCGGCAAAATCAAAGCCGGGGGCAACCGTGCAGCCAACTAAAGCAAAGGTATCTGGTGCATCGACTCTGGAGCCAAACCACCATCCGGCTGGCACAACCGCCTGCCAAGTTTCAGCCTGATCAGGCTGATTGCCGAGCCTAAACTCCCTCAGTTGCCCGGCGGGATCACTGGCGTATACGGTCAGCGGACTGCCCGTGTAAAAATGCCACATCTCATCAGACTTGATCCGATGGAAGGCTGAAAATTGATTGGATTCGAGCAAAAAATAGATCGCAGTTGAAAAACTTCGCCCAGCCGATAACGGCGTTTTGGGATTAAAGCGATCAGGTAAATCATCAATCTGTTCTTTAGCCCGATAGGTTTCGCGAAAATAACCGCCTTCAGGATGAGCCAGCAAACCGAGTTTTTCGATCCAGTAGGCAGCATTCATAGCTAATCCTGCTCCAGCAGTCCGAGCGAATTTACCAAGTTAAGGAGCTGTCTGAGGTGAGAACTCTGTTTCACAATCCAAGTCCGAACCTTTGCTACAGTTGTGCCAGCCTTCGGAGGAAGACTGGCAAAACCATATATGCAATTGACTTAGGCGTAAAGTGCGCTCAAGATTAGCTAGCTAAATACTCTCGCACTTGCACTCGCCGTCGCCGTAGATGATCTAGAGCCTGCCGCTCGAGCTGGCGCACCCGCTCGCGGCTGAGGCTGAGTTGCTCTCCCACTTTAGCTAGAGATAACTCCTGCCCATCGGCCAGCCCAAAGCGCAGAGTCAGCACTTCACGCTGTTGCGGCGTTAATTCTGCTAGCAGATTGGTCACATCCTCGCGCAGCGCTTCACCAGTGGTGTACTGCTCTGGCGAAGGGCTATCATCTTCCAGCAGGTCTCGCAGCTCAGTATCTTGGTTGTCGCCCACGCGCAAATCAAGGGAAATCGGCTGCCGAGCCAGAGTCAGATACTCCCGAATTTGAGCTGGTTCAAGCTCCAGAAATTGAGCAATTTCGGCTGGGGTGGCACTCCGCCCCAGCTTTTGAGAGAGCTCCCGCTGGGCCCGCTTGATTTTGTTCAGCTTTTCAGTGATGTGAATTGGCAGGCGAACCGTCCGGGCTTGTTGGGCGATCGCCCGTGTAATTGCCTGCCGAATCCACCAGTAGGCATAGGTCGAAAACTTGTAGCCCCGCGTCGGATCAAATTTTTCGACGCCGCGCTCTAAGCCAAGGGTGCCCTCTTGCACCAGATCTAGCAGCTCTAAATTCCGCTTCTGATACTTCTTGGCCACAGACACAACCAGCCGCAGGTTGGCTTCAATCATTTTTTGCTTGGCTCTCTGCCCGCGTTGCATAGCCAGCTTCAGGTCTGCTTCACTCATGCCCAAGTGGCTAGACCATTCTGCCTCAGTCGGTAAGCGCCCAAGCGTTTCTGTCAGAGCTTCTTGAGCTTCGTAGAAAGACATCATTTGCTGGACTTGCTTGCCCAAGACAATTTCTTGCTCATGGGTAAGCAATGGAACGCGCCCAATCTCGTGCAAATAGGTTCTGACCATATCGGTGCTGACCATTGCGTCTGGACGCTGAGACTTGACTTGGGTATTTGCCATGGATAGTTAGGATCTGAAACAATCCTAGAGAAATAAACAATTAACAAATAGAGCGAGCGAGTACGAGTTACGGCTAAAACCGAAATATACGGATGCCAGAAGTTGAAGGGCGAGATCGAAGTCGGTATGAGTTTGAACTAGCTCTATCTTATTCCAGGTTTCTGAGCAGGTATATGGCCCCAAAGGTAGGTAAAACCGTACCGAGAAGTTTTATAACCGTAAATGCTAGATTGATACTGAAGCATAGCTGACAAAACCCCCAAGAAAGCTAATGCACATTTAGACTTAAGGATGCCCAGGAAATTCAACTCAGACTTACTCACACCTCAATAAGACTGATTTGGCTCAATTTTCGAGCCTTAAGATTTACTAAAACAATAGGTTACCTTAAATAAATTTTTCAAACATCCTGCTATCAGGTGATGTGGGCGATTCACTCATTTTGGGCTGCCAGCGATTGTTTTGATTTTAAGTCAGGGAAATGATTTTCAGGGAGTGCCTATCGTCACTCAAGTTTGGAGGATCAGCGATCGCCCGAAAATATGAGATATTAGGTAAATAAGTGTAAAGAAATTATTACTCCTGATTGTTCATGGACAAATTTTTACAGGATTTGCGGTGGTTTAGGCAAGACTTCAAGGTTAAGACTGGATTAAATTTTGTTTGGGCTGTAATTTTGAGTTTCAGCCTATGGCTGGTGGCAACTCCAGCTTTCGCTTTCAATGCTCCAGAGTTGCTGCCCGACCATCCCACCGCCATTGTAGATTTGGCCAAAGCCCTGACGCCAATTCAGGCTGAGAAGCTGGATGCCCACTTGGCAGAGTTAGAAGCTGAAACCGGTTGGAAGCTAAGAGTATTAACTCAATTTGACCGGACTCCGGGCACAGCCGTCAAAGATTTTTGGCAAGTTGACGATAAAAGTGTCTTGTTAATCGCAGATTCTCGCGGTGGTAATATCCTCAATTTCAGCGTTGGGGATGCTGCTTACCAGGTTTTGCAGCGAACCTTTTGGGTAGAGCTACAAACTCGGTTTGGCAATCAGTACTTTGTCCGTGAAGAAGGCGAAGATCAGGCGATTATTCAAGCACTCTCAGCGATCGAAACCTGTCTGCGGAAAGGGGGCTGTCGGGCTGTCCCTGGTCTGCCTAGAGAACAGTGGATTTTAACCCTGATTACGTCTAGCATTGGCGGGATTATTTTTGGCCTTGCCAGTCGTCCGCGCAAACCTGGAGATGCCTTCGCATGGCAGTGGGCACTCCTGTTTTCACCGCTCTGGGGCATGCTGTTTATTGCGTTTGGGCTTGGCCCCGTTTTGGTGCGAACCACAGAGTGGCTACCGATCGTTCGCAATATTGCTGGGTTTGCGGCTGGAGGGCTGATTGCATTTCTAGCCCCAATTATGAGCCGAGCCAACCCCTCTGAAACCTGACCGGCAGAGTCGCTGGGTGGCAAAAATCACAATCACCAGAGCACGGGTTTTTGAGACGTTTAAGCGATTCATATCAAGGTCATAACTTTAGTAAAAGACAGTTAATTAGGTTTGAGGATATAGTGTAAGCGCAGGTTGCCCACCCTCCCCTGTAGGTTTATCTATGACCATTGTGCCGATGATGCAAACGTCTTGTTCTGAATTGCGGGCAGTGTTCTCGACAATCAGCGCCGACAGTTGTCCGCATCGCTACAACTTCCATTTACACACCGTTTGCTCCGATGGCAGGCTGGCTCCGGAGCAACTGATTCAGCAGGCGATCGCCCGTGGGTTGACAGGACTAGCAATTACCGACCACCACAGCGTTAAAGGCTACAGAGCAGCTCAACAGTGGTTAGAGCAATGGCGGCAGCAGCATCCCGATCAGAGCACTCCTACCCTGTGGTCAGGCGTAGAAATTAGCGCTGACTTAGGAGGGGGCGAGGTTCACATTTTGGGCTATGGCTTTGACCCCAACCACAGAGCTTTGCTTCCCTATTTGCTGGGCTACACTTCGATTGATGAAGATTACCCAGCCGCTCAGGTGATTTGGGCGATTCATCAGGCTGGCGGGCTGGCAGTGCTGGCGCATCCTGCCCGCTATCGGCGCTCACCGACCGAAGTTGTAGCGATCGCCGCAGATCTGGGCATTGATGGCGTTGAAACTTACTACTGCTACAACAACCCTAAGGTCTGGCAGCCTAGCCCAGAGCCAGCGAGAGAGATCGGGGCTTTGGCTCAGGCTCATGACTTGCTCGAAACCTGCGGCACTGACACCCACGGTGGAGACATTTTTCAGCGGCTATAGGTCAAGAGCACTGCTGCAAACTGCGCTTTTGACTCTAGACTGAGCGGCAAACTCCGGTAGAGTTTGCCGTTAGAACAGATGTCTTCAATTTGCCGAGATTTTGATCTGGCTGCCTAGATAATTGTTCCATCAGGAATCACGGCATTCTTGAGCACCACAATAATCCCGCTGCGGATGTAAAACCCTTCACTTTCGCGCTCTGCTTCTTCCACTCTGTTTTTATTGATAATCTGGACATTGCGCCCAATGCAGGCATTTTTGTCAATAATTGCCCGTCGCACAATTGAATCTGCCCCAATTCCCACCGGAACTTCGCTGTTCTGATGCGTGTAGTCTCGCTCGCCAAAGTCTTCATAGAAATCAGCTCCCATCACGAGCGCATTATCGATCACGCAGCCCGACTCAATCCGCGATCGCACGCCCAGAACAGAGTGCTGAATCCGGCAGTTTTTGAGAATGCAGCCTTCGCCAATAATCGATTCTGTGACGTGACAGTCCAGCAGCTTGGTCGGGGGCAGGTAGCGGGAACGGGTGTAGATGGGCGCATCTTCATCGTAAAAACTGAAGGCGGGCTGGGGTTGATGGGTCAACGCTAAATTTGCTTCATAAAAAGAGGCGATCGTCCCAATGTCTTCCCAGTAGTCATTAAATAAATAGGTTTGGACACAGCCAGTTTTGGCCGCAGCCGGAATAATCTCTTTGCCAAAGTCGGTTGCCTCTGGCATTTGCTTGAGTAAATCAATCAGAACCTGCCGATTGAAAATATAAATCCCCATCGAAGCCATGTAGGGTTTTTGGCGGGCTTGTTCTGCGCTCAAGCCAAAATCTGTCGTATCGACCCGCATCCGCGTCAGCTCTTCTCCGGTGGGTTTTTCACTAAAGGCAACGACTTGTCCATTCTGATCGACCTGAATCAAACCAAATCCAGAGGCGGCTTGCTGATCGACGGGCAGCACAGACAAAGTAATATCAGCGTTTGTTTCTTGGTGACGCTTCAGAAATAAGCGATAGTCCATCCGATACAAGTGATCACCCGACAAAATCAAGTACTGATCAACATTCCAGTCAGACAGCAACCAGAGATACTGCCGAACCGCATCGGCCGTGCCTTGAAACCAGTTCGGGTTCTCAGGCGTTTGTTGAGCCGCCAGCACTTCGACAAAGCCATCAGTAAAGCCAGCAAAATTATAGGTGCGGGCAATATGGCGGTTAAGCGAAGCAGAATTAAACTGGGTCAAGACATAAATGTTGGTAATTTCTGAATTAATACAGTTACTGACCGGAATATCAATCAGCCGATATTTCCCTGCCAAAGGCACGGCTGGTTTGGCCCGCTGTTTGGTCAATGGATAGAGGCGAGTCCCAG
This sequence comes from Aphanocapsa sp. GSE-SYN-MK-11-07L, assembly GCA_019359715.1. Classification (GTDB taxonomy): domain Bacteria; phylum Cyanobacteriota; class Cyanobacteriia; order Thermosynechococcales; family Thermosynechococcaceae; genus JAHHGS01. Next base: position 5,645 of record JAHHGS010000149.1, on the reverse strand, counting down.
CCCCGCCGCCTAGAATGATTGCTAATACTTTCTTCATCAGAACTATCCTCTTAAACTGCCAATCAGCTCTCAAATCTAAGTTTATATGCAGAGATCCCCTTAAACTAATTGGCAAACCACCGATTTCAAGCTATCAATAGATATTCAATCGTCCAATCAAATTTCTTTGGTTCGCATCCTCCCAATGCTAAGCTAGCGGTTCATCCTTGAGGAGGCTGCGATCGCCGGAGTCTACCCCTTGCCTTACTCCTGTTTCTATGACCTCTGCTCCCCTTTCTCGCAAACCCCTGCTGCCGTCCGACCGGGACAGTAGCGGCTCTGCAACGCCTGTGTTTGCGCTCAAACAACTGGTGTCAGTTTTGCAGCGAGAGCAAGTCAAGATCCGTGAGCTGCTGGTTTCGCTCAGCTTTGCCCTCCGGAGTTTCAATAATCTCAATCAATTTCTAGAGTTGATCCCGTTGATAGCAGGACGAGTTACCGACGCTGATGCAGCAGCTCTGGTTCTGTTTAAGGCAAATGGTCAGGTGCGCCTAGAGCAGCTCCATTGCCATCAAACTGAATACTGCCCGAATATTCGAGCCGCCTTAGAACGAGGAACTCGCAGCCTGTCTAATTCTTTGGCTATCGTTTCCACCAAGCCCGATCAGCTTGACCAGCAGCTTCAGCGCGATTTGACCGGAGTGCAGTGTTTCGGCACATCGATTTTTGTCAAAAATTCGGAGCAAAACGAACGCGGCAGGCTCTACGTTTTTAGTCAAAACCCAGACTATGAGTGGACTGACACCCGTCAGCAGTTAATGCAAGTGGTGGCGGATCAGACGGCGGTGGCGATCGAAAACGATGAGCTAACGGTGGCCCTCCGCAAAAAAGAGCGGATTGACCGGGAGCTAGAAATCGGAGCTGAAATTCAGGAACGGCTGTTTCCCAGCCAGTGCCCCCAGGTGCCAGGGCTGGCCTTGGCGGCGACCTGCAAAACAGCCAACCGAGTCGGAGGAGACTACTACGACTTTATTCCTCTCACCTATGGTCAGCCGAACGCGATTAGCCAAACTCGTTATCCAGATTCAATGCGCTGGGGGCTGGTGATTGGCGATGTAATGGGCAAGGGCGTACCGGCCGGGTTACTGATGACAATGACGCGGGGCATGCTGCGGGCAGAGGTTTTGAATGGGCATCGCCCCGCCCGGATTTTGCAGCACTTGAATCGAGTCATGCACGCCGATTTAGAAAACTCGAATCGGTTCGTGACATTATTTTACTCAGAGTATAATCCCCAGACGCGGATTCTCTCTTACAGCAACGCGGCCCATCATCCGCCCTTGCTGTGGCAGGCTGCTACAGATACAGTCAAGCGGTTAGACACCTACGGGATGTTGATTGGTTTGGATGCCCAGGCCCAATACCAGGAAGCAGATGTCCGCCTGCAACCGGGAGATACAATTATTTTCTATACCGATGGGTTTACTGACGCAACCAACCCCAAAGGCGATCGATTTGAAATTGACAACTTAACCCAAGCCTTTTTGCAAGCCTGCCGCACCTGCGAATCTCCCCAAGCAATTTTGCAGCAATTATTTAACCGAGTGCAGCAGTTTATGGGCCAGCAAGAGCAAGCAGACGACATGACCTTAATTGTGCTTCAAGCGAAGTCTGGTTAAGAAAGGCGAGCGCTTACACACGTCAATCCCTACCCATTGTTCGATATGATTCATGCTACGGGTTCCTGTCTAATGAGTAATGGGCGATCGCTCAACCTTGCGCCATCCAAGATCGCAATGTCCCAACCGATGATTCGAATTTGACCGGATCTGCCCAATTTATTAAGACCTTTCAGAAGCACTCTCAATTATGCTGAAACTCTACGGTGGGGCGCGCAGCCGCGCCTCGATCGTCCGCTGGTATTTAGAAGAACTCCAAACCCCCTACGAGTTTGTTTCTTTAGACATGGGGGCTGGCGAGCACCTTCAGCCCGACTTTTTGGCAATTAACCCGATCGGCAAAGTGCCGGCGATCGTCGATGGAGAGGTGAAGCTTTGGGAATCTGGGGCAATTTTGCTTTACCTGGCTGAAAAGCATAACCAACTGCCAGCAGACTTAGCGCAGCGGGCAGTGTTTTATCAGTGGGTGCTGTTTGCCAATGCTACTTTGGGTCAGGGTATTTTCATTGAGGCTACCCGCGAAAAAGAAACGCCGCGCCTGCTCACCCCTTTAGACAAGATTTTTCAGACTCAGCCTTTTTTGCTGGGCGATCAGTTGACGGTGGCAGATGTGGCCGTGGGTTCGGTTTTGGGATATATCCCGATCATGCTGAAACTTGATCTGAGTGCCTATGGGGCAGTTGTCAGCTATATCCAACGCCTTTCCGAGCGCCCCGCCTACCGAAAAGCAATTTTGGGTCAGTAGATCTTGACCGCGTTAGATTGGGTGAGTTAGTGCACTGTGTCTCACGCCTCATACTGATTGCCCAAGGCGGCATGACTCGTGAGTCATGCACCAACTCAGTTGTTTACCTGAAAAATTTCTATGCAAGTTCAGTTTCGGGAGTACAACCCGTTTGATGTTTGGATCTGGGTTGAGTTTGACATGGTGCCCTCTGAGCGCGAAAAGCAGTACGTTGAAGAAGTGTTTAACTCCTGGTTTTTTCTGGGCAAGCTAGGCGGGTTCAATGCTGAAAACTTGCAGGTGCAGGATGTGGGCTGGGAAATTAGCCACATGGAGTACGATCACCAAGCATCCAGTAGTGATGGGCTGATGGCGCTGATGCACAACATGGGCGAGTTTGAGTACGAGGGCGTTTGGGGCAGGTGCTGGTTTGACCTTGGTACCAGTGACGCGATCGCCCTTGACATCTTAATCAACGCCCTCCAGCAATTCAGCCAAGACTTTGTGCCGCTGCAAGGCCTGATTATTGGGGGTGAAAACGAAGACTGGTCAGTTGAAAGCAGCCCCAATCAAGAACTGATTCGGCAAAGCCAGCTCAATTAGGCTATGGATGCGCGCCAACTGGCTTTTTTGACCCTGCGCGCCGTGCAGCGAGGAGCCTACGCCGATGTAGCCCTTGATCGCAACCTAGCTAAAGCGAGTTTAGAGCCTCGCGATCGCCGCTTGGCGACGGAGTTAGTTTACGGCAGCGTTCGCCGCCAGCGCACCCTAGATGCGCTGATTGATCAACTGGCGACCAAGCCCCATCAGCCGCCCGACTTGCGCTTGGTCTTACAGCTAGGGCTGTATCAACTCCGCTATCTGCATCAGATTCCGACCATGGCGGCGGTCAACAGCAGCGTGGAACTTGCGAAGCACAATGGCTTGGCCGGGCTGGCTGGGTTAGTCAATGGTTTGCTAAGGCAATATCTGCGCTTGGTAGACACAGGCGATCCGCTGGTTTTACCGAGCGACCCTGCGCAGCAATTGGGCATTTTACATAGCTTGCCCGATTGGATGGTGGAGATCTGGTTAGATCAACTTGGCCCAGACGAAACAGCCCAATTGTGTGAATGGTTCAACAAATCGCCTAGTTTTGACTTCCGGATCAATCCGCTCCGAACCAGCCTAGAAGCAGTAGAGCAGGCTTTAGCAGTTGCAGGCGTCAAAACCAGCCGGATCTCTGGCTTGCCCCAAGGACTGCGGCTGTTAGATCCACCTGGTTCGGTGCAGCATTTGCCAGGCTTTACAGAAGGCTGGTGGGTGGTGCAAGATGCTAGCGCTCAATTGGTCAGCCATTGGCTTGATCCGCAGCCAGGAGAAGTGGTGATTGATGCCTGTGCTGCCCCCGGCGGCAAGACCACCCATATTGCGGAACTGATCCAAGATCAGGGCACGGTTTGGGGCTGCGATCGCACCGCTTCTCGGCTCAAAAAACTTGCCCAAAATCAGCAGCGCTTGCAGCTCAACTGCATCAAAATTTGCCAGGGGGACAGCCGCGAGTTGCGGCAATTTGTCGGTCAGGGCGATCGGGTCTTACTGGATGCGCCTTGTTCTGGGTTGGGCACGCTGCACCGCCATGCCGATGCCCGTTGGCGACAAACTCCAGCCACTGTGAGTGAGTTAATTCAACTGCAATCCGAACTGCTGGAGCATATCTCAACCTGGGTCAAACCCTCTGGCACGCTGGTCTATGCCACCTGTACCCTTAATCCAGCCGAAAATGAGGCAGTGATTGAGCAGTTTTTGGCTCAGCATTCCGACTGGCAAATTCAACCTCCTGAGCCTGACTCGGTTTGTGCTGCCTTTGCTGACCAAGGCTGGGTCAAAGTCTGGCCGCATCGCCACGATATGGATGGCTTTTTTATGGCCAAACTGAAGCGAGCGTAACCCCTGAGTCACAGCGTTAGGAAAGATAAATCTCCTATTTTTGCCAGCTTTGATCCCCTGACTTATTGCATTCATCAGAAAGACTGATGTAATGTTTGTCAACTCCCTATTGCCATTTTGTAACAAAGTTGTTATAAATATTTACATAATGTTACAACATGAGGAAAAACACCATGTATACCTACGATGAAACTGGGGTCATGAACAACTACGCCGTTGAACCCAAAATGTACTTTGCCGTATTCCCTTCTCCTGAACAGCAACGTCAATACCTTATCCAAGGTGTTCTGGCAGTTCTGTTAGTGACCGCAACCATCCTGACTGCTTTTGTCGTCAGCTAAGTTTGAGCTTGCAAAATCTTCAAATCAGCTAGTTCCCTGCCGCATAACTCGGCAGGGAATTTTTATTTAAGTAACAATGATTTTCTATGGAAACTATAATTTCTATAGAATCTATACAAATAAGTATTATGGTCGGAAAAACAATTTCTGCCTATACAGATGCAGAAACCGCTGATCGGATTGAAAGAATTGCCAAGTGCGAACACCGCAAAAAGTCGCAGATTGCCGGATCCGCACTGAAATTCTTCATCAGCTTACCCACAGAAGCTCGTACAGCATGGCGACAGATCGAAGCGCTGGGGACACCTGACGAGATTGAGCGAATTTCTGAGGATATTGCCCGTGCTTTGCTCCACGCCCAGTATGAAATGGCCCACAAACAGATCATTCAAGAAATGACGATCGAACATCTAGGTGGTCTTGATTCTGAAGATGACTTGCTAGGTACTGCCGTTGCCCTGACTGGCGAAGCGGTTAGATGACAGCAGTTTTGCGGATTTGTTTAGATCTCAATATTTGGTGTGCTGCTCTGCTGGCTGATTGTAAAGGGAGAAAAAACACAGCTTCACAAAGCTTAGTCAGCATGGTTCGGCAAGGCTTTTGTTTATCTTCACCTGTTCAACTGATCATTTCCTGGGGAATGCTGAATCGACTTCAAAAAGTTCTGGTTCACAACGTTTCAACCCAGACGGCTGACTTGTACATCAGCGCCATTGCGGCCTATACCCACGTAGGCGTGATCGGGTCAAGCCCACAATTAACATTAGGCGGTACTGGAGTGATTCCGATTCATGATCTTGAAGATGCTCATGTCCTAGAAACAGCGATCGCGGGTCAGGCAACTATCCTAATTACTGCTAACTTTAAGCAATACTCCGGACAGTTTTAGGCGGCAATCGTAGCGTAGTTGCAAAGGGTTGAGTAGTTGGGATGGGATTTAATTTGACTTGGTTCTAGGTCTAAGTTGCAAATAAATCGCTCCAGCAAATGGTG
>JAHHGS010000148.1 GCA_019359715.1 Aphanocapsa sp. GSE-SYN-MK-11-07L | reverse complement strand
AATCGACAACGAATCCACTCCACGATTGGATATCTTTCCCCGGTTCAGTTTGAAGCAAATTACTGGAGCACTCTCAATCACCCGATCGCCGCTTAAGTCACCTGTCCACTTTTTCGGGGTAAGGTCAATGCCGACATAACTCATAAAGGCTTGCGCTGAAGAGAACCGATCTCGTTCTGCGCCGAATGCCACAAGAAGGCGGGGGGAAAGATGAGGGCCAGCCCCCGGCAAACTGGAGAATAGTTCAGCATCGGGAAGGGTTTCAAACAGTGTCGCAATCTTGGTATTGAAATCAGTCAGTTGAGTCAGAAGGACTTTTAGGAGCGCAATTAAGGCACAAGTTAGGGCTTGTGCCGGAACTACAATGGCCTCATCGCGGGTTAGGGGAGGCCCCGCCCCCTGAATTTGTTGAATGCGTCGGGCGATCGCTGATTTTCGTCCAGCTTGGTGGGAGCGAAAGAACTGGGTCAATTCTTCAGGGGAAGCCGCTTGAGCCACAATCACAGAGGGGAATTGTTCGATGAACGCGCAAAAGACCAGAGTGTCTTTATCCTCAAACCAATCGAGAACTTGAGGGAAATAGGACTTGAGGGATGCAGTGATGCGATTGGTGAGTCTGACCTTCTCGCCCACGAGCATTCGCCGTGACTCGACCCATTGTCTGAGGGCACGAGTTTGAGAGCAACCTGCAACCCAGCGTTGCAACTTCTCTGGATGCTTCTGGATCAGTTCGACGAGGAGACGGGCATCTACAGGGTCAGACTTTGCGCGAGACTGCTGGAAGGCTTTGCGGTAATTCGCAACGGTACGAGGATTGATGGGAAAGAGAACCAGGTTGTCGTATTGACAGAGGGCATAGAGCAAAGGGCCTCTTTTCTGTTCGATGCCGACCGCAATTTTCCCTTCTCCAAAGCGTGCCCGGAGTTGATTGACCCAATCTAAAAGGTCTAGGGGACGGGTTTTAATGATGTATTCTTGCCAGGTGTCTGAAGCACAATCGTAGAGAGCAATGTCGTGTTTACGATCTGCCCAGTCAATGCCAATGTAGGCCACATAGTTTTCAGAGGTCATGTTAGATTAATTTCGTTGATTTTGATGGTACGGAGAGAGCCTACCGCCTGCACACGCGAAAAGATTATGGAAAAGGTTGCAGCCTTGTTCCCTGAGAATTCGTTAAGAGTGGAGGAGAAGGGGTAAGAGGCGATACGATATGTTAGAAGTCATCTAGTGACTCACGCTGCATGGTCGTCCTCTAACCCTGGCAAGCTCTCCCAATTTTTTACTTTAAGCGTTTCTTCAATCGGACTAGAATTGTGGGTGAGGAGCAAACGATATGTTATTAGACATGAATTCTGTCGCCGCGTGCATGGTCGTCACCTCTACCTTTATAGTGCTCGTCTCCCCATAAATCGCTTGCAGCGGATGGCCGCAACACTCTGGTAATGACTCGAAGATATTTGCCACCGCTGAAGCCCAAGCCGTTAGAACCTGCTTTAAAAATCGGAACCAAACTTTACAACCTCGATTTCTCGGTCTCTGACAGACCAGTGCTTCTCAAAACTGCGGCGATTTGGGTTAGCGTTTACTTGAAGGGGAGTAGAGTAAATCAATGGTTATAGTCCAGAGGGTGCAGTCGATTTTGAATTGGCGACTTGATCGCCAGCCCACTCGTTGGATCGGGCTGCTGCTGTGCCTGGGCATCATTTGGGCAGGAACGATTGGATGTAGCGCAAACAGTCTGGCTACTGTGCAGTCTGCTCCAGCGGCGATCGCCTATGAAACCCGTGCAGTCCATGATCCAGACGGGATTGGCAAATTCTATCTCGGTCGAGAAATTGCCCAAGTGATGGGGCACACCGGGGCTGGCTGGCTGGAGCGGCCCAGCCGAGCAACGGAAGAACAGCCACAAAAGCTGGTGGCGGCGCTTGGTCTGAAACCAACGGATGTGGTGGCAGAAATCGGGGCTGGGACGGGCTATATCAGTTTTCAGATCGCTCAGTTGGTGCCGCAGGGGCAAGTGCTGGCGGTTGACGTGCAGCCTGAAATGATTGAAATTCTGGAATTCTTAAAGCAAGAGCGCCAGGTGCCGCAGCTTAAACCGATTCTGGGCAGAGAGCAAAATCCCCAGTTAGACCCTGCCAGCATTGATTTGGCAGTGATGGTCGATGCTTACCATGAATTTGCTTACCCGCAGGAAATGATGCGGGAGATCGCCCAGGCCCTCAAACCCCACGGGCGGGTAGCCCTAGTGGAATATCGAGCTGAGAACCCGTTTGTGATGATTAAACGGCTGCACAAAATGAGTCAACGTCAGGCCAAAAAAGAAATGCAAGCGGTTGGTCTAACCTGGCAAGAGACAAAAGATGTGCTCCCTCAGCAGCATTTGATCCTGTTTGAGAAAAATTAGGGAAAATAACTCTTTTTAGATCTAGATCAAAATGATCCAGCCAGCCGCCAACCCGTTTGACAAAATTAGCCCGACAGCCTTAATGGTGGCCCATGCCAGACAGTTCACTGATATTCCCTATACGCAAGCATTAGCCACCTTGGTCGATGCGCGGTCTGCCTTTGACCAACTGCTCAGCCAGTCTTCAGCCCTGCCGCTGGATATGGCGGTCATGATTGAGGGGCGCTACAAAGCGATCAACCAAGCGATGGCTGAATTTGCCCCAACCCAGATTCTGGAGTTAGCCTCTGGTTTGCTGCCCCGTGGGATGGTGATGACTCAAGATCCAAACCTCATCTTTGTCGAGAGCGATTTACCGATCATGTTGAGCCGTAAGCAAAAATTGGTGCAACAGTTGGTTGGCGATCGTCCTAACCTCCACTTTGCAGTTATTGATGTGACTGCTCAACCCAGTCAATTTCCGATTGACGCTTATTGGCAACCCGATCAACCGATCGCAATTCTCTGTGAAGGTTTGCTGATGTATTTAGATCAAACCGAAAAGCAGCGGGTGTTTGCGAATGTGCGCGAACTGCTGCAAATCTACGGTGGGGTGTGGATTACTTCTGATTTGGTCGATTTAGAGAGCTTACACCGACGGCGAGAAATTAGCCCCGCCCTGCGGCAAGTTGGGGCAATGATTGCTCGGATTAGCGATCGCTCCAAAACCGAGTGTTATTTCGATACTTTTGAGCAGGTACAACAGTTTGCCCACCAGCAAGGATTTCAGATTCAACACCAGAGTATGCTGAATATCATGCCCCAACTCACCTGTTTACAGCCCTTGGGAATTAATCCAAAGATTGCCGAAGCCCTGCTAGCAGATTCGTTTGTCTTCACGCTGAGACTCAGGTGACGGTCAGCTTTCGTGTATCTGTCAGCTATTTGACAAACTCTCTCCCCGTTGAGTTTATGAGCAACCCTTTGTGATCTGGAAGTATTCCTAAGCATTGAAATGATGTAGCGCCACCGATGAAAATATTGCTGGTTGAGGATGATGAGGCTTTAGTCACCATTTTGACCAAGAATTTGGTTGCCCATCACCATGCTGTGGATATTGCCAAGGATGGCGAAATGGGGTGGACATTTGGCTCAACCTTTGAGTACGACCTGATCGTGCTAGACATTATGCTGCCCAAGCTGGATGGAATTAGCTTGTGCCAGCGCTTTCGGGCGGAAGGCTACACCACACCCATTCTTCTATTGACCGCCCAAGATACGAGCACTGCCAAAGTGCGAGGACTGGATGCCGGCGCGGATGACTATGTGGTGAAGCCGTTTGATGTTGCAGAACTGACCGCCCGAATTCGGGCTTTGCTCCGCCGCAGCAGTGCTAACCCGTTACCGCTATTGACCTGGGGAGAGCTACTGCTCAACCCCAGCACCTGCGAAGTTAGCTACAATAGCCAGCCCCTGGCTTTAACGACCAAAGAATATGAATTGCTAGAACTCTTACTGCGCGATAGTCAGCATGTATACGGTACAGAAGAGATTCTCGATCGCCTTTGGTCTTCCGAGGATTTTCCGGCCGAAGCAACAGTGCGATCGCATATTCGCCGCTTGCGCCACAAGCTAACAGACTCAGGTGCTCCGGCTGATTTCATTGCGACGGTGCATGGGCGCGGCTACTACCTGAAAGCGCCCCAGCCAGAACCAAGTTCGACTGGCAAGGATTTTTACCCTGGCGATCGCACTGCCCAATCAACCCAGTCTGGGCAGCCAAGATCATCCAGCACAGAACTGATCAGTCAGGCCGAGCTGGAGCAGCAAGCTCAATACTTGGCCTGCTTAAATGAAACATGGATGGCCAATCGACCCAAAAGCCTGACCGAACTGGAAGTGTTAGCCAAAGCAGCCACCATTTTGCAGGCAGGTTTACTGGACGCTCAACTGCGATCGCAGGCTCATCAAATCGCTCACAAATTGGCGGGTACGCTTGGCACCTTTGGCTTAACCCAAAGTATGCATCTGGCTCGTCAGCTAGAACATTTGTTTGCTCCGCAGCAACGCCTGCAATCTCAACAGGCGGCTGAGATCAAAACCTTAGTCGAGGCTCTGGAGCATGAAATTCAAACCACTCAGTCGATTCAAACCCTCCAGATTGTCAGTGAGTTGCCGGGGCGTTTCCCCAATGGGAACGTTGCACGAACGGTCTTGCCGAACGCCCAGAGGGAATCGCCGAGTCAGACGGTTGCGGGAGCAAAGGTAATGATTGTGGATGATGACCAGGATTGGTTACGCACCCTGCCCGCATTACTTAAGCCCTGGGAATTTAAAATCACCACCTTAGCTGAACCTCAGCAATTTTGGCTGGTTTTGCAAGCTGTGATGCCCGACCTGCTGGTGCTAGATGTGAATATGCCGACCATGAACGGGTTTGAACTTTGCCAGAGCTTACGGAATGATCCAAGCTGGCGTCGCCTGCCGGTTGTGTTTCTAAGCGTGTTGACGGATTCACAAACTCAGAATCAAGCCTTTATGGTGGGGGCGGATGATTACCTGTGCAAACCCGTTTTGGGACTGCATCTGGCCAACCGGATTCTCAATCGCTTACAGCGGGTGCAATCTTGGGCCAATTAATGCAATTGATACAGGTCTTGCACACATTTTGCACAACCGATCCGCCAAGCTAGGGTAGAAGTATGTCACTCAGATAAACCGATGAGTCAGCCCACATCACCCTCCCTGCGATCGCAGCAGCACCCCCTAATTCAGCAGCTGGCAGATTGTATTGAAACCGTCTGGCGGGAATATTTGGACTTATCGCCCTATCAAGTCCCGGCAGATTTGGGCTACGTAGAGGGATGCTTGGAGGGTGAGCGGTTGGTGATTGAAAACCATTGTTACCAGACTCCCCAGTTTCGAAAATTGCACCTGGAACTGGCTCAGGTTGGCAACTCGCTGGATATTTTGCACTGTGTGATGTTTCCTCGCCCAGAGTACGCACTGCCGATTTTCGGGGCTGATCTGGTTGGTGGACGGACGGGGATTGGGGCAGCGATCGCTGATCTTTCTCCGATTGGGCAAGCCCTACCCAAAACTTATCAGGATGGGTTAGCCAGCTTACCAACTCCAGTATTCACCCAACCCCGCGACCTGCCAGCCTGGGGAGATATTTTTTCTGAGTTCTGCTTATTTGTCCGCCCCGTTGGAGAGCAAGAAGAAGCCGCTTTTTTGCAGCGAGTGCAGCAATATCTAACCCTACATTGTCAAATTGCGGTCAGCTCAACTCCCTTAACTTCTCAACTTGAAGTAGCGAAAGTATTAACGGGACAAAAATATTACTGTCTCAAGCAGCAGCAAAATGACAAAACGCGGCGAGTGCTTGAAAAGTCCTTCGGTTCAGAATGGACTGACCGCTACATGACAACCATGCTGTTTGACTACGCTGCTTGAATTGAATCAACCCTAGCCAAATTGAGTTGGTGACGGCTTTGGCTGGCTTGAAGATCAGCAGCAATCGGCGATCGGCAATCCAGTCGGTCTAAAGAAACGGAGTAATGTGTGAATCGCCAACATGGTTATCAATGGAGCAATGGTAATCTACTCCTAATTCAATGGAGAGATTTGCCACCGAAAGAACAACGATTATGACTTTGGGTAAGCCCCAGCAAAAGTCCGCATATACTTGAGGTTGCGAGTCGAAAATCCCTTCATATCGGGAAACTCACGCTGTAAATCTTTTGCCAGTCGATCGATAACTTTCGTCCCCCAGGATTGCTGGTGTTGCCGCTCTAAAATTACCCGCCCAATTTGCCAGTAAAGCAATACCAACTCGCGGTTGACGGCTAGAGCTGCCCTAACTTGAGCCGTGCGAATCCGATCTTTCAGCTCCCGCAGAAATTGGTCGTATCCAGGATCAAGCAAATCACTCATTGCCTCGTGCCATCAATCCAGACTTTTGATCAGCTTTAAGCATAGTGCTTGGACGGTCAAGCATGACTTAGTTTTGCTGATCATCGTGATTAAGCAGCGGAAAGAAATGACCGACTGGGCCTTGCCCCTGACCGATCGCCAGCGCGTGTTTGAGCGCATTCGTGACATAGGTTTTGCCCGCTTTAACTGCCTCTAATGGCGGTAAACTCAAGGCCAGGTTGGCCGCGATCGCCGCTGACAATGTACAGCCCGTGCCGTGGGTATGGCGAGTATCAATGTTCTCAGTTTGCAAAACTTCTAGGGTTATGCCGTCAAACCAAACATCGACTGCTTTGAGTTCTCCAGTCATACCACCCCCTTTGACCAAGACTGCTTTTGGGCCAAGGGCATAAATTTTCTGGGCGGCGGTCTGCATATCCTCCAGGGTATCGATTGATTGCTGGGCCAGAATTTGAGCTTCGTAGCGATTCGGGGTCAGAATTAGGGCGTGCGGAATCAGTGCGGTTTGGAGCTTGGCGATCGCCGCATCGTCAATCAATTGCGCTCCCGTCCGCGACACCATCACCGGATCAACCACCAAGTTTTTGAGTTGCAGTGCCTGGACTTGCTCGGCAACGGCAGCAATCATCTCAGCGTTCAGCAACATGCCAGTCTTAGCTGCTTGGACACCAATATCTATCACCACCGCCTGGATTTGAGCCACCACGGCTTCTGCGGGTAAAGCATCCACACGAGTTACGCCCAAGGTGTTTTGGGCGGTCACACAGGTAATGGCGCTCGTGCCATGCACACAATGGAACGCAAAGGTACGCAGGTCAGCCTGAATCCCCGCTCCCCCGCCACTATCAGAACCAGCGATCGTCAAAGCAACGGGAATCGTCATTACTACATCCCTGAGTTTTTGGATCCCATTTTGGTGCGTCAGTCATTAACTAAAGGGTAATGTGTGGGAAGCTGAGAATCCTTACAATCAGCTCAAGCTGCATCCGGCTCATTTTTCTCTTCCACTTTAGTGAAAATTGTTTAAAGTGAGTGCTGTCGTTCCTCCTGCCAGCGCAAACCCAGAAAGCAAGCAATTGTGAGCATTTGTCCCGGTTCCTCCATTTGGGTGAGGATGAAACCCATAACTGCTGTAGACAGTAGCAAAAACTTGCAAAAATTGTCTACACAGACTCGACGCCAAACAGTTGACCACAGGTATAAATACGCACCTAAACCAACAATTCCTAAGTCCCCCCAGAGCCCTAACCAGGTAAACATGGGAAAATACATGGTAGACTCACGCGCAAGCCACCCAGCCGGAGATAATATTACCTGCCAGAACGCGTTAGTTGCAGGATGGATTGTAGCACCGAGAGGCATTAACAGGGAGCTATAATCTCTCAGAACCCAACCCCCCAAGCGAGTAGCAGTGTGGCCCGGACCAAGGCCAAAAAAGTAGTTGAGCGGAGTTGTGAAGTAGGAAGGTACAATCCGAAACCCTGCAGTCTTGAGTAGTGTTGCTTCCCCATCTGGCCCATAGAGATTCTGGCCTGATCGGGAAATCGTAAAATTTCGATAGGGATCTAAAAATTCCCAATCTGTATAGAGGAGAGCCCAGGAAAATATAGCAAATATCAAAATGATAGGAATAAGGTAGAGTAGTATTCTTCCTGGTTTTTTTACATTTGTCCAAACTAATAGTAGCCAGCCTACGAAAAAGGCTACAAATATTTGCTTGGAGTCGGAGATATATGTTTGATAAAAAGCACCTATAAATACAGCAATTCGGATCCAACGAGGAACGGTTTTGAATGTATTAAAAAAATATAAGGCGAAATACAAAGAAACTGTAGCAGATATATAGTTTCCTGCACTGCCGCCGGGTGAGGCAAAAACACCGGCAGTATTATCTGTCCACAGTTGACCCCCTGTAGCGCCAGGATAAAGCCCAATCGGAAGGAGGACAGACTGAATAAGTGCCAGTATCAAGTTAAACAGGCAAAATCCTGCAATCCAATATCTAAATCTCTCTAGACTCTCACCTGTTAGTGGAAGCACCATGATCGCAATCAAAAGCAGAATAGGCTCTCCACTAAACATGAATTGGAGAAAGACATTTACTATCCCAGCATCATTGGTCACAGCGCTTGCAAGCAGGCATACAAGCAGGATCCCTAAACCAAAGGATAATTCACGAGCGATCGCAATTTGCTGGCGATTTTTAGTTCGCACAGTAAATAATACGATGCCTACAACTATAGGAATGACTATAAAATGAGCAAAATTAAGCGGGGAGGGAGCGCCAAAGTAGGTTAAAAGACGAGGGAAAAAAGCTGTGCCAAATCCGATCAAAGTTAGTGTGGAGTTTCTAACCTTTCCTTTCTTTTTTTTGATGGTTACTTGGGAGGACATAAAGCTGCTAACAATCAACTAAAGACCCAGAAGTGTTGAATCTTGATGGTAAAACTTTACAATTCTAGTGTTGGAGCAGTCCCAGAGAGCTAATAATTGACAACAGATGCAATAAAAAGCTTAATTTGGATCAAAAATAGAACACACGAACTAAAAAATCAACCAATTTTTTTGCATTAAGCTATCGTTCAACACTTCTGCTAAAGACCATAATTTGTCAAAGTAAAGTTAAGTTCGTTGAATTGTTTCATAAAAGTTTAAAAGTTGATTAGCTATGCTTGATTTTGAAAAGCGTAGCTCAGTTAAGTGGTGGCTTATTGCAGGTTGAGAAAGTGAAAGGGTCATCGCTTCTATCAAATTAGAAATGGAGTCATTACCCAATTTAAAATAAGTACAATTAGAAGAACCGACCTCTTGAAAAACAGAAATATTTGAGCAAACAACCCTCGGCGATAATGATAATGCTTCGACTAATGGGAGACAGAACCCTTCAGTAGAGGAGGGAATAACAAAAAGGTCACAGTTTTTGTAGAGCCAGCAGAGTTCGTCATCATTTATCGAAGAGAGAAGGAGAACCTTTTCTTGCAAAGTCAGAGTCTGGATTTGATATAAAAGATTTTCTGTTTCGGGACCAGAACTGCCAACGATCAGTAATTTTACCGAAGGTCTCAGAATGCCGCTCTTTTGCAAGCTGTGATAAACATGGATCAATAAGTCTAAGTTCTTGTTTTTTCGATGTTGGCCCACGCAAAGAATAAATTCAAAATGTTCCTCAGAAGCAATTTTATCAGGTATTCTAGGGCTGGCATGACTAAAATCTACATAATTGTAGATCACACTAACTTGCTTACGGAAATTCGTGTTTGGAAAATAGTGTTTCAGGGAGTTCAAGGTGGTTTGGGAAACACAGGAGAGTCCATCGCTTTGATTAATACATTGCTTTAAAAACCAACGGTTAAACCAAACTTGAGGATAGCCAAAATTCTCCGGACAGTGATAGGGATATAGATCATGAATCGTTGCCACTACAGGTGCCTCAAACCACTGGCGCACAAATGGAAATGGAAAGGAAAGGTGGATAACGTCAGGGTTTAGGCGATCGGCAAGTTGGGGTAGTCCAAACAGGAACCAGCAATTCCTTGAGAGAGAACTGTTCTTGATAGATATAGTGATTATATTGATTTTAGGCGAGAAAAGTTGGAACGTCTCTTCAAAGTACTTTTGTTGCCAGTTACCAATAATTAGAGTCACTTTGGTCACTTCATCAGTTTCTGCCAGACATTGGGCCAAATTAACGGCATGCCTGCAAACGCCAGTCGGTTTAGAAGGTCGGTGTAAGGCTGGAATTAAGATATGCATTTTTTAATGCCTATCCAAAGTAATCGACTACTCATAAGTGCACATATCCTTGTAAATGTGGGCAAACAACGTCCCCTTTGCCTCCCAACTGTAAAGTTCTTTGACTTTTTGCTGTCCTGCCTGCCCCATTTGAATGCAGAGGTTTCTATCTTCGGCAAGCTTAGCCATCGCTGTTGCTAAATCGCTGACTGCCTGTTCGGGGCTGTTTGCTGCAACTTTAAGGCCGATCGCTGGCTTGACTAATTCTGATGGGCCACCCAGATCTAGACAAATAATCGGTCTACCGGCTGCCATTGCCTCCAGAGGCACCCATCCTCCTGAGTCATGTAGACTCGGATGGACAAGAGCAGTACATTCTCCTAATTTGATCAGCACTTCTTCACGGGGCAAAAGGCCGAAGAACTTTACTTGATCAGTAATACCTAGATCTAAGGTGAGTGCTTGCAATCGCTCTAACTCAGGGCCTTCACCTAAAACCCAGTACTCCGCATCGGGGAGATTAGCTTGAGCAAAAGCCCTGATTCCCAGGTAAATACCCTTCCAGTGGAGAAGCCGGGCAATGTTGATGAATCGAACCGGAGAGTTTGTTGGGGGTGGGCATTGACTGAGTTGTTCAAGTTCAGCCTGTGACATGCCGGATTCAGATAATCGCACAATACGAGATGCACCCAACTTACGAAGTCGTTGGGCAGTGTCTTCGGTCGTTGCGTAGGCGATCGCACTTCGCTGGGCTGTTAGACGAGTAAACGGATCGAGTTCTCCGAGCGATCGCCATGCCCACCGGAGCGACTCATAGAGTTTATTCTTCCAGCTAAAATCAGCCCAAAAAGACAACGGAGCAGACTCGCCACCTCCGACTGGACCCCAAACAAATGGAACTGGCAGAAGGGCTAGAAAACTAGGGGAGGAGTACCGGACAAAGGTGACATGGTGAATAAGATCGAATTTGATTTCACGATGCAGCTTCCGTCCGACGATATAAGCTTGAATCTGCCAGAGGTAGTAATGGAGCTGCATCGCACCAGACTGCCCCCAGCGCAGGCTATCTTGCCAGAAGGGAAGGGTGAAGTATACAAAGTGTAGATTTGGGGCAGGATTAGCAGCTAATTCAGCATCAATTGCCTCCCTACTCTCATCGGGTCTAGTCAATACCCAAACTTCGTGATGCCTGGCAACTTCGCGTGCAACATTCCAACCTACGCCTCGCTCAGATCCTTTACCTGGTTCACATGAATAAGCAGAGATGAGAACCTTCATTGCTAGTGTGTCTCGCTTTTAAGAACTTTTTCAAACAGTTTTCTAGAGCCATTAGGGTGATTTCACAAGTACCGTATTAGAGCTTTGTAATCCAGAAGACTTGACCCCATAGCTTGTTTCATAGTCGTTGCGTTTGATTCTTTCTATCACTTCTAAGAAAGCATTGACTTCACAATAGAGGTCTTGTCCGTAAAAGACTTCTTTAGAATGTTCGCTGTAGCGTCTACGATTCTCAAGATCTGCCATCTCTAGCATTGCATCTGCCAGCGCGACAGCATTGCCATAGGGGTAGACCAGTCCGTTGTAGCGATGCCGAACAGTATCGCTATACCCCCAATTGCCACAGCGATCGCTCAAGATCGGAGGTGTTCCAGACACCATCGCCTCCGAAACCACAAGTGGATGGGGATCAATCCAGGATGTCACTACAAACACATCCATCGCTGCATAGTAAAGCGGAATTTTAGCCTGATTCACAAAGCCAAGGTTGACAACCTCTCCATTCAATGCGGCAATGCGTTGATTAATCTCAGCATCTAAGTCACCTCCGCCAATCATAACTCCTCGGATACGGGGATCGCTTTCATGCGCTTTTGTAATTGCCTCAATGAACTCAAACGGATTTTTGCGTTCAATATACTTGCCAGCAAACCCATAGATAATAGTATCTGCATCCCAACTAAGTTCTTTGTGAATTTGCCGAATTTCATCCTGGTTTTGAGTGATAGATTGCTCAAATCTTTCACCATCTACAGGGTGACAACCCCGCACAATCTTCTCGTCTGAAACACCATAATGACGCAAATGAATTTCATTGTGATCACCACAGGACAGCCAATAGTCTGCTAGATTGAGCATCCAGGGATAGAGAATTGACATTGCAATGCGGCGCGATCGACTATAGCGACCATCTGACATAATGGTCGCGTCATTCTGCATAATGAGAGGAATACCACGGAGTTTGCACAGGAGAGCAGTCAATCGATAGGAATAGTTGACGAAGCTTTGCATAAAAATGGCATCAAAATTCTCCTGGGTTATGCGGCTAATCAAACCTGGACTAATCACACTCTTTCTCTGTTGCGATGGCACCTTGCCAGAGAGATCCTTCAAATACTCATACTCATAACCACATAGTAAATCAACGTCCCAGGCTTGAGACCTGCTACCAAGATCGCGATCGCCACCCCCTTGATTTTCGTCAGAAAGATATAGCACTTTCAAGGAAAGACCAGATTGCTCACTCAGCTTTTTCCAGAGCGGTCCATGATGCTGAGTTGGATGGGTAAAAATAACCCCTAAACGAAATGTATCACTCATAGTTTGCATCCACAACTAATTAATCTTCAAAAATACAACTCATAAAATCATCTAGAACCAGGTTCATCGCAAAATTCTTTTCCATTATCTGACGACTGCTTTGTTTCATTGATTCAATCAGAGTTTTGTTTTGAACTAATAGACTTAGCTGATCAAGTAATTCCTCTTGAGAATTACAAATATATCCATTTACGGCATTTTGAATCACTTCAGACGCACCTAAAGCGTTTTTAGTCGTTAGAACTGAAAGACCAGCACAAGCCGCCTCTCCAATTACACTTGGATAAGCATCACATTTTGTTGGAAGAACAAAAATATCATGACCTTTGAATAGCTCAATATGCTGAGTCCCACCATACTGAACATTGGTTTGCACCGTGACATTCTTAAAGTTTCCTGGATGGTGGCCCGTCACCATTGTCATCTGCAAATGTGGTTCATGCTGATTTGCAAACCAATTCAGCAAAACATCCCCTCCCTTGCGTTGGAAATCACCGCCCACAAACAAAATTTTCACAATCCCCTCATTGCGGTTAGGGCTAGGAGTAAACAGATCGAGATCGACTGAAAATGGCAATCGCCCCTTTCTAAGCTTATTTTGAGGAACATCATAATCTCTTACAATTTCCTCTAAGACAGCGTCAGTTAAACCAATCACATATTTTTGCGAATTAAGCACCTGTTTATGAATAAAGGTCAACCATGACGGAGACATTGTTTTACCATCAATAGCTTCATAAAGTTTTCTAGTCCAGTCTGTAACTATACAACTGCTATTACGTTCAGTGGCTGGATAGGCGAAAAGAGCCGGACTTACTCCCTGAAATAGAATGCTTCTCCCTTCTCGGTTTGCTTCACGGACTTGTTTTTGCAATTCAATAGAAGCAAGAGATCTCTTTCCAACAGTCGAAAAAAATCTTAGAAAAGAATTTGGATATTTTTGAGTAGGAACAAACTGATCAGGAACAAAACGATATACCTTTAAATCAACATAATTTTCAAAAAAATCAATATACCTCTTCTCAAAAGTTTTACTACCAAAATCCACCGGAAATGTGACTAATAAAAGTTTCTTTTTCATCATTCACAAAGTGTTCTTAAAAAATGAAATAATCAGGTTAAAATTTTGAATTAAGATACAGCGTTTTTCAAGTGTATGAGGTACAGTTAATTTTTTAGAACCCTCACGGAGTGAAGGTTCTAAAAAATTAACTTGGGTTAACGTAAGCGCAAAGCGCTGTAATTGGGTTATTCTGAGTCAGCATTCAAGGTGTGATTGCACCTTTAAAGTGAGAGAAATTAGGTTATTCGACAAATACATTATGAGTATTGAAAACTAGTTCTTATGACACTCGCGTTAAAGGTAGATGACTATTAAAACGAGCTGTGCCTCAGAAATTTCTGATAAACTTCGGACATCTGTTCTGCAACTTTTTTCCATGTAAGGGACTGGGCTCTCTTAAGCCCTTTCTCTCGTAGCTCCTGGGAGTAAATAGGGTTATCGTAGAGGCGATACATTGAATCTGCGATGACCTGGCTATCCTTTGGATCAACTAGAATTCCAGCATCATTCACAACTTCAGGCATGGCTGAGACATTTGAGGTAATTACTGGGATGCCACAAGCCATCGCTTCCAAAAGCGTGATGCCAAAACCCTCATGAAAAGAGGGCGCTACAAGAACATTAGCTGCATTGTAAGCCTTAACCAGGGTGGTTTTATCCAGATAACCCAAATACTTGATCGAATCTCCAAGGCCATTCGCTTGAATAAAGCGCTTGTCATCATCCTTAAAGTCATCGCTAACTTTCCAAAACTGAACTGATAAACCTCGCTGTTTAATCAATTTAAGCGCTTTGAGAATTCCAATCAGGTTTTTGCGAGGATGGTTTCCTCCCACATTCAACAGGCAAAATGTATTGGGAGAGACATTATGTGCATGACGAAACGATTGAGATTGGTCTTCGGGGAGTGGATGAAATAGGGAGTCCACTGCATTCGGAATAACAGTAAGACGATCCGGTTCAATGTTGAGAATTTTATTGATATTTTTGGCAGTTTCCGACGAAACTGCAACAATAGCATTAGCCTGTTCCATGCTTTCAATGGAGTAACGCCCCAGGCGATCGCTCACAATGGGCAACCTAACCGAGCCTCGAAGATTTTCTGGATAGAGAATGTTAATCAGATCATGGCAGGTGACGATAACGGGGCTACCTGTTTTTCTGAGCCAGCGAACAATGTGAGCATCACTGTGATCAACAATATGGAAGATGTCGGCTGTTTGCTGTTGGACTTCATGGGGAAATCTCCAGAACCGCTCATAGGCTTTCTGTCCTCTAACAAATGGAGATTTTGTGCCTCTATCAAAAGCTTTAGGCCTTAACTCAATGATTTCCCAGTTCGGATGGACAGCTTTAAGCCCTGCGATCAGACCATCCGCATAAACATCCATGCTGAAGTGCGGCATGGTTCGGACAAAAGCAATTTTCATAGATACATCTGGCAGTAAATTCCTATGACTGATAGGAAAAAGCAGGTGAGCATTTCAATCATAAATTTTATCGCCTGCTAAATGCCAAACAGATACTTTGCAGACCATTTGTGTTTCAACATTAAAGACACAGCTATCCAACTCAATAAAAACGTTGTCACAGAAATGATAAGCATAGAGAAAACGGTAACTTGGCTTGTAAGACCAAGTTTAGCAAGAAATAATTTACTGACATTCATTGGAATAGGATGGAGCAAGTAGATGCCGAAAGAGCATATCCCTAAGCTCGAAGCTATCCTGGCTAAGCTAGAGTCATTCTTGTTGCTCCACTCACTGATAGACTGCGATATGGAGATTCCAAAGAGGATTAGAGAGTAAGCCATAACCAGATCTCTTACAGTTCCAGGAAGAAAGAGATTTCCAAAAATGTTAGCAATAAAAAATATAACGAGGATAGCAATAGTTGATCCGCTTGAAAGCCAGGAAACCCCTCTTTTCGAAAAAACTTGGCTTAGAATAATTGCCACGAAAAAGTAAGGTAGACAACTTAGAGTCCAATAGGTATAAACCAGTGCAATCTTAACTAGTGGGTAGGCATCAACGTTGAGCGAAATCAGTTTCAAAATTCCTTGGAAAGCCAAACTGGAGCCAATTTTGAATCCATTTCCAGAGATTGTAACCAGTTCGCAAGTAGCAATGCTTGCCAAACAGAAAAAGATTAGGGTCTTAGTCTCAAATCGACTATCTGAGAAATAATTTCTAACAAAGACTAAAGTGCTACCTGCCAACAAAAGCGGTAAAAAATAAAGATGGTAAGACGCAGCTCCGGAGAAAGCGATTGCAAGTGGATCTTGAAACAGTTGATTTAATCTATCGAGTTGGTTTGATTTGTAGAAAAAAAATAGCCTTAAAGAGAGATAGATAAGACTCCAAAGCAGATAGGGTATGACGATTCTTTCCAGTTTTGATTTCCAGAAATTTAGGGAGAAACCGCTTATTGGCTTACGCATCATGAAATAGAATGATGCAGCCAGGAAAAATGGGACAGCAAAGTAAAATAAAAGCCTAAAATTAATCGCTTCTTGATTGATAGGAATTCCCCAAGTTTCATCCCCTGAATGCACTAAAATAACAGCGTATGCAGCGATTCCCCTGCATAGATCGATTCCTAATAACCTCTTATTTTGACTCATATACAATTTTCATATTTAATCGAGGTTCTACTTTAGCTAACCAATGCGCGAATTCTGGTTAATGTCCAATCAATTGCTTTTGGACGAAGATGGGGAGCCTGTAACCACGCAATACCAAAATATGCAAGAGACACGGGCATTAGCCCTACCCAGAGAAACCAGATGCTATAGATGATACGCTTCTGCCAGTTGAACTCAGAAAATAGCCAGAGAGAGCGAATCCCCCAGTATGTGAGTTGAAGGGAATGATCCGAAGGAACGGGATGGGCTTGTGGTTCCAGACGCAGCGAGGCTAAACGCGACCACAAACGAGCAAACGATCGCATCTCCAGATTGGGAGGCACTTCAAAACCAAACTCTTTGGCTCGTTGCAGTAGCAGAGCAAAGTTTTGCAAGTCATGCTGGACAAATCGGCGAAACCGACTACCTGATACAGATGCCAAAGCCCATTGATTGCTATTGTGAATGCGGTAGGCGGCAAGTGAGTCTTCAATGCTAACAAGCTGACCGTAAAAGGGCGTTGAGATCATTAAATAATCATCCGCTGTGGTTTTATAGGCATCAGGAATGGGAAATACCTGATTCAATATCTTTCGACTATAGGCGTTGCCGCTCATACAAGTGCTAACATAGCCACTGGTTTGGATTAACTCACGCCATACCTCTCCACAAGCTAACTTCGCTGTCGTCGTCGGAATGAAGTTTCCTAATGGCTGCCCTTCGATATCCACAACCTGTAAACGGTAGTGAATTTTGCCAACTTCTGGCATCCATACCTCTACAACTCGCTCGACTGCCATCGGCAACAGAAAGTCATCGGAGTCAAGGAAAAGGATAAGATCTCCACGACTGGCTGCAAAGCCACTATTGAGGGCTGCCCCTTGCTTGCCATTCACCTGAAAGATTGGAATAATACGATCGCCATACCCGACAATAATCTCGCAGGAACCATCAGTAGAGCCATCATCTACAACAATGACTTCAATGTGAGGATAGGTCTGGTTTAAAGCACTATTGATCGACTCGGCTAGGAAGCGATCGTAGTTGTAGTTATTAATAATAATACTGACGAGATGTTCATTCCCCATATTTAACCTTCATGCTTAAATAATAACTCTCCCATTGCTAGCTGCTTCCTCAATATACTTTTTGGCTAATTTCCTCTTCTATTACGCAAACCCTTCAATTATGAAACAGTAAGCCTAGGATGTTTAGGCAACTTAATCCAGTCAAGAGGAATAAAGTCAGATGAAACAGCATCTCCATCATTCCAAGGGCTCGGGCAAATTACTAGTTTATCCTGATAATCTGATAACCAAGCCCCCCACCAACTAAACGTGCTATTCGCAATTACAAAGTGATTACATCGACTCATCAAATACAAAGATTTTGCGGGTGTAAATTCCTCTACGTAAATCACTTGGCAATTGAGTGGTGCTAGCAATTCGCGGCAATAGCTAATATCATCCGAAAAGACAAAAATGCAATCAACTGTTCGTCTGGCTTGAATAAGGGCAATTGCGTCAAGATAGTAGTTATTTGAGCATACTCCCAGGTGAGATAATCCAATAAAGTCACCTCTTCTGACGCTGACTGCGAGACATTCCGCTGCTTCAGTCAAATGCAGGAGTTTTGCAAGTGGTTCACATATGAATTCATTCTTTAAGGAAAAAGCCTTAAGAATGCGCGCTCTCTCTGGAAAAAATTTGGGTGACTGAAAAAAACCAGTGTATGACTTATATAGTCGAGCCAAAGCTAATTCACAATTGCCGTTCTCACCTTCTATGAATATGTTATCTGGCCTGTAGAACTTTCTAAGAGTAGGATGATGTAGTGCTCTGATTGCGAATGATCTTAGCTTAGAACAATATTGAAAATCATCAAATACAGATAACTCCTTAAACAAGAATCTTTCAAATCCTTTGCTTGTAGCTACATAATCCTCCAGTAAAACTTGAACCTCAAATTTCTGCGAAATATTCAAAGCTATTGCCAGTTGAAACAACTGATTGCCTAGCCTTCCCTGTAGCCTTACAAAGGTTGCTGTAGGGTGCTTCGCATTTTTACCTTCGCCATTGCTTATCATGATTCTATTCAAAGATTTTTCCTGTGCTTATAAGTAGGTAGGCGGGACTATTTTTCAGATGAGTTTTGACCAAGTAAGGTTTGCAGCCATTAGCGTCTTCAATTTAATTAAGCCCACCTACTTAGTTATGCGATTGACAATAGCAATTCTTTAATTCTTTTGCCAGATACTCGCCAATTCAAACGTGATTCGTATTCATTAAAAGCAGAGAGCGCTAACTCTTTGTACCGAGCGTAATTTGTAAATATATTGTAGATGTATTCGCAGTATTCATTGGAGTCAGCATCTTGATCAAATAATTTTCCATTCAAATTATCTCTAATCATGGTTGGAATTCCACCTATTTTTCTAGAAATACAAGGAACTCCAAATGCGTTCGCCTCACAGAAAACAATAGGAGTACAATCTGCAATTGAAGGTAGAATTAAAAAATGAGAATCGGCAATGAGCTGATACAGTATTGCTTTACCTTCAGGAGTGGACTTATTGATAAAGCCCAACGGTTTGATATAACTAGGCAATGGTTCCTGATCAATAGGTTGACAACCAATCAGGGTTAGTTCTGTATTCAGACCCGATCTATTTAACTGCTTAGCCACCTCTAAGGCAACATCTCCACCCTTTCTCAACCAATCAACTCCCAGAAATAGAAGTTTGCACTGATCAATTGGCCTAGATTCAATTAAAGCTTTAATCTCGTCAAAACTCTTATTACTTTCAACATTAGCCCCAAAAGGCACTACTTTCACTTTTTCAGGATCGGCATTGTAATAGTCAATCGCTGTTTGAGCAGCCCAATCGGAGGAATAAATGGCTAACTTAGATTTTTCTAAACTAGTGCTCTGAACCAAATGAGCATTATAAAACGACTCTTTACAAAGATTACTGTACACAGGATAAAAATCTATCAGGTTAGCAAAAGTTGCGTCTGCCCAAAAAGCAATCGGCTGATCACAATCAAGGTATGCAATTGAATCGCTGGCTGCACTGAAGACTACATCACTCTCGATGTCGTCAAGCTTTTCAGAAATTTGCCTTGCATAATTTCTTAAAATTAAGGGATCAACGTATTTTATATAGTTTTTTCGGGAAAAACTATAGTAACGACTCTTACATTTACTCAAGACTTGCAGTGGAAATCTATTCTGTAAAGGACCAATGTAATCAATAGGTATAGATTGACTTTGAATTGACTGCGCAATATAATAACCTGTCCCAGACCAGTTATTTTGAGCAGTTAAATTTCTAGCATCGAAAGGAGTAACGTAAGCTATTCTCATGGTTCAGCTAGCAGTTAGAATGAAGAGAGTTCAGTATCAAAAGGAAATTCGAAATTTTATCAATTTTCATGCTGCTTCAACCAACCTTGCCAACATAATAGAGGTTGATTAATCTATTAGTAAGAAAAGACTTCCTTGTTGAATCGTTCTATTCTTTTTCAATAAAAACGATATTGTGGTAGAAGTGCATAGCAACAATATGTTGATCAAAGTAAGTTGGCTCATACCCATCTATTTTATATTCAACATAATTCAGTCCATCAATTAAGTGCTTAAGAAATCCCATTGATGTTCCAAGATTGTTCAGATCGTCGCTCATCCCACCATACTCACCTGGCCAGTATGAGGTTTGAGTATCCTCAATTACATACCATTGACACTGAATTCGAGGGAAGAGAAACTTGAAGGTATGAATGACATGTTCATTCACATGACTTCCGTCATCTATCACTATATCAATCGGATCAATTTCCTTAATAACATGCTTTAGAAAATCCTCGTCAACTTGGGAACCTTTAAAAGTTTTGATACGGCGTTCATCATGACCACTCTTATCATGAATATCAATTCCAAATATCCGTGCATTTGGAAAATAGGTGCGCCACATGCGAAGTGATTCCCCTCCCTCTTCCGGGTTACTATATCCTCCGATTCCTATCTCCAAAATATTGAGATTCTTGCGTCGGAGGGGCGCAAAGTGAGTTTCGTAGTGTTGTGCGTAAAAGTGACTTCCCCACTTGTCAGTACCATAAATATCAGCCAAAGCTTTGAGATCGGAGCCTACGAAAAATCGGTAGAGTGAGTCTTGAAGACCACGGAATCTAAAATTTAGAAATTTTTTAAGTTCCTTACGTTGTTCGAAAGTCAGTGAATCACTGAGATGTTTTTTGAATTGTAGTAGAGGTGAGGCGGTTTTGACTAAAGAGAGTACCAGTACTGCTACCATGCTCCTATGCAAGAAATAGGAGAGCAGCCTTGGAAGTGTTCACACCTGCGACCCCCCTCAGCCCCTCACAAATTGAGGATCTGCGACTGGCCTCCTCCAAACTGCTGGGAGCAGCCCGTCGCAGTTTTCAAGCAGAGATGACCCTGAAATATTGTGGAGGGAGATCTCGTCACGCAGAGACCGTTTTTGGCTGGAATCGCAATAATGTCGAGTTAGGACTGGCAGAACAACGGACAGGAATGACGTGTATTGGTGCCCAAGCTGCCTATAGCGGTCGCAGGTGCTGGGAAGAAGACTTTCCAGAAGCAGCAGCAACCTTGCGTCAGATTGCCGAGACTCATGCTCAGCAAGACCCCAGTTTTCTGACGATGATCGCTTACACTCGCTTAACAGCGGCCGAAGCCATCCATCAACTGCGCCACCTGGGCTATCCTGACGCACAAATCCCAGCACCGAGCACGATGGCGCTGATCTTGAATCGGATGGGCTACCGGTTGCGTCCCGTGGTCAAGGCTAAACCCAAAAAAAAATCCCCGAAACGGATGCCATCTTCGAGAACATCCTCCGCCACAACGGCCCAGCAGACGGCATGATTCGGCTCAGCCTCGATTGCAAAGCGACGGTCAACCTTGGGGAGTTCGCTCGCGGCGGTCAAACCCGCGGCGATCACCGAGCCAGTGACCATGATTTTAGTACAGATGAAAAGTATATTCCCTGCGGAATGGTCGATGAGGATAGCGGACAACTGTACCTGGTCTTTGGCCGTTCCTATAAAACCAGTGACTTTATTGTCGATACCCTCCAAGAATGGTGGACAGACCTCCCCCCTGAGCAACAACAGCAGACGCAGAGCATTCAACTCAAAATCGATAATGGTCCGGAAAGCAGTGGCGTTCGGACTCAGTTCCTCAAGCGGATGGTGGCGTTTGCAGACGAGATTGGAAAGCCGATTCACCTGTTGGACTATCCGCCCTACCACAGCAAGTACAATCCCATCGAGCGCTGTTGGGGCATTCTCGAAAAGCACTGGAATGGAGCCAAGCTAATCGATGCCCTCACGATGCTGCTCTGGGCATGGAGTATGACCTGGAAAGGGCTGCGTCCGATCGTGAAGTTGAATCTCAAGGTTTATCAGAAAGGGATTACACTCACCAAAAAAGCAATGCGACCGATCGAGAGAAGATTAGAACGCAATCCACTCCTGCCCAAGTGGGATATCCTCATCCGTCCGATCTGACTGGTATTCTCTTTGATGAAATCCGCCTGACATACTTTCTTATTACCCTAGAATAACTTCCTGGTAACTACCAGATTTTAGAATTCGACCTTGTTCAAGCTGGTAAATACAGTCGCAATGCTGAATAGTCGAAAGGCGATGAGCAATAATGATGATTGTCTTCTTACCAGCCAGAGCTTTTGTTGCTTCAGTAACTAGGTGCTCTGTTTCAGTATCAAGAGCTGCCGTTGCTTCATCAAAAACCAGTATTTCCCTTTCATGGTAGAGTACACGCGCAATCCCAACCCTTTGGCGTTGTCCTCCCGATAAAAGAACTCCTCGCTCGCCTACTAAAGTTTTAACGCCGTCTGAAAGTTGCTCGACCACTTCTTTAAGTTGAGCCATTTCAATTGCTTTTCTTAATTTATTTTGGTCAATTAAGTGATCTGGAACGCCAAATGCAATATTTCGCTCTAGGGTATCATCAATCAAAAATATCGACTGGGGAACATAGCCAAGCATATTCTGCCAGGTGCGTAAATTCCGATATATTGAAACCCCATCGACTTTGATATCCCCAGATTGAGGGTTGAAAAGACCCAGAATCACATCAACTAAGGTCGTTTTACCCGCACCGGATTTACCAATGAGTCCAATAGACTCTCCCTTACGAAGGGTTAGAGAAATTTCCTCTAGAACGTTTTTTGCGGAGTTTGGATATTGAAAGATGATCCTATCTAAGATAATTTCATCCAAAAACGGAAACGTTTGAAGATTTTGACTTGGTAATAAATTGGTGGAAAGGTTGGCAGCATTAAAGTCGATGATGAGGTTTTCTTTTTCTAACTCCTTAAGGTCAAAGAATAGCCGATCAAGTGAATAGCTATTACCTCTAATCACATTAATGCCAGAGATTAAATTTCCGACCGCTGGAAGCAAGCGAACTGAGGCGAGTGCAAAAATTCCTAAAACTCCGGTAAGGTTTTGCGACTTATCTTGATTTAAGGTGATAAATAAAAATGTAAAGCCAATCAAGAAGCTAATCATTAATGGTTCGAGTACAAAGCGGGGAAGATTACCATAAGCTGAAGCTAAAGTGGTAGTTTTGGCGTAAATTTCTGTCTGCTCCTCCATCTGATGCTCAAAATAGGATTCGCAACCAATTACACGAGTTTCTTTCAATCCTCCCAATCCATGATTTGTAATCCGGATCATCTCGCCATAAGCCTGATAACCTTCTTTATTCCAACGAACCAACCGATCTTTCATTGGATACAATAGCCCAAAGGAAATAAGTAGAAGTACTGCAATGAGAATCAAGGCGATCGCATTGGTTTTAATCAAAAGGAGCATTAATGCTAGGACAACTACCGCATTTGAGGTAAATGTCAAAAACGTCGAAACTACACCAATAGAAACTGCATCTGTTGTATTAATAAGATTTTGCATCAGTGTTGCTGAATTAATACGCAAATGATAGCTATAAGGAGCTTCAATGTATGCTTTCAGAAGCTTGCAAGATAGGTTTCGTTTTAGGTTAGAGCTAAATTTGAACACTTTTTTTTGAGCATTAAAACTCAAAAATGCTTTCAGGTAAAAAGCAATAACAACTAGCGATCCTAGAAGAACCAAAAATTGCTGTTCTGAGTTTAAATTTAACTGTGTATAAATTAAATTTAACCAGTCAACATTTTTGATCGAATCTGGGCTGGCGGCGATCGCAATAAACGGGCCAATCATTCCAGTCCCAAAAACTTCTAAGCCTGAAACAAAGATGAATAGGAAAATCATCGCCATGAGCGACTTATAATTTCCCTTTGTAATGTATAGAAACTTGGATAGAAATTGAGCCATAAGTGATGAATCCTACCTACGCATAGCCGTTTTAAATTCACGAACTAACCTACGCCATAGCCGTCTCCAGATCGTAAGCCTCCAGCCCGACCAGAGGGTCATATCTATATATTTGAAAAAGAGATCTTTACGAGGGGTATGTCGAGACGTCCAAGGTTTTTTCACTGACACATAGTGAAGAATGAAGGGATGACGGACTAAATTATTGTAGGTCTCCTCAGAAAACATACTTTTGCTCTCGTGCCAGGGCAGGTAATTTTCTGAAGCGTAGTCGTAGAAAGAGGTTGCGTTAAAATTCCAGCGGGGGTCAAGTTCACCCCATTGCCCCACCAGTAGCGCATTCAGAAGCCCTTGGTCATACCAACCAATGTAGGGAAGGTTTTGCTTAAAGTACTGCAGCGCTTTAGGACTCATCTGATTAGCTCGCCATTTTTTGAGGTTTAGAACCAAAACACCAGCATTGAAGTATTTTGAGCCTGGAGCAATACCAAGCTGTTCATAATTAAGCTTGGCGGTTGGGCATGACACGTTGGGTATCCAGGTATCACGAACCGCCAACAGGTAGTTTTCGTCGAGATTTACCTGCCAGAGTTGTTCCAGATCGCCTTCAACAATCAGGTCACAATCTAAATAAATGACTTTCTCAATTTCTGGAGGAAGAATGTCTGAAATGAGTAATCGGTAAAATGAAGCAATCGAGACATAATCTGATTTTATGCCTAAATCTGATGATTCTGGCAGTTCATGAGCTTCTCGGATAAGTTTAACTAAGGCGTCAGAGATTTGCAGAAATTGAACGTCGCACTGTCGGTTAGGTAAGGACTTTAGAATCTTCTGTTGGTTGAAAGTTGTAATTCCCCCATCAATCACAAAGAAGATGATTTTGCGATCAGCCTTAAGGTTTTCGATCACAGACCGCATTGTTACAGCAAGCGGCATGGCATAATTGTTGTCCGCAGCGCAAACTATAAAAATTGGATTCCTTTCATGGTCAGACTCAGATTTCTGAACTTGAACGGAATTTTCAGTGCTTACAAAACTCATAAAATTTGCATTGTGGCTGAAGGATCAAAATTTTGATGCTGAAATGTTCTAGAGATCTAAAAAAGCTAACATCTAGGGGCTCAAACTGAGTCCCTAGATGTTAGCTTTTGTTTTCTTGACTATAGAGATTAATTGGGAGCATCCCAGTTTTGCGTTAAGCATTTATGCTTAGCGACCCTATTTACTGAGGTGCGGTTGAGAAGTATCCATTGAGGTAGGCACACCGATGCTTGAGCAGTTGAGGAACATTCTTCGCTTGCCATTGTGCACCAGAAATCTTGACCCGTCTGCCAATTTGTTT
>JAHHGS010000147.1 GCA_019359715.1 Aphanocapsa sp. GSE-SYN-MK-11-07L | reverse complement strand
GGTGATCGACGCAAACCATTTTCCGTGCCGATACAAAATCGTGCAGGTCGATGGCGTGCCCCACTGACGAGCTTTGCCGCGCATCTGAATCTGCCCCAAATTGGACAAATCTAAAGACCCGTTATCGCCCGTTGTGTGCGCTTTCCATCCTGATGTGCAAGGATACGTCCACCCGGAGTAATTCCGAATCGACTTGAAGCGAGGGTATCCACCTAACCCTTTGAAGAAGCGTTGAAATGCAAAATCAACCCGCTTTAGGGTGGCTTGCAGAGCATGAGAGCCTAACGCTTTAAACTCTGTCCAGACTTCCTTAAATGCGGGTAGGCGGTTCTGCTGATCAAAATAATCAACCGATTCGCCACGCTTCTGATAGCTGTCTTTACGGTCTGCTAACGCACTGTTGTACAAATACGCATGAAGTCGTCTCCACTCAAAAAGCTTGCCTTCCTGAGCAGGTTTCGGATACAGGCGAAATGTCACACGTCTTGTTAGCATGAATATATTGTACTTACAAATGTGCTGACATGATAAGAACGGAACGAATCCAAATTAGGATTTCTCCAGAACTCAAAATCAAAGCCGAAAAGATTGCTAAAGAGCGAAATGTTAGTGTCTCTGAAATGCTCGTGGACTATATCAAACGGCTTCCTAATCCGAAAGGTTGGTGGCAATTCCTCATCGTGCCTAATCCTCTGCTCAACTGCGTTTCGCATCAGTCAAGGGCACAATTCGTCATTGCCTGGCCCCTGAGCGTTCGACTGAGCGCGGTTCGGCTGAGCTCACCGTCGAAGCCTCACGCCGAAGTCCGAGCCGAAGGGCGCTATCCTTCCTTACCCCGCTTCGCTGAGGGTAGGGACTGCCCCGATTACGTTCAACTGTGCAGCCTGACTAATATACCGAGAAAGAGCCAGCAACTTGCCGGAATAGATCCTTAATTCGTGGCCAGCGCTCTTCAGGTGCAGACAGGCTGAGAGTATAGAGCTTACCTCGGCTAACGGCAACGCTGGCCAGTTGATGGCGCTCTTGGAAGGACGCTTCCCCAGTTGAAGCAGAAGGGTTAGGACGACGCACTAGGTATTCCAAGTTGTAGTAAGTTTGAGTACCAGCATCAGTGGCGATCGCTCCCACCAGTTCGGCAGTCCAACTCGAATTGGCCGGCATCATTGTTTTAGCTAGCTTTTGCCCTAGTTCTTCTGGCGTACCCAAATCCGTCAGCGTTTTGCCGCCGCTGACCGAGCTAACCACAACGCTGACATTCTCAGTTGTTTGAATCAAATCGTGGAAAACGACATCTGCTCCGCTGGCAACCTGCACTGGCACCCATCCATTCGGATAAAGAAACTGATAGCCATCAAGACTATCGACATAGGCTTTAAGTCCGCTGGCCCCAGAAACACAGCCAGACAGGGTGAAACTAAGCACCATCAAAGCAACGAAGAAGGTTCGCTTGAGCATATCAATATTGCCGAAAAAGTTAGCCAAGAGCATTTCCATTCTCGCATTGCTAGGGCCAGGAATTGCAGGTTGGTAGCTGGCGATAGGATTGCTGTGGGGCTAATTTTGACGAGCGCACAGAGCTAATGAGCTGGACTTCACTGCATGGACAGATTCACCGCACGCTGCGGCATCGGCAATTGTTGCCGTCGGGGCAGCGGCTATTGGTTGCAGTTTCAGGCGGACAAGATTCGCTGTGCTTGGTCAAACTCCTGCTCGACCTGCAACCAAAATGGAGCTGGGATTTGGCGATCGCCCATTGCGATCACGGCTGGCGGGCTGACTCGGCAGCGAATGCCCAATACATCGCAGCCTTAGCCCAGCAGTGGCAACTCCCTTTTTTTTTAGAGGCTGCTAATCTAGCACAGTTTGGTACTAAAACAGAAGCAGCGGCTCGCCAGTGGCGCTACCAGGCGTTGGAGACAATTGCCCAAGCTCACCAATACAGCGCAGTGATCACAGGTCATACCGCCAGCGATCGGGCAGAAACGTTGCTGTATAACTTGATCCGAGGCAGTGGCACAGATGGCTTGCAGGCCTTGGTTTGGCAGCGAGCCTTGACCCCAAAGATTCAGTTAGTCCGTCCGCTGTTAGGAGTGTCTCGCACGGCTACAGCTCAATTCTGCACTCAGCAGGGGTTAACAATTTGGCAAGACAGCAGCAATCAGGATTTGAACTACCGCCGCAACCGAATTCGTCAAGAGCTTTTACCGTATTTGCAAACGCACTTTAACCCGCAGGCCGAACGGGCGATCGCCCAAACGGCGGAAGTTCTGCAAGCTGAAGTGGCCTATTTGGTGCTGGAAAGCGATCGCCTCTTACACTCAGCCCAGCCCTCCGCCGATCAGTCAACCTGGGCAGGCTTAAATCGCGATGTACTACGGCAGGCTCCCTTAGCTCTACAGCGACGAGCGATCCGGCAGTTTTTACAGACAAATTTAGCCACGATGCCCACATTTGACCAAATTGAAACAGTGGTCGGCTTACTCACTGCCCCTCACCGGAGTCGCAGTGAGTCTTTGCCGGGTCGGGCGATCGCCGAAGTCGATGCCGATTGGATTTGGCTCAAAGTCTTACCCCGCAATCAAGATAGCCCTAAGCGCGTCAATGATTAGGCGCGGTCAACTACAGCAATTCTGCTCATTGTTGAGACTTTACGCATAAGCTAATTTACCCTTTGGCTGAGGAATGGGTCTACCTAATTCCTCAGCAGTCTCAATCCATTCCTGCATAACAGTTTGAGCATTCTGCAAAGCTTCAAGATAGGTTTTGCCGTCAGCCGCACAGCCAGGGAGTTCAGGCACCTCAGCAATAAAAGAGTCGTCCACTTCACTCCAGTAAATAATCAACTCATATTTCATTGTCATCTCGACCTCCAAGCTTATATTTAAGAATAACCTCGCGAATTTGCTTGACTTGGTATGTTTTCGCTTGATTACTCTTTGGTTGGATATTTAGAATTTCTTCAATTCCATCTTTTGTGAAAATATGGTGACTGCCACGAATTCGCTGTTCAAATCCCATGTTGATCAAAAGTTGGCATAATTGCTCGAAAGGAATGTTGCCATCAGAAGTTCCTCTCAAAATTTTGAGTAATAGTTTTTCCAACTTCCCCATTAATTCACTCCAACTCTTGCTTACGCACCTGTTGGCATTCCTAAATCATACTGTGGGTAGTCCTTGTACTTGGATTGGAGGCAATGTGTGCTGCCTAACCAGTCTTAGGACTCGCTGTAGGCTTGCATAGGCAGGCAGGTACAAACCAAATTACGATCGCCATAAGCATTGTCAATCCGGCTGACGGTGGGCCAAAACTTAAACTCGCGTGTCCAAGGAGCAGGGTAAGCGGCTTTTTCTCGTGAATAGGGGCGATCCCAAGTGTCAGAAATCACGGTTTCAGCGGTGTGGGGAGCGTGTTTGAGCGGGTTATTGGCGCGATCGCTCTGACCGGCTTCAATTTCGGCCACTTCAGCCCGGATTGCAATCATTGCTTCACAGAATCGGTCTAGCTCTTGCTTGGATTCACTCTCGGTTGGCTCAATCATGATTGTGCCCGGCACTGGCCAAGACACGGTTGGAGCATGGAAGCCATAGTCCATCAGCCGTTTGGCAATGTCTTCGACTTCAATTCCAGCTGTCTTTTTGAGCGGGCGCAAATCGAGAATGCATTCGTGGGCCACCAAGCCGTTTTTGCCTCGGTATAGCACCGGGTAATAGGGTTCTAGGCGGTGGGCAATGTAGTTGGCATTCAAAATTGCCACCTTAGTTGCCTGAGTTAGCCCTGCCCCGCCCATTAAAGCAATGTACATCCAAGAAATTGGCAGAATGCTGGCACTGCCCCAAGGTGCGGCCGTGACCGCCCCGATCGCTTCAGTTCCCCCCAAATTAACCACGGTATGACCAGGTAAAAACGGCACCAGATGAGATTGGACGCCAATTGGGCCAACTCCTGGGCCGCCGCCGCCGTGGGGAATACAAAACGTCTTGTGCAGGTTGAGATGACAAACATCTGCGCCAAAATCACCGGGGCGACACAGCCCGACTTGGGCATTCATGTTGGCCCCGTCCATGTAAACTTGCCCACCGTTGGCATGGATCAGGCTGCAAATTTCGCGGATGCCCTCTTCAAAGACGCCGTGGGTGGAAGGGTATGTCACCATCAGCGCCGCCAAATTGTCGCGATGCGTAACGGCTTTGCGCTCTAAGTCGGCAACATCAACGTTGCCCTGATCGTCACAGGCAACCGGGACAACTTTCATGCCGGCCATCACGGCGCTGGCGGGATTAGTGCCATGGGCCGACTCAGGAATTAAACAGATATTGCGATCGCCCTCGCCTCGGTGTTCGTGGTAGCGGCGAATCACCAGCAGCCCAGTGTATTCGCCTTGAGAACCCGCA
Organism: Aphanocapsa sp. GSE-SYN-MK-11-07L; assembly: GCA_019359715.1. Lineage (GTDB taxonomy): Bacteria > Cyanobacteriota > Cyanobacteriia > Thermosynechococcales > Thermosynechococcaceae > JAHHGS01. The sequence continues at coordinate 20,815 of JAHHGS010000147.1, read as the reverse complement.
TTCGGCTGTAGGGAAATCCCGGCAAAGCCAGTAATCTCAGCCAGCATCGCCTCTAGCTGCTCAAACAGGAGCTGATAGCCCTCCGTCTGCTCCAGCGGCGCAAAGGGATGAATTTGTCCAAACTCCGGCCAAGTCACCGGCACCATCTCCGCCGTGGCGTTCAGCTTCATCGTGCAGGAACCGAGCGGAATCATTGAGGTCGTCAAGGAAAGATCCTTTGCCTGCAAGCGGTGCATATACCGCAGCAATTCATGCTCAGAGTGGTAGCTGTTAAACACCGGATGGGTCAAGTAGGCACTCTGGCGAACCAAGGCGGTGGGATAGGTTTGGTTTACCGCTAGGCCTGCTATCAGGTCAGCGATCGCAAACGGCAGCGTCTGAGTGCCAGCAAAGACCTGGAGAATCAGCTCTAGGTCTTGCAGGGTCGTGGTTTCGTCTAGAGAGATGCCGATCGCTCCATCTGCAAAGCTACGGAGGTTGATCTGGTGCTGAACGGCTCTAGCTAGGACTGGCTGAGCTGCATCAGGGTCAAACTGCACCAGCAGGGTGTCAAAATAGGGGCCAGGTTGGATCGGTAAACCGAGTTGATCTAGCCCAGCCGCCAAAAGAAGAGTAAGGCGATGAATGCGATCGCCAACTTTGCGTAAGCCTTCTGGGCCGTGGTAGACCGCGTACATGCTGGCCATCACGGCGAGCAGGACTTGGGCAGTGCAGATATTGCTGGTGGCTTTGTCGCGGCGGATGTGCTGTTCGCGGGTTTGCAGAGCCAAACGCAGGGCTGGCTTGCCGTTAACATCGTGGGACAGACCAACAATTCGACCCGGAATTTGACGCTTGAATTCTTCTTTAGTAGCAAAGAAAGCAGCGTGGGGGCCACCATAACCCAGCGGCACCCCTAAGCGCTGACTGCTGCCGATCGCAATGTCAGCCCCAAATTCTCCCGGTGGAGTCAGCAGGGTCAAAGCCAGTAAATCGGTGGCAACGGTGACAAGAGCGCCCGCCTCGTGGGCTTGTTCGACAAAAGTGCGGTAGTCGTAGATTGTGCCCGTCGTGGCGGGATATTGCAGCAAGACGCCGAGGGCTGGATGGGCCGCAAAATCAAAGCTGTCATGATCGCCAACCACCACCTGAATCCCAAGCGGAACAGCGCGAGTCCGAATCACTTCAATTGTTTGCGGGTGGCAGGTGTTCGAGACAAAAAAGACCTGAGCGGCTCGGTTTTTGCACAGGTTGTAGCTCATCGCCATCGCTTCGGCTGCGGCTGTGGCTTCATCTAGCAGCGAAGCATTGGCGATCGCCAGCCCGGTCAAGTCTGAAACCAGGGTTTGAAAGTTGAGCAGCGCCTCTAGTCGCCCCTGAGCAATTTCGGCCTGGTAAGGCGTGTACTGGGTGTACCAGCCCGGATTTTCTAAAATATTGCGCTGAATCACAGGCGGCGTGATGCAACCGGCATAGCCCATGCCAATAAAAGAGCGAAAGACCTGGTTTTTGGCGGCGATCGCCTTCAACTCTTGCAGCAGCTCGTACTCACTGCGACCTGACCCCAAGCTAAGCGGACGATCAAGCCGAATCTGAGCCGGAACGGTTTGGTCAATCAGCGCCTCTAGGCTGGCAAACCCTAGTTGGTCTGCCATCTGCTGCACTTCGGCGGCATTTGGGCCAATGTGGCGGTGCTGAAATGAGTCCGTCAGGGCGATGGCTGGTTCAATTCCATGCGAATTTTGCCCAGTCGAAGCCGCTGTATGGGTAGCAGGAAGGCCATCCCTAACCGTAGAAACAGCAGCTCCTGGCATGGAAGATTGGCTCATAAATTCTGATTACCGGCAGTTAGCTTACATTATGCCTAATTATGACCAAATATTAAGCTATCTGCCAGCTCAGCTAGTCGTCATCAATTGCCTCTACGTCTGAGGCTCTAACTGTCCAAACTTTTTTCGGATCTTCGAGCGATTGCAGCTTGAGGAAGTCTTCTACGACCTCTAGGACTTGAAACCTCTCGGCATTCAAGCGCACAATATCGCCCACTCTAAAGCGAGGCTGATGCATATAAACTGGCCAACGGGGAACAACAGGGGAAACAGTCTGCTGAGAATGAAACACAAGCGTTTTACCAGTAACCATCTAGCCATCAGAGACTAGGACTAAATTCAACTGGAACTTGTTCCACTTCAAGACGTGACTAAACTTAATGTACCCATTTAGGTTATTTGCATTCACCTCGCTTGATCGGCAGGCGACTGTTGACGATTTGCGATCGCGAAAGAACCTCTGAACCAGATTTTGCCAGGAAACCTCACTTGCAGACCCAGTCGGTTGCAGTGGCGATCGGCTTAAATTTTCAGCGGGTTGAAGTCATCCAAAAGTAGTGAATTAATTAATGATTAATTTATTAAATAACCAGGCACAAACTGCAAATATCAGCCAGAGCAGAAAACTTGAGCGGGTTAAGGTGAGCGCTTGATTAATTTTTGCGGGCGTAATCGCCCAGATTGGGTTGCCGAGCAGCGGCTTCGGTTTAGCTAACCCCTGGTAGTAATTCAGCCCGCCCATTTGGACATTTAGGGCAGCGGCGTAGGCGCATTCACTCCAACCGGCATTGGGGCTAGGGTCTTGGCGAGCATCGCGCTGACAAAGCCGCCAAACATGACCAGGTTGCCCAGAGATTAGAGCTAGGGTCAAAACCGTCAGCCGACAGGGCAGCCAAGTTAGCCCATCCTCCAAGCGGGCGGGAAACCAGCCGATGAAAGTGTAAGGGGCAGTTTTATAACCAATCGTGGAATCGAGGGTGCTGGCTGCCTTATAGCCCAGAGCCAGCGGAACGCTCCCGATCGCAGGCATCAGCAGCCCGACTAAGGCATAAAACAGGGGAGCCATCACGCCATCGGTGGCATTTTCAGTCACCGTTTCTAAAAGGGCGCGCAGAACTTCTGGTTCAGACAAATTGGCTGTATCGCGCCCCACGTAGCGGCTGAGGTGAGTTCTGGCTTGGGCTAGATTCCCGGCTTGCAGCGGCTCTAAGACATCAATCGCAGCAGCTCGCAGGCTGCGACCGGCAAAACAACTGGCCAGCAGAATGATATTGACTCCCATCCCCAGCCACGGATGGATGAAAGTACTCCCCCTCACCAGCAGCCAACCCACCCAACCGCTGCCGCCAATCAGCCCGATCGCCAGCACTATCCCAGCCATTCGCTCAGCACATGCTTGCTGCTTTGGCCTAACCAACTTAGCGGTGAAAGCAAATACAAGCCGGGTATAGCGGTTAATCAGCCAGCCCATTACCCGGACAGGGTGAGGCCAGCCCCAAGGATCGCCCAGCAGGTAGTCCAAGCCAGCGGCTAAAAGCAATCCGGTGATTTCCTGCCAGCCAGCACCGATCGCCTGATTGCCAATCACGCCTGCTCCTGGGCGTGCAGTTGGGCAATATTGGCTTCCCAGTTGGCGCCATCAAACGGTTCAACCTTAAAAGCCGAAGCGGCATTGCCATCTAGACAGTGGACGTTGACATCAAACTGATCGGGGTGAGAACGGGGGCGGTAGAACGGGTGAATCCCACAGATGCGGCAAAACAGATGCTTAGCAACACCAGTATTAAAGGTGTAGGTCGTCAGGGCCGCTGCGCCTTGCAGCAGGGTAAATTGCTCTGGCGGCACAATTAAGTGTAAAAACCCTTTTTTCAAACAAATTGAGCAGTTACAGACGATCGCCGTGTGCTGCTTGACCTGAACGCTAAATCGGACGGCTCCACAGTGACAGCCACCTTCATAGGTCTGGATTGGGTTGAGTTCGCTCATGCTCAAACTATAAAACTGGCCTGTTCCGTTTGGGCGGCTTGCCAACTGCGGGCATCGTAGTAAAGATCCTCTAGAGAAACACTATAGAGGGATTCTTTTAGCTTTTGGTGCAGCCGCTTCCAAAGGCTCTGCGTCACCCAATCTTCTGCCTGGTCACTGCCGGGACGCTGGGAAAACAAGGGGTCAATCGACTCACCAACTGCTTCTAAAATTTGCCCTAAAGAAATTTGAGCCGGCGATCGCGCCAATTGGTAGCCGCCCTGAGCGCCGCGCAGCGAATGCACCAAACCCGCCCGCCGCATTTCAATCAGCAGCTTTTCCAGGTAAGGCGCAGGTAAATCTTGCCGCTGGGCGATCGCCCGCACGGAGGTCGGCCCATAGTCGGGTTGCAGGCTTAAATCGAGCAGGGCTTTGACGCTGTAGTGACCGCGAGTCGTAAGTTTCATCGCAAAAGGCTTAAAACCCTACCGCTTGCTCAAACCGCAGGCTCTCTAGGCTGCGATCGCCGTACACGCCGTCAATTTGCTCACGGCAGCAGTCAATTGCAAACTCATTCAGGTCGGCTGGCTCAATCCCATACAGGTCATGAAACACCTCTGGAGCCACCCGACAAAACCGAGGGCGCTGGTCGTAAACCCGACATTCCCGTGTGGAATGGTCAAAGTTGATGCACCAACCATCAGCACCAACCAAGCTCAGATAGTGCTGTAATTCTTCTGGACTGAGGTAGCTGGGCAAGTCTGGGCGATCGCCCGGATCAAGCTGACAGCAGGCCCCACAATTTTTTACACATTGCCAAGTTGCCATTGCTTGATTCTAGCTAAAACTAATGCCTGCCAAGCTAATCTGGTGCAATTTTCAAAAAGCAGGCAAGTCGTGACAAAGGTTTACAAAGGCAGTTTTTCATAACTGATTAAGAATTTCTCTATTCAGGCAGATCAAAGAAATTTTCTAATGGTTTCAGCTCCATATTTCATAGAGTTTTGCTAATAATTTTACATAATTTTGTTAAATCAAAAAATAGCTCTTAAATTCAGTCATAATAAAGGTTAGATATTGCTATTTTTATCGCTGTTCAGAATCAGAAAGCGCATGTAGCAATCCTGATTTAATTGCGAGGAGTCGACGAAATTTTACTCACAAATATTTGAGATTTGACGGCTCACCTGGGTTCACTATGACCAGATGTTGACCCTGACAATAAGGAGGTGCACTATCATGGCACAGGACAATGCTGCTCGATGGTTTAAGGCTGTTCAGCAAGATCAAGCTTCTCAAGAAAGACAAAAAGCGCTCAGTAACCCAGAGACTTTCGTTCAACTTGCTGCAAGCAGTGGATATTCATTTACAGTTGCAGATTTACAGACTCAAATCAACCGATTATCTGATGAAGAAATTGCGGCTATCTTCAATCCTGGTCTCGGGCCTCGGCGACACCTTACACGGAGATAGTTGCTGAATTCAGGGTTTAACAACTCAGTGATCGCAAAGACTTGATTGATCATCCCATCAAGTCTTTGCGATCGCTAGCAGCTTGGCTTAACTGCTGCCGGTAAAATTCGATCAATCGTTGGATAGATCGACCACAAAGGATATATCCAAAATTATTTGACGCTCGCCAGATCGCTAGATAAGCTCTTGAGAACAATGATTAAGGTTGCCCGATTCGGTTGAGTTTGACTTAAATCAGAATTAGCGGTTTTAACGCCATCTTCTAATTTTTGATAAGTATCGGCAGATTTTTGTTTGACGCTACCCCCAAACTTGAACCAAGCTTGCCGAGCCGCTGTAAAGGACTCTTTAGCGGCAGCAAAGTCTTGCGACTCTACAGCGGTTGTTGTCTTGGCTAATTCCTCTTGCATCACAGTCAAGTTGCTTTGCATTGCGCTACCATCGGCCGCCGGACTTGTGCTAGCCGGAGCTTTAGCGTTTAAAAAACTACCCAAAGATGTTGACAAGCCTTGAAGCTCTGTTGTCAGCTTGGCAGGGTCAGGGGGAGTTAATTTGAGGTCAGCCGCGATCGTTTGGATTTTGCCGCTAATTGTTTTTGCAGCCTCTGGAGCAGTTTTACTGACCGTGTCTCGGATGCCTTGCCAGTTAGTTTGGAGTGTGGTGAATTCAGTTTGAGCTTTACCGAAGTCGCCTGCTTTTACAGCCGCCAAGGTTTGAGATACGCCACTGGTGATCGGGCCGAGCGTGTCTTTAAGAGCTGTCATGCTAGTCAGGGAAGCAGTAGCATTATTAGCAGTGTCTTGAGCCTGCTGGGCCATATTCTGGGCTTGATCAGAGGCTCCAGAACAAGCATTCAGAACTAGCAGAGTGCCTAGCGCCAGAGTTAAGTTGATGTGAAATACTTTCATAATTCAAACGTTTTTAACGGGTTTATATTGACTCAACGATCGCGATTGGAAAAGCAGCGATCGCGCTTCCAACAAGATTCGCTGGAAGCAAAGTCAGGATTTGCTGACATTACCACAACTTATCTGTCATCAGTAACGATTGTTAGAAATTTGTATGGTTTTAATTGGAAGAATGGCATTTAGCCATGATTCTATTGAAGCCACGGGACGCTTTGAAAGAGTTAGCTCCAGCCTTTCTAGGATGCGCTTTCGAAGTTTTAAAGGCTGGTCTAGAATCCTTGCCTTAATTCGTCTTCAAGGAATTTATTCAATCGGGTTGATAAAAACCTCAAATTGTTTTGAGAGGCAGATGTCAAGGCTGATTGATGGTGGGATTTATATTAGAAGGCTGGAATTTTGAGTCGATTTGCGTTAGCAAAGCTGTCCGCAGGAATCGCTCTCAAAGCCAAGGACAATTTGCTTTAAGTGGTTTAGCTAGCAGCGCTGGCATTAGCAGCCAACTGTGTCACCCCTAGCCGAATCTCAGACGAAAACGACGCTAGGCTGAAACCATCAAGGTGTTTTACAACGCTGGTGCGGAGTCGCAAGTTAGGGCTAGCAAACCAAATTCGCTCTTCAGCATACAGGGATTCGTCTTCTGTGATCAGGGTTAAAGCTTCATCTGTCCCCAACTCGTAACGGCCAGTGTTAGCGATTTTTTTGTCGCTGTTAGACTTTCGCAGCAGTTGACCGGCCCCTACCTGGGCTATATCAGCGATCGGCACTAACACTGTTGAGCCTTTTAACTTACTGGGATCTCGCTGCATATAGCCTTCCCAACTAACTCGGAGACCACACACAGCCAAATCTGGTTGCACCTGATGCTGCTGACAAATTTGCACAACGACTGGGTCTGTTTTTTCGAGTAGCTCAATGTTGAGATCAGACTTACCTGATTCTGATTGGTTTGAGGCCAGATCATGACTCGTACGATGGGAAAACCATTTACCAGCACTAATCTGAAAAAAATCTTTAATATCCATGCCTGACCCAACAGCAGGTTTACTTACCTATTTTAGAAGATTTCATCGACTTTATCCAATTCAGGCAGCGTAACATAGCAGGCTAGACCAGCAATCCAATAAAGCTTTTGGTGGTTTATACCCTGTCGGTGATTAAGCTGCCTTAGCGTCTTCTAGCTCCAGCCCAAACACCTGCGCGAATACCTTGCCGACTTTGTAGCCGGAATCGATCGACTCCAGCGGGTCTTTGCGCAGGCGGTGGCGTAAGCAAAGGGTAATCACTCGCCGGATGTCGTCAATCGTGGCTTCTGACCGTCCTTCAAAGGCAGCGATCGCCTTGGCGGCTCGATTGGTGACAATATCTCCCCGCAGCCCATCCACATTGAGTTCAGAGCAAACCTGAGAAATTTGCACTTGCAGGTCATGGTCAATCGTGACTTTCGGCAATAGGGCTTGGGCGTTGACAATTTTCTGTTGGAGAGCTTGCTGTTGGGCTTGATGTTCGGCTAAGAATGCTGGCGGGTCTTGGTCAAAGCGCGATCGCTGCTCAACAATTTCCACTCGCAGCGCCGCCTCTCTAACCGTGCGAATTTCGGCGTGCATACCAAACCGATCCAAGAGTTGGGGGCGGAGTTCGCCTTCCTCTGGGTTGCCAGACCCGACTAGGACAAACCGGGCCGGGTGACGAATTGAGATGCCTTCCCGTTCCACCGTATTCCAGCCGGAAGCGGCCGAGTCAAGCAGGACATCGACTAAATGATCATCTAAAAGATTGACTTCATCCACATACAGAATGCCGCGATTGGCTTTGGCCAATAGGCCTGGCTCAAAGGCCTTCACCCCTTCTGCTAGGGCTTTTTCAATATCAATTGTGCCGCAGACGCGATCTTCGGTTGCACCGAGAGGCAAATCGACCATGATCACTTTGCGGGTTGTCACCTTCAGGACTTGACCCTCTGCGAGGACGGCTTTGACGGCATCGCTCATCAAATCAGAGTCTTGAGGATGACTGCTGAACGGATCATCAGCCACAACTTCAATTTCGGGCAGCAAATCGGCCAAGGCCCGAATTGTGGTGGTTTTGCCGGTGCCGCGATCGCCCATGATCATGACGCCGCCAATCTTGGGGTCAATCACGTTCAGCAGTAGAGACAGCTTCATCTCTGCCTGCCCAACAATGGCAGTAAACGGAAAAACGGGGCGACGGGTGAGAGCAGCAGTCACAAATTTACCTAATTTCTATCGCTTTTGGCCTTTCCCATTGTGCCACACTCTCTAGTTTGCAAACCTGAACGGCAGCACCCTCAGGCGCGGGCTGATTGCAAAAATCCAAAGACATGCCTTGTTTTGGCTTCAAGCTTGAAAAAACTTGTGCAAGGGAGTAGTTAGCAGACTGAGCAGACTAGGAGCTTGCTGGAATTCTTGGTCTACCGCCCATTCAATTTGGTCAACAACGGTTTCAGGCAAGGCCAATCGATCCACCAATGTCCGATAGGCCACTTTTTCTTTCGGGTTAATGGTTGCCGCCTCGCCTGCTTGACCGTCGGCTTGAATCACCGTATAGCCAAGTTTTAGAGCTAACTCCTTCTCGGCATCGGTTTTGAGCTGGAGGACTAAGCTTTCGATTGTCAGCGGCAGCTTGGCCAACATTTCTAGCTGCGATCGCAGCGCCGGGCGATCGGCTGGTTTTAGGGCAAACAAGATCGAAAACTCGTCCAGCATGGTTTCAAACTCGGCGGGTTGAATCACCTCGTCGGCATTGGCGATCGCGCAGATCAGACTGACTAACGTTTTTTGGGTGTCTGAAAGTGTCGGCACGGGAGAGTTCATCGGTAAATTCATAGATAAATATGGGAGTTAAGAATAAGGCATATCTTGCATCAGCCTCATTTTATTCTTAAGCATCCACGCTAATATACTCTAGAGTTAATTTCTGTATCATCTCGCCGATCCCCTACTCAAACCTATGGATTTTGCTAATCTTGCCTCCCAGTTAAATGCTGGCGCGATTTTGCCAGAGGGAATTGTCATCATCACCCTGCTAGTGGTGCTTATTGCCGATTTAATCGTTGGTCGGGCGGCTGATCGCTGGACTCCCTACGTGGCGATCGCAGGTTTGTTAGCCGCCGTAGGGGCGCTCTACTTGGGCTGGAATCGACTGGAGACGGTTTCATTTTTAGGCAGCTTTAATAGCGATAACCTGAGCCTGGTCTTCCGGGGCATCATCGCCTTGGCTACGGTGGTGACAATTTTGATGTCCATCCGCTACGTCGAGCAGACCGGCAGCGATTTAGGCGAGTATCTGACCATTTTGCTCTCAGCCACGCTGGGCGCCATGTTTCTGTCCGGCTCCGAAGAGCTGGTGATGATTTTTATCTCGCTGGAAACGCTCAGTATTGCCTCTTACTTAATGACGGGCTACATGAAGCGGGACTTGCGCTCCAACGAAGCCGCTTTGAAGTATTTGTTGATCGGGGCGGCGAGTTCAGCAATTTTTCTCTACGGTTCTTCTTTGCTGTACGGGCTATCGGGCGGCTCAACCTCCCTAGCCGGGATTGCGGCCGGAATTGCCAACAGCAGTCAGTCCTTAGGGGTGCTGATTTCGCTGGTGTTTGTGATTGCCGGGATCAGCTTCAAAATTTCGGCGGTGCCTTTCCACCAGTGGACACCTGACGTTTACGAAGGTGCCCCGACGCCGGTTGTCGCCTTTTTATCCGTGGCTTCCAAAGCGGCGGGCTTTGCCCTCGCGGTGCGGTTTATGACGATCGCCTTCCCAAGCGTTTCTGATCAATGGCAGTTTATTTTCACTGCCCTAGCGATCTTGAGCATGATTTTGGGCAACGTGGTGGCGATCGCCCAAACCAGCATGAAGCGGATGCTGGCCTATTCTTCGATCGGGCAAGCTGGGTTTGTGATGATTGGGTTTGTAATCGGCACCGAATCTGGCTATGCCAGTATGCTGTTCTACCTGCTAATTTACCTATTCATGAATTTGGGTGCTTTTACCTGCATTATTCTGTTTTCGCTTCGCACCGGCACCGATCAGATTAGTGATTATGCTGGCTTGTACCAAAAAGACCCGCTGCTCACCCTGGCTCTGAGCATTTGCTTGCTTTCTTTGGGCGGAATTCCACCTCTGGCCGGCTTCTTTGGCAAGCTCTATCTATTTTGGGCAGGCTGGCAAGCGGGAGCCTATGGCCTAGTGATTTTGGGGCTGTTGACCAGCGTGGTTTCAATTTATTACTACATCCGCGTTGTCAAGATGATGGTGGTAAAAGAACCCCAGGAAATGTCAGAAACAATCAAAAACTACCCAGCTTTAAGTTGGAAACCGTTTGGGATGCGCCCACTCCAGGTCGGCTTAATTCTGACCTTGATTACTACTTCCTTAGCGGGAATTCTCTCGAATCCCCTCTTTAATCTGGTGAATGCTTCTGTGGCTGATGTGCCGCTGTTTGAAGCGGCTGTGCCAATTCGCCCGGCTGCGCCTGTTTCGCTGCAAGTTCCGGCAACTCCGCTCAGCGCGGTTGTTCCTCAGTCAGCCCCTCAGGCGCAGACTCTTAACGTCAATTTGCGATCGTAAATTATCAACCATTCTCAGCCAAGCCAATTGGTTCTTGGTAGCTGCTTTGATTCAGGGGTAATGTTCAAATCTTGAGTCATTCATTCGGCTTGGCTCAAGATTAATGCTGTTTTGGTATAGTCCAGAAGCAACCGTTTCGCAGTCGCGATCGCAATCTGATTAATGCTAATTAAGCCTCGCCGCAAGTCTTTCCAGTGGTATGTTTTGCTGGCCATCATTGCTAGCACCGTTCCTTCGCTGATTTTACTTGTTTTTACCTACATCCAGACCCTTTCGCGAGCCGCCTCAAGCTTAGAGCAAGAGGTTGAGTCAGCCAGAATTCGCACCAATAATTTACTTGAGCAAGCAGAATCGACCTTGTATCGGCTAGCGAAAGATACAAATGGGCAACCGACGCCAGAAGCAATTAACTTGCTGAGGCGAAAAATCTATAACGATCCTCGGTTTCGGGAAGCTGGAATAATTAACGAAGCAGGATTTTTGGTAGCGACAAACTTTGGGCCAGTCGATCCGCCGCTGAAAATTCCGCCAGAGTATAGGCCAAACTTCAAGCAAAAACAGGTTCAACTGGTAGGACTGTTTAGAACCGTCTTGATGAAGGAAAAATCGATTGTGATTAGCCTCCCCACGACTGGAGAAGGGAGAGTTAATCTACTCGTTGACCCGATTATTTTAACTGAATACTTAAATCCATCTGAGCTTGGCCCAGAGGGTTTTATGGTCTTTAAAAAACAGAATGGCCAAGTATTAGCAGCCTTGGGCAGGGTGCCTCAAGATCCAGCGATCGCTCAAGGCGATCGGATTACAGTCAGCAAGCTCAGCAAAAATGAAAAGGTCAAAATTACGGCCAGCCTGACCAAGGCATGGGCGCTGAGAGATTGGAAAAATAGCGTCTACGTCGCTTTTGGCGTCAGTCTACTTTGTGCGGCAATGATGGTTTGGCTGGTGATGCGGATTACCCGTCGAACCCAAGGGTTAAGTCAGGAAATTTTGCTAGGGCTGCAAAACGACGAATTCGTCTTGCACTATCAGCCTGTGATTGAACTGGCGACGGGGCAATGCATTGGCTCTGAAGCGCTGATTCGCTGGCAGCATCCAGAGCACGGTTTAATTTTTCCCGATGCGTTTATTCCGATCGCTGAGGAAACTGGCGTGATTGAGTTAATCACCCAATGGGTGATTCAGCGCGCAATTCAAGATCAGGCAGAGGTTTTGCAGCAATTTCCCCACCTGCATTTGGCCATTAATTTATCGGCGACTGAGCTGTCTTCTCCGCGTCTGCTCCAGACAATTTCTGAAGCGCTTAATCAACCCCAAGTCCCCCAAAATCAAATTATTTTTGAAATTACAGAGCAGAATTTTATTATCGAGGAAGATGGAATTGCTGCTCAGGCGATCGCGGGAATTCGTAAATTATCCAGCCAGATTGCTTTAGATGACTTTGGGACTGGCTATTCTAATCTCGACTATTTGCGCAGATTTCAGTTTGATTACTTAAAAATCGATCGCTCCTTTACCCGGAGTATTGGTTCTGGAAGCGTGATTGTCTCAATTGTAGAAACGATTATTGAGCTGGGTTGCAAGCTAGATGTCCAAATTATTGCGGAAGGAGTTGAAACTGAAAAGCAGTTGCAGTACCTGCTAGACAAGGAAGTGAAGCTAGCTCAGGGATGGTTATTTTCTAAGTCTTTAGCAATTGCAGACTTCAAGGATTTTATTGCCGCTCAGTCGAGCTAGCGATGTTAAATCGTCAAGTTACCTGCCTAAGTTTAGACCTGAAGCGGCGTCACCCAGTTAGATTAATGTCCAGTATTGGCAGGGAAAAACGCAAATTTAGCCAGGAACCCCAACACGGTTAAAAATGCCGCCGCTACGAATGTCCAGAGCCGATTGTCTTGCGATCTCAGTTGCACGTTAATTTCTGCCCCCTGAGTTTCGAGAGCTTTCAGTCGTTCATCTGTTCGGGCCGAAAAAACATCAACCTTTTTATCTAAGGCATCTATCTTCTTGTCCAGTCCAAGAATTAAGTCTCGAAGCTCTTTGATATCGCTGTCAGTGGCTTGGGTCATAAGTCCCTCATACTCTCTTCGATTTTTCGATGTGCTTTTCCCATCTGTTTTGATCTTGCTCAAAATCCTTAGTCAGCCAATTAAAATGTTCCGCGTCCTTCGCCTGCCATTCAGGGTGATAATTGGGTTCCTGTGGGGTATCATTCGGAATCTGCCAAGGCGGCAACAGGCGATCGCGCTCAATCTTTTCGTAGATTGCCTGCCGAATAAACTCGCTTCCCAATCGAAGCGAGTTGAGTAAAGCTTCAATTTCTACAGTCACCGCAGCCGTGACCCTTCCGCGCGTCAGCCCTTTGCCTTTCGGCCAGCGGGTTTCATGATTTTTTGGGTTTTTGCTTGGCATTTACGTAGAACCACCGATAGCAAACACAGTATACCAAACTATATTCATGAGGCTTCTCTACACACCGCCTTGCGGTATTGCCTTCGCACTCAAGGGATTTAATTTCAGGGTAAACTGTGCTCTACTCGACCTTTGCTAGCTTTGCCCATGTCCTTTGATAACACCTGCAAATTCCTGGCTGAAAACTTCAGTGTCGATATCGAACCTGGTTATTGGGGACTCCGATTTCGATGACCAAGCTGGAACCTTCAGAGCTTTTTGCAGAACCGATTCGGGCAGATGCGATGATTTTGCTGGAATCCGAAGACTTGATACTGCACATTGAGTTTCAGACCGACCCTGATCCTGAAATGGGATTTAGGATGGCCAATTACAGACTGAGAGGGTTTCGCCGTTATCCTTACAAACGAATGCGGCAAATTGTTGTGTATCTGCGTCCAACGAAATCGCCACAAGTTTATCAAACCCAGTTTGAGATTCCTGGTCTGCGGGGCGAATTTGAGGTAGTGAGGTTATGGGAACAACCTACGGAACTATTTCTGGCTGCACCGGGGTTACTGCCTTTTGCCGTGTTGAGTAAGACGATAGACCAGGTCGAGGTTTTGCGGCAAGTGGCCCAGAGGGTGGAAAGTATCCCTGAACCCCAATCGCAGAGTAATGTGGCAGCGGCGAGTGCAATCTTAGCTGGGTTACTATTGGAGAAAGAGGTGATTCATCGGGTATTGCGGAGAGACATCATGCGAGAGTCTGTAATTTACCAGGAAATTGAGGCGGAGGCGGAGGCTAGGGGTGAGGCCAAGGGAAAAGTTGAGGAAGGTTTAAATCTGATATTACGCCAACTCACCCACCGTTTCGGCGCGATCGCTCCTGAGACGGAAGCCCAAATCCGCACCCTTTCCCTGGCTCAACTAGAGGAGTTAAGCGAGGCGCTACTTGATTTTTCTGCACTACCGGACTTGAGTGATTGGCTACGATCGCACTCATAACCAAAAGCGATCTCTTTCCTAAGTAACCCAAACTGCGATCGCTCAGTGTCGCTAATTCAGAACGACAGCGCACCGATCTACTTGCCCTGACTTTTGCGTGTGGTGTTCATCAGGTCGTAGGGATGCAGCCGAGGGTCGAGGTGGCTACGATCGACGGTGAGGGTGGCGCTGAAGCCATCGCCGATAAAGGTGGGGGTGCCGTTGACGAGTTGGACGCGGCTGTCGTAGGCGGGGTTGCCTTGGATGATGCCGGCCAGGTGCCCTAGCTCGTGGAGCATGGTGGTCAGCAGGTCGTAGTGGCCGGTGGCGGGGGAGCTGGTGGCGCGGAATGCGGTTGGTTCTGTCCCCTGAGCGAAGTCGAGGGGGGCGAATTCGCTGTTTTCCCAGGGGGTGGGGTCGATGAACCAGCCGAGGTCGTTACCGTTGTAGTCGAGTAGGAGGGTACCGGCGTTGGGGGTGCCGTTGGTGCCAAAGTGGGTGAGTTGGGCTTCAGCGAGTTGGCCGGTGGGGAGGTCGGTGACCTGGAGGGTTAAATCAAAGTTGGGGTGGAAGCTTTGCCACAGGTTGACGGCGGTAGAATTTAGGGCGATGAGATTGGAGTAGGGGTTATGACTGGGTGTCTGCAAAGGGACGTATACATAAGGCTCTATGCTCAAGGAGTACGGGATTTTAGTACGTATACTGAATTGTATGAGAGCGGTGGTGGAGACTGGGCAGAGGTTGACTTTAGTGGAGTTAATATCAGTGGAATGTTGGGATTGACTGGATACCTGGAAGGTGCCATTTTTATCAGGGCGAACTTGAGCCGAACTAACTTGGGCGGTGTTAATCTGACTGCCTTCGAAGGCAATAGACCTGCTTTGAAAATAGATTTTCATTCGTGGGGGTGAGCGCAATCGCGATCATGATGTCTTTTGCAGGAATCATCAAGATGCACGATCTTTCGCCCCCCTAGCCCCCCAAATTTGGGGGGAACCGATCTGAAGTCCCCCTTTTCAAGGGGGATTTAGGGGGATCAAGCTTCAAGTGCGTAACTCCTACTTGTCTCTATGTCTGACTGGGAATGACCCGATTTGACCCCCTAAGACGGGAGAATTGAGAGTGGCTGCAAGGCTAATCGAAAATCCACAAAGGCTGCAACCCTTGTGGAGCATTCATTTGATTCAAAGCGGGTAACGCGATTCGAACGCGCGACATCAACCTTGGCAAGGTTGCGCTCTACCACTGAGCTATACCCGCAGTATCTACCAGCTTCTCAAAGAACAGTCTGCGTGTCAATACTACTGGCCAGAGAAGCCGGCAGGGCAGCGTTGTTGCTAGTTGGCAACCCTTGCCGCAATTGCTGCATCAGGCTAGCCATTTCCAGCGCGTTTAGGGCATAGTCCCAGCCTTTGTTGCTCTTGATGCCAGCTCGCTCTAGCGCTTGCTGCATCGTGTCAGCCGTCAGAACGCCAAAAATGACCGGAATGCCGGTTTGAAAGCCAACGGCAGCAATGCCTTTGGCAACTTCAGCCGCCACATAGTCAAAGTGAGGAGTTTGCCCACGGATGACTGCTCCCAGGCAAATAATTGCATCATAGCGATCGCTGAGCGCCAATTGCCGAGCCACCAAGGGTAGCTCAAAGCTACCCGGCACCCAAATATAGTCAACCTGACCACCCGGTGGGTCGCTGTC
This sequence comes from Aphanocapsa sp. GSE-SYN-MK-11-07L, assembly GCA_019359715.1. Lineage (GTDB taxonomy): Bacteria > Cyanobacteriota > Cyanobacteriia > Thermosynechococcales > Thermosynechococcaceae > JAHHGS01. Next base: position 5,004 of record JAHHGS010000147.1, on the reverse strand, counting down.
AACGCCGTGGCGTTTGAAGCAGTCCTGGCAACCGGAGAGCAGTTTGCCCGTGATCAAATCGTTGAACCGACCAATCACGATCGCAAACCGACAGCCCTGCAATTGAGTAAAGCTGCCTTCAAAAACAGTCATAGCGTCCTATTGCAACACCCATCAAACAACCAAAAAATTGAGAACGCCAACCACAAGTACCAGCGCCACCCAAACCCCGGAGCCTAACCATAACAAGCTCTTTGACTGCCCCCAGTCCTGCGGAGAAGCATAGGCAACGGGGACGCCAACCACCATCGCAAAAGAGACGATCACGAGTGCAGCTAAAGCAAATTGAAATATAACTGACATGAATGGTTCTCCTATTAAAGCAAAGCACCGAGCTGATTCAATTTTACAACCCCTGCTTAGAACAGTCCTGAATAGTACGCTATCAGAAAGTGGGGCACTATAGGATGGCGGTATGAATTTGATTTTATGCCACAGAACAGCCGACTTTGACACTTTGGGAGCAGCCGTCGGTCTAGCTCGCTTGCAGCCGGGAACTCGAATTGTCTTGAGTGGGGGTGCTCATCCGGGCGTCCGCAGCTTTTTGGCGCTCTACCGAGATGAGTACCCGCTGATTGAGCGCCGCTCTGTGCAGGCACCTAAAATTCGGGCGATCGCGGTAGTTGATACCCAACGTCGAGAACTACTAGGGCCAACTGCCAAGTGGCTTGACTTAGAAGGAGTGGCGATCGCAGTCTACGACCATCACATGGACGCTGAGCGAGACATTGCTGCCAGCCAGGTTCAAATTGAAGCTGTCGGAGCAACCACCACCCTAATTGCCGAACACCTCCAGCAGCACCAGATTGACCTGACGGCGGCAGAGGCAACCGTGATGGCGCTGGGCATTCACGTTGACACGGGTTCGCTCACCTTTGAGCAGACAACGGTTCGAGATGCAGCAGCTTTAACTTGGTTAATTGGGCAGGGGGCTAACCAACGGGCGATCGCCGAGTACATTCAACCTGGTCTGCCAGAAAACCTGCAACACCTGCTGAAGCTGGGGCTAGAGACGCTCGATACCGAAACCGTGCATGGCTACAAAATTGCTGCGGTTTTACTGACGACTCCCGGCTATACCCCCGGCATGTCTACCTTGGCCGCTCATCTGATCGATTTGACGGAGAGCGATGCGCTGCTGCTGGGTAACGTTTACGCTGCGCGGCCAACCCGCACTGAAAAACTGACGATAATTGGGCGCAGCCGGATTGAAGGGGTTGACTTGAATGCCCTGCTCACCCCCTTGGGCGGAGGGGGGCACGCCCAAGCCGCCGCCGCCACCCTGAAAACTGCTGCCCCAAATCAAGTCTTAGGGCAACTAATCGCCCAACTCAAGCAGCAAATCCCCCACCCGCCGATCGCGCAGGAGCTGATGTCTGCGCCGGTGCGAACAATTCGTCCCGAAACGACGGTTGACCAAGCGCGACGAATTTTGCTTCGCTACGGTCACTCTGGCCTCTCTGTTGTGGATGCGAGTGGACAATTGCTGGGGATTATTTCTCGCCGCGATTTGGATGTGGCCCTGCACCACGGCTTTGCCCATGCCCCTGTCAAAGGCTACATGACGGCTCCAGTCAGGACGATCGCCCCCCAAACGCCGCTGTCTGAGATTGAATCGCTGATGGTGACCTACGACATTGGGCGGTTGCCAGTGCTTGACCACGGGCAACTGGTCGGGATTGTTACCCGGACGGATGTACTGCGACAGCTCTACCGACTCAAGCAGCCCAGTTCAGTGGCGATCGCCGCTGCCCCTGCCGCAACGCCAGCCCAGTTGCAAGCCCACTTGTCTGAGCCACATCAGCAATTGCTGCAAACTGCCGCTCAACTTGCGACTGAGCAGGGTTGGCAGCTTTATCTGGTCGGGGGAACCGTTCGAGATTTGCTGCTGGCTGGTGCTGCCGCTCAGATTCGAGAATTTGATCTGGTGGTGGATGGGGCCCAGAATTTGCCAGCGGAAGGGCCGGGGGCGGTCTTGGCGCGGAGCTTACAGCAGCACTACCCAGAGGCTCAACTCCAGATTTACGGACAGTTCCAAACGGCGGCCTTGCACTGGGGCACCGCCGACCCCCTGCCCGGCTTCGCCGTCGATATTGCAACTGCCCGGACGGAGTTTTATCCTTACCCGGCTGCCCACCCAGAGGTGACGGCTAGCTCGATTCGGCAAGACCTCTATCGGCGAGATTTTACGATTAATGCCCTAGCGGTGCGGCTGACTCCGCCCAGAGCTGGGGAGCTACTGGACTTTTTCGGTGGACGGATGGATTTGGAATTGCAGCAAATTCGGGTCTTGCACCCGAATAGCTTTATTGAAGACCCGACCCGGATTTTTCGAGCCGTCAGGTTTGCAATCCGCTTAGGATTTCGGCTTGATGCTCAGACTGAAACCTATATTCGCCACGCGATCGCCAGTGGAATTTATCAGCGGACACAAACCGAAGTCAACCGGACGCCATCTTTGCAGTCTCGGCTCAAAAATGAGCTGAAGGCAATTTTTCAGCTCCCGCTAGCGGGACAGTTTCCAGGCGAAGCCGCCCTCAAACTGCTGGCTGACCTGGGCGCATTCGCCTGTATTCACCCCAACTTCGCGCCTGCACCCAGCCTTTGGGCAACCTTGGCGATCGCCTGGCAGTGGTATGAACAATTTGGCACCACCGCCATCAAAGCCTGGGAATTTTTAACCGAGGTTCTGTTAGCTGCCTTGACCGCAGGCGATCGGGCAACCACGGCAGCCCACCTTCACCTTGCCCAAACCAGCCAAACTCGACTGCAACATTTGGCGGTAGCCCAAGCGGCGATCGCAACTGACCTCCCAGCCGCAGTTCAACCCAGTCAAATTAGCCTCATTCTAGACAAGTACGATCTGCCAATGCTGCTCTTGATTGCGACTCAAACATTACCAGAACTTCGCAGCCTGATTTGGCAGTATCTAGACGACTGGAGCCAAGTCAAGCCGCCCTTAGACGGCAATGACCTGCTGCGGCTGGGCTACAAACCAGGGCGGCAATTCCGCAACATGCTTGAGCATCTGCGATTAGCCACCGTGGATGGGCTGATTACTGGCGATCAAACATCGGCGCTGGCAGATCGCTTGCAGGCTGAAGCCTTTATCCAGCGGCATTACCCCCAGAAAGATTGAGTCAATTGCCGAATAACGGATCAAAACGGAGTTGGTGCCGTCAGGTGCAGCGGCTGGCCAGAGTGTGGATGTTGACAGCGAAGACCTCGGCTGTGCAAGTACAAGCGATCGCCCGCTTGACCATAGAGGCGATCGCCGATGATCGCTAGTCCTAAGCCTTGCGGGTCAGCGGCATGCACGCGCAGTTGGTGGGTGCGTCCGCTAATCGGGAAAAACTCAACTCGGCTGGTGTGTTGTGTTTGAGAAACCACCTCAAACCAAGTTTGGCTGGGTTTGCCGCGCTGCCAATCGACCTTTTGATAGGGGCGATCGCTGGGGTCAGCCCACAGCGGCAGGTCAATCATCCCCTGCTCGCGGTTGAGCTGGCCGGCCAGCAGGGCTGCGTAGACTTTTTTGACCTGTCGCTGCTCAAACTGGCGATAGAGCTGGCGCTGTGTATCTGAATCACGAGCCAGCAGCAGTAAGCCTGAAGTGTCTTGATCTAAGCGGTGAACAACATGCAACCTTTCGCCCCGCTGGTGGCACAGACGACTGAGGACGCTATCTTGGCGATCGCGGTAACGTCCTGGTACCGACAGCAGCCCGGCAGGTTTATTGACGGCTAGCAGCCATTCATCTTCGTAGATTAACTTCAACTCAGGGAGGATTGGTTTCTCGATCCCGGCCAGCAAAAATCCTAACAAGGGCTGGCAGCGATCGGCGCAAGCCTCGTAAAATTCTCCTGAGACTTTGCTGCTGGCCGATTTCCCCGTCCAAAATTCAGCCATTGCTAGCGGCTTGAGGGCATGGGTGGCAGCGTAGTGCAGCAGCTTGGGCGCGCAGCAATCGCCTGTCCCAGAGGGCATACTTACTCCCACCTGTGAGAGCGACAATTGCTGACCAGCAAAGTTGCAGAGCGAATAAGTGGCGTGCATTTGAGCCTGAAGTCTCTGCGACAGAGCTTTTCGCTGCTGTTTGAGTTCGCGTATTTGAGCATCTGCCACAGCGATAGTGGTTTGCAACGGCTGCAATACGCTGTCCCGTTGCTGCTTCAAACGTTTGCGCTCGATACCATCTCGGCGGCTTTGCTCATCTAGTTCAGCTAAACCTAAATCGCGAGGATTGCCATCCGGCTGAGGCAGTAATACCTGTCGCTGCTGCTGGCGATCGCATTTTCGCTGTTGATGCTCAAGGCTGAGGGCTTGCAGGCGATCGGCAAATTCCTGCACCAAGCCAGCGTAGACTTGGCGCTCTGGCAGTTGCTGGAGGCTGATTAATACCTGTTTGAGGCGCTCTAATTCTTGCAGCGTTTGGGTTTCTGCAACTGCGACCTGACTACGACCAGGCAGCGGCGGCACCCAACCCTCGACCCGACTGCTGCCACTTAGCAAGCCTGAAAATGCCTTTAAAACTCGTTGTTCTCCAGAAGCAGTTTCAACCAGCAGCACGCCATACATTTTGCCCTCAGAGGGCTCAAGCTGCTGCATTAGCCCCTGGGCGATCGCCTCTGCCAAAGCTGTTCGAGGCAATCGCTGACCATTTTCACCTTCATACCAGTAGCTGGGCGGGCTAAGCGATTCGACACTTCCAGAAATAAAGTCTGTAACTGCATGAAGCATAATAGATTGGGCTTCAGTAACAGCAGATAAAGTACAACTCAGCATTAACATTAATATGAATCAACTATTCGCTGATCAGGCATAAGTTGAATCAAAATTACCTAAGAGGGTGTTTGAAAAGTTTTGAGAAAAGCTCTTGACCCATTAATCTGTCTAAAAAGAAGACGACAGAGGATCAAGAGCCATGAGAAAAGCATACCCGACGGATCTGACGGACGAGCAATGGGA